>JAZOBZ010000079.1:0-14854 GCA_045596245.1 Alistipes sp. | reverse complement strand
ATCGCGGCGCAAGCCAAATGGCGGTGCAGTCTGCGACTGTTTTATGGCGTCACGCCCTTGGCGTTCTATGGCGTCAGGCTTTCAGCCTTCTATGAGGAGCGTTGTAAGTTTTCCGCTTTCCGTTTTCCGCTTTCCGTTTTCCTCACTCCTCACTAATTAAAAGTTTTCCGTTTAGTTAAAGTAATTTATTAGCTAAAACACCGTAACTCACTGAAATACAACTATTTAGAACCTCAAAATCCCCCCCCCCGAAAAATTTCGAGGGAGGGATTTTATCTCACCAATGCCACTATTTGTGGCTTTATATGGTGCAAATATATGAAATTATATTGAATAATCAATAAAAAAGAGAGAAAAGTTTAAGAAAGCTAAAAAAAAGTTAAAATAGGATATATAAATATCTCTTTTTGGGGGCAGTATGTTTTTTAGTTATACCAATGTTAAATTTTTGTTAAATTTAACAACTACTGTTGCGCTATCAAACAATATGTAATATCTTTGTAACTATATTAACCTGAATAAAAAGTGTGGTATGGAAGAGATTTATTATGTAATGGTCGCAATACTTGCGCTACTTGCAGTTTCGGGACTATATGTGGGTGTTACCAACGATGCTGTCAATTTTTTAAATTCAGCGCTCGGTTCGAAAGCCGCATCGTTCCGCACTATCCTTATCGTGGCATCATTTGGTATCCTTATCGGTGCAGTAACATCGAGTGGTATGATGGATGTGGCACGACACGGAATGTTCCACCCCGACCTGTTTACATTTAAGGAGGTGATGATGCTCTATGTCAGCGTGATGTTCGCAAATGTTATCCTGCTCGACCTATACAATTCACTCGGATTACCAACATCAACCACCGTATCGCTTATATTCTGTCTGCTCGGCTCAGCTGTGGCAGTAGCACTCTTCAAAATAGGTGCAGACCCTAATATATCATATTTGGAGTTGGGTAACTATATCAATACCGCCAAGGCGATGGGTATTGTTTCGGGTATTCTTCTCTCGGTGGTATTGGCATTTACAATGGGTACAATCGTTATGTGGATATCACGACTTATATTCTCGTTCCGATATATGACCATGTTGCGCCGTTTCGGTGCCGTATGGTGCGGAATGTCGCTCACATCGATACTATACTTTGCTCTATTTAAGGGTTTGAAAAACCAATTAGCAGGCACCGCATTTGTGGCTTGGGTAGATGAGCATCTGCTCATCGCACTCTTGATTTCGTGGGTGGTATGTTCGCTTGTGTTGTTCTTCTTGCAGTTGTTCCGCGTGAATATCTTGCGCATAACAATCCTTGCCGGAACATTCTCGTTGGCTTTGGCATTTGCAGGTAATGACCTCGTGAACTTTATCGGTGTGCCTATCGCAGGTTTGGAGGCATTCACGGTTACGAAGGCAGCCGGTGGTAACGAATCTCTATTGATGACAGCACTGTCGGAGCCTTCGGCAGCATCGAATACCATATATATTGTTCTCTCAGGTATTATTATGGTGATTACGCTCTGGACATCACGCAAGGCGATGAATGTATCGCAGACTGAGTTGTCGCTCTCTTCGGCTGACGGCGGTGGCGACCAACAGTTCAACTCTTCGATGTTCTCGCGTGCATTGGTGCGTGCAGCTGTAAGTACATCACACTTCTTTGACCGCATAACCCCAGAACGGGTGAAAAACTTTGTGGCAAAGCGTTTCGAGTGGGCGGATATCGAGCATAGTGGAGCACCTTACGATATGATTCGCTCGACTGTAAATCTTACTACCGCCTCGTTGCTTATTGCTTTCGGTACTTCGTTGAAGTTGCCACTTTCGACCACCTATGTATGTTTTATGGTGGCGATGGGTTCTTCGTTGGCTGATAAGGCATGGGGACGCGAGAGTGCCGTATATCGTATCACAGGCGTATTTACCGTTGTTATGGGCTGGTTTGTGACAGGCTTTGGAGGATTTATTATCGCCTTTGTTCTCGGTCTTCTGCTTATGTGGGGCGATGTTTGGGCATTTGGTATTATTACATTGCTCTGCCTCTACATGTTTATCCATAGCAACTTTATGCCAAAGAAGAAGAAAGAGGAGAATAAGAAATCCGATGCAGAGGTGCGCGAGAACCTTGTTAACAACACTATGACTGCCGTTTCGGAGACTATCAAGGCCACAACCCGCATCTATAATCGTACAATCGTAGCGTTGATGAAGGAGAACCGCAAAGCATTGAAGGACTTGACAGCAGAGGCCTCCGAGATGTACGAGGAGAATCGCCGTTTGAAATACTCTATTGCAACAACTCTGCGCAGTACATACGGCTCGGATTTGAACCTGTCGCTCTACTATGTTCAGATTCTCGACTACCTGAACGAGATGACCAAGGCATTGGTACATATTACCCGCCCTTCGTTCGAGCATATCGACAACAATCATACAGGATTGAGCCATATACAGTCAGATAACCTGATGTCTATAAATGCCGATGTAAACGAGATATACTCGCGCATTATATATATGTTTACCTCGAATGACTTCTCGACCATTGACGAGGTTTTAACGATGCGTGACAACCTCTTCGAGCGATTGGCTCAAACAACAAAAGAGGAGTTGGGACGAATTACCAAGGGAGAGTCTAACTCTCGTGCAGGAATGTTGTTCCTTGGTATCATCTCCGAGACCAAGACAATGGTGTTGCAGTCGCGTAACCTCCTCAAATCACGCCGCTATTTCATAGAGCAGGAGGGTAAAGTGATACGACAGTCGCGAATCTATGAATAAGATAGAGGCTTCTAACAAACTTGTGGTCTTTGACCTTGATGGAACACTTCTCGATACGATTGGCGATCTATCAGAGGCGTGCAACTATATGCTCGGACTGCGAGGTCTTGGCTCTCACACCTGTAATGAGTATCGGACTATGGTCGGCAATGGCATCTTACGACTTGTGGAGCGCGCTTTGCCTGAGGAGTTGCGAACACCGGATTATGTAGCAAAGGCTCGACAGGATTTTATAGATTATTATATAGAGCACATAGATTGCTATTCTCACCCATACGATGGTATTCGAGAGGTGTTACACTCATTACAAGATAAGGGGTGGGTGTTAGCTGTGGCATCGAATAAATTTGATGCCGGAACAAAGAAACTTATCGCCAATATCTTTCCTGAAATAGTGTTTAAGGCTATTTATGGTAACCGCGAAGGTTTTCCGTTAAAGCCCGATGCGGCACTGCTCAATCTTATTATGAAGGAGTGCGGAGCATCACCTAAAACGACATTTATGGTAGGGGATTCTGGTGTGGATATTCAGACAGCCAAAGGTGCAGGTGTGCGTTCTGTTGGCTGTTCGTGGGGATTTCGTTCTCGTATGGAGTTAGAGGAGTGCGGAGCCGATATTATCATTGACAAACCGTTGGAGTTATTGCGGATATTACAATAATTATTAAATCAAAAATAGATATACTATGGTAGCAAAAGCGGAAGATATCAATCCGAATAATGAGCCTACGATAATATGTCCGGAGTGCGGATTACCGATACCGGTAAGTATGGAAAGATGTCCATATTGCGGTATCCGTATGCCTCGCGGCTGCAAAATGTTGGCTATTCGTGTAGCAGTAGGTGTTGTTATAGCTATTACGACAATAGTACTGCTTGTAACATTGCTATAATGTTACTATAATCGAATAGGGATTGTAATAAAAGAAAGAGGTCTGTCCAACTTCTTCACTTGTTGGACAGACTCTTTCTGCTTTTAGCCATTGGTGCCCCTCTGCGTGCTGGGTATCGTTTTCGATACCTATGGTTGCAGTGGAGGCTTTTAGCCATTGGCTTTTTGTTTTACCTCAAAATCAGAGATGATTTAGCTATTTTTTAGCACGACTTGGCTTCTTCAAAGTCAACGCCTTCTCTACTTCAATCTGGAAGTCCGACAAAACATTCATATAGTTGATAAATGCCTCATAAGACGAACCATAAGGGTTGAAGTAGGAGTGAACATCACCGTCAGAGAGCCACTTTGTAGCCATGTAGTAGAAGTGGTCCGAAGTCTGCATAAAGTTCCATACATACTCGAAATCCTTGCTCTTCAACGAGCGAACCTTATCCTTCATCGCATACAACTTCGAGAACGCCTCGTTCTGCAAGTCGTTGCCCAACCAAGCGGTGATATCGCGCTCCTCGTCTGCCCACGACATTACATGAGGGCAGTGAAGAACTGCAACAGGTTGATGCTCGGCAGCAGTTTCGCTAACGGTGGCAAACTTCAAATCGCCACGCTTCAAGATTGCAGCAGGGAGATTCTTCACAAAGTCGAAAATACCGGTCGAAGCCTTCTGGTGCTCACCGAAGGTTTCGTAGTCCATAAAGAGGTTGATAACCTCACCCTCCGACTCCGAAAGCCAAGCGGCATACTTGTCGGCTGTGAGTGGATACTCGTCCCAACCCTGATTCGAGAAGCGGAATGCGATATCGTCTGAAAGTTTGTAGTTGCGGAGCAAAAGACGAAGGCTCTGATCCGCTGCACCTGCATAAACAAAGTCAGGCGACTTCCAGCCAAGGATATGCTTTGCACCCTCTGCCAACATAGTCTTAAAGCCCATCTCGCCAACTACCTCACCAATCTCGTCAGAGTAGATAAGCTCGGTATTACGGAATGCCTTTGGCTTAACGCCAAACTCTGCCTTCAACATTGCGGTATGCTTCTTAACCTGCTCTTTGAAGTCCTCCTTCGATGAGAGGGCTGCCAACGAGTGCGAGTAGGTCTCTGCCAACAACTCTACACAACCCGTATCAACCAAGGCGCGGAACGAATCCAACACCTCGGGAGCGTAAGCCTTAAACTGCTCGACAACAGAACCTGTGAGCGAGAACGAAACACGAAATGCACCCTTGTTCTCCTTGATAAGTTTGAGGAGGAGAGCATTCATTGGCAAGTAACACTCACGCGCAATCTTCTGCATAATGGCGCGATTGGTCAAATCGTCAAGGTAGTTGTGGTCCTTGCCGATATGGAAAAAGCGGTAGGTTTTCAGTCGCCAAGGCTGATGTACCTGAAAATATAAACAAACTGTCTTCATATTTTTTGTGTTTTTGTTTTTTCTTATTTCCGTTATTTCATCGATGCAATGGCATCTTCGTAAACCTTTTTGACCTTCTTGGCAGCATCGTTCCATTTGAGGTTCGTAACCTCCTCCAAGCCCTTCTGTGCGAACATCTTCGAGAGAGCCGGGTAGGTAATCAAACCATAGATGGCATCTGCCATAGCATCAACATCCCAATAATCAACCTTCACGGCGTAGTCCAACACTTCGGCAACACCCGACTGCTTCGAGATAATCGAAGGGACATTGGCACGCATAGCCTCCAATGGCGAGATACCGAATGGCTCCGATACCGATGGCATAATATAGACATCGGAGAGTTGGAACATCTTATGAACATCATCGCCCTTCAAGAAGCCCGTAAAGTGGAAGCGGTCTGCAATGCCCAAACGAGCCACACGGCGAATAACATGGTTCATCATATCGCCCGAACCCGCCATCACGAAGCGAACATTAGGAACTCTCTTCAACACCTTTGCTGCAGCCTCCACGAAGTAGTCCGGACCCTTCTGGAAGGTGATACGACCGAGGAAGGTTACAATCTTATCGGTAACACCACGCTCAGGCAACTCGGACTCCTTCTCGGCAAAGCGCACCGCATTATGTACTGTAACAACCTTCTCGGCAGGAATGTTATATTTCTCAATTACGATATTACGAGTCAAGTTCGACACAGCAATAACTCTATCGGCTGCCGCCATACCGGTACGCTCAATCTCATAGACACGAGTGTCGATATTGTCGCTCGAAGAACGGTCAAACGATGTAGCGTGCATGTGCACTACTAACGGTTTGCCCGATACGCGCTTCGCAGCGATACCGGCATAATAGGTGAGCCAGTCGTGTGCGTGGATAACATCGAACTGACCTTCGAGGTCCTTCGCAATTTGTGCTGCAACAATGGCATAGCGAGCAACCTCCTCCATGATATTGGCTCCGTACTTGCCGGAGAAGGTGTAACGCTGACTCCACACATCGCTTGTCTCCCAACGCTTCTCACCCGTCTTTACAAACTCATCGTGATAAGTTTCGTAATCCTCAGGTGAGAGGTATGGAACGAGATTGGAGTCCACATGGATAAACGACATCTTATCGATAATATCGGCAGCATCGGTACTCACTTTGCCGAACACGGTCTCAACATCGCTCGCATTTACTACACGAATAAAGCGCTCATCTTCATCACCCGATGCGCGAGGCATAACAAATGTTACCTCCACATCGTTGCGAGCCAATCCGCGAGTCATTCCGTAACAGGCTGTACCGAGTCCTCCTGCAATATGCGGAGGAAACTCCCAACCAAACATTAATACCCTCATATTATCTCTATTTTATTATTTCTTAACACTCTTTTTCGCTGCTGTGCGCTTTGGTGCAGCCTTTGTAGCACTCTTCTTCGCACGCTTTGTCTTCGCCTTATACTGTTCGATAAGCTGCTTGATGTAGAGTACACCTCCTACACTCCACGCCTGCGAGATTGCACCTCGCGGAGCGAATGGCGGATTAGCATCGTAGTACTCTGCCATCGAGCCGATGCAGTAGGTCTGGATATTATCATCGAAAGCCATCAACATCTCCTCGGCATGAGCCAAGAATCGCTCGGCATCGAGGCGCAATGCACACTCAATGTAGAACATCAATGGCCATACCCATACTGCACCATTCTTCGATGCCGCCTCCTGCTCGATAGGATTCTCCTTGTAGGTAGATTCGAACATCGGATTGCGAGGTGATAATGAGCGAAGTCCCACAGGCGTAAGCAGATGCTGACGCACCGTTCTCCACACACTCACAGTCTGCACCTCGTCAAGCATTGTATAGTTCAAGCCACAAGCGATAATCTGGTTGCATCGTATAAAGTCGTTTTTACCGCAGTTATCCACATAGTCGGCAAGATAACCCTCCTCCGAGAGGTAGAACATATCGATAGACGACTTCTTAATCTGCTCAGGCAACTCCTTCCACTCCTTCTCAAATGCCTTATCACCCATCTTCTTTGCAAGCGCCAAGGCGTAACATACAGCATTATACCATAGAGCGTTAATCTCTACAACATAACCTGCACGCGGAGTCTGTGGAACGCCATTCATTAGGCAGTTCATCCATGTAAGGGCTACACCTTCGCGGGCTGCCCAAACAAGACCGTTGGTGTGCATCGCTACGCAACCACCGAAGAAGCCCTTGCGATATGCCCCCAAGATACTCTTCATCGCCTTGCCATAACGCTCCCATACAGCCTGTGCGCCGATGTGTGGCTCCAACTGCTGTAATGTCCAGAAGAACCAAAGCGGAGCATCTGCCGCAACCTCTGCCGAAGCAGAACCTGCAAAGTCGCCATTATGCATATCGCCAACCATCGTGTCGAGAACATCTATGCAGTCCTCCTTGTAGCCCTGCTCCAAGGTCAATCCCGGAAGCGAAATGAAGGTCGAGCGACCATCTACACCGTACCAAGGATAGCCTGCGACAACCTCCGTACGATTACCGGGGCGGCGAATGATAAACTGACGAGCAGAGTGATGCAAGCAACTCTCAAAGTCTATTTTGTGAGTGCGGCGAGCAACCGAAGTCTCGTACGCCTCGCAGATTGCCTCACCCGAAGGCATCTCATCTACCGAAGCCGAGAAGATAATGCTCTCGCCCTTCTTGATATTCATCTCGAAGTAGCCTGTTGTGAGCAAATCCTCGTAGCCCTCATAACCACGCTCAATCTCTTTCTGATACTCGAAGTCATAGTACCAATCCGGAGCAGGAATAAACTTCGCATCAGCCTTCGACAACTGCATGTGCAACCAAGGAAATCCGTCATAGAGGCGATTCTTCACTCCATTAACAACTGGATAAGAGCGAACATTGGCATACATATTAGCCTTTGACAATTCGTGCTTGTTGCGGAATGCAAGGAATGGGCGCAAACGCAGTGTAGTCTCGGAGTGAGCATCAACAAGCGTATAACGAATCATCATCTGAGTACGCTTGTGAATCCAAAGAATCTCCTTGCGAAGAATCACACCTCCGACACGATAAGTGATGGTTGGACATGGAGTATATTCGAAATCGGTGATATACTTGTGTCCGCGAGGCTCATATACACCACGAAAGCGATGAAGAGCCAAGTTGAATGACTGGTCGTGCTGCACGATGGTCTCGTCAAGAGACGAAAGCAACACATAAGCATTGTTGCTCAAATCTATCGGAGCAACAATCAAACCATGGTACTTGCGAGTATTGCAACCTACAATGGTGGTACTCATATATCCGCCACGGCGGTCAGTAGCCAACATCTCGCGTTGCAACGAATACTCCAAATTACCGAGTTCTCGTTTGTCAAATTTTAATCCCGGCATAATAATATGTAGTAGATTTGTTATTCGGTTTTGTAAAGTTAATAAAAATTTCGTATAATTATTCTGCAAAAGCTAAATAATTTCAAAAATAACCCTTTATTTTTACAGTTTATAACGAAATAGAACATTTTATTCCCCTTTTCGCACACCGAATACTGCCGAGCATCGCTGTGCTCTGGCAGTATTGATGTATGAACGCTTTTGGCTATTAGCCCAACAGGTAAATCGTTATGCCCATTTTACGAGGGCAAAGTCCATGCGATATGGCAAATTCTCGTTCTTTGGATAGACTCGCAAAGCGAGGTCGAATGCACCGGTACGATTAGGAGCAATATCCAAAGCATAAGTAGCCTGTGTACCTTCACTCTTAACAAATTGCAACTGCTCGGTAAGAGTTACATCAGGTGCTTGCGAACCAACCATCTGCTTTGCCACAACAAGCTCTACACCGATATCCTCAGGAGAGAGTGTTGCCACATCGAGTTTTACCTCAAAATGATACTTCTCACCAAGCAACATCGACTCCTTGTCCACACGCACACGCTGCGAGTCAAGAATGCGTACGCTATCCCAAGCCGCCGAAACCTTACGCTTCCAAGCTGCTATCTCACGAGCGAGGATATAGTTATTCGAAATAAGCTCCTTCTTGCGAGCAGCCAACTTATTGTAAAAACGCTCCTCGTAGTCGATAAGCATACGGTTTGTAGTGAAGTTCGATGCGATATCCGAGATACACTTCTTAATCGATGCAACCCAATCCGTTGGAATACCCTTCTCGTTACGAGCATAGTACTTAGGAACAATCTGCTCCTCTATGGTAGTATATATCATCTCAGCATCAAGTTCATCTTGGTAGCCTTGGTCAGCGAATGTGCGCTCCATAGGGAGTGCCCAACCGCCATTCTCCTTGTAACCCTCAACCCACCAGCCATCGAGTACCGAGAACTGCATAACACCATTCATCACGCACTTCTCACCCGAAGTACCCGAAGCCTCCAATGGACGGGTTGGAGTGTTCAACCACACATCGACACCCTGAACCATACGGCGAGCCAACTCCATATCGTAGTTCTGCAAGAAGATAATTTTACCCACAAACTCAGGCATCAACGACACCTCAACGATACGCTTAATTAAATCCTGTCCCGGCTTGTCGTTAGGGTGAGCCTTACCTGCAAAGATAAACTGTACAGGGTGCTGCTTGTTGTTTACAATAGCCGACAGACGCTCCAAGTTGGTAAATAGGAGATATGCACGCTTATAAGTAGCGAAGCGGCGTGCAAAACCGATAGTCAAAACCTCAGGCTTGATGCGGTCTGCTACCTGCACCATCTGACTTGGGCGGTCGAAGCGCACCTGTGTAGGGTCTGTATAGCGGCGCTTGATAGTCTTGATAAGTCGCTGTTTGAGGAACATACGCTCGTTCCACAACTCCTCATCAGGAATGTTGTAAACCTTCTGCCATTCAGGGATATTATAGGTATGTCCCTCAAATCCGTTAGGGAAGTAACGCGAATAGAGTCGGCGCATATTCGATGCTGTCCATGTTGGGAAGTGAACACCATTGGTTACATAGCCGATATGCAACTCCTTCTTGAAGTATCCCGGCCACATATTACCGAGAATATCCTTCGACACTTCACCGTGCAACCACGACACACCATTGACCTCCTGCGAGAGGTTACAAGCGAGTACCGACATCGAGAAACGCTCGTTCGGGTCGTTCGGATTAACCTTACCAAGGTTGATATACTGGTCCCAAGTGATGCCGAGTGCATCAGGATAGTGCGACATATACTGACGAATCATCGACTCAGGGAATGCATCGTGTCCCGCAGGTACAGGGGTATGGGTTGTAAAGAGCGAAGATGAACGCACTACCTCCAACGCCTCCGAGAACGAGAGTTTCTTGCGCGACATCAGGTTGCGAACACGCTCTACACCGATAAATGCAGCGTGTCCCTCGTTGCAGTGGTAAACCTCCTGCTTGATACCCATCTTGTTGAGGGCACGGATACCGCCGATACCGAGCAAAATCTCCTGCTTCAAGCGGTTCTCCCAATCGCCACCGTAGAGATAGTGAGTTACCTGACGGTCCTCCTCCAAGTTAGCCTCATAGTCAGCATCGAGCAGGTACAATGGAGTACGACCTACCTGACAACGCCATACGCGAGCACTCAAAGTACGACCAGGAAGAGCTACCTGCGTAGTTACCCACGAGCCGTCCTCCTCACGAACAGGCATGATTGGCAACTTGAAGAAGTTTTGTGCCTCGTATGTTGCCTCCTGCGCACCTTGTGCCGAAAGACGCTGTGTAAAGTATCCGTAGCGATACAAAAGACCTACGGCTACCATTGGGGTATTTCTATCCGAAGCCTCCTTCAAATAGTCGCCCGCCAAGATACCAAGACCTCCCGAATATATCTTCAACGAGTGGTGCAAACCATACTCCATCGAGAAGTAGGCTATCTTAGGAGCTTTTGGATTCGGCTTCTCGTTCATATACTCTTGGAACTGAGCATACACCGAATCCATCTTTTCAAGGAATGCCTTATCATTTTCAATCTCAGACAGGCGATCCATCGACACCTTATCGAGCAGTGCAATAGGATTTCTATCAACCTCTACCCACAACTCCTTGTCGATAGCCTCGAACAAATCACGAGCTCCGAGAGTCCAGCTCCACCATAAGTTACGCGACAACTCTTCGAGTGGGCGAAGGCGTGCCGGTAAAGACTTCTCAACCATTACGCGTTGCCAATTAGGGCGCTCAACAAAGAGCTGCTGACGCACGAAGTTAATCTGCTCGTGCGAAGCACCACCATCACCCATAACTGCACGATTGGTACGAGCAACACAACTCTCGATTGCGCAGTCGTAAGCCTTCTGATAGTACACAAAGAGGTTCTCCCAAAGCGCCTTCTTCGACATCTCGAATGCCGCCTTACGAACTGCTGCAACCTCCTTATCCGAGAGAGCAAGGAAGCGAAGCACTGCATCTGCAACCGAAGCCACAGCCTCGGCATTATTGCTATCGTTGCGCTCAACAACTACAACGCCATTGTTCTGCTCCTGCTCCGCTGCCCAAACTCCGAAGCCCGCCAATGTTGTAGTAACAGTAGGCACCGAGAATGCAATGGATTCGAGTGGAGTATAGCCCCATGGCTCGTAGTACGATGGGTAGATGGTCAAGTCCATACCTACAAGCAACTCGTAGTATGACTTGTTGAAGATACCATCGTTCTGGTTGAGGTATGTAGGAACAAAAATCACCTTAACCTTCGACTCTGCACGGTCGAGAACACTACCATTTATTGCATTTGCCACCTGGTCCCAAGAGGTGTTTTCGAGAACATGTGTCGAGTAGCGATATTGTGAAGCGTCAATAGCCTGCGACTTATCCTGCAAGTGAGCCTGCAAGTCGTGGCGAGCACCAAGATTTGCAGCCGGAACAGTAACATACGCCAACACCTCACGGTCGAGCTTGCCCGAAGTTTCGAGCGCCTTCAACGACTCGAAGAAGATATCCAAACCCTTGTTGTGGAACTCGTAGCGGCCACTTGTGCCAATGATAAATGGCTCCTTCTCGAACTTATGCGAAAGAGAAGCCTCGGCAACCTCTATCATAGCCTTGCGAGCCTCCTTGCGCTTGGTATCATACTCCTTGCCTGTCCAAACAAAATCGTTCTCGAAGCCGTTAGGGGTTACAACATCGACCTCCTTGCCGAGCAAGTGTGCGCACTCGCGAGCCGTAATATCGCTCACCGAGAGGAATGCATCGTGGTTCTTTGCGCCCATCTTCTCGATGGAGTGCTTTGCCACAACATTGAACTGACGAGCCAAGTCATCAGCGTTGAACTGCTCCAAGTTTCCATAGAGTGGAAGGTTGTTGCCTGCAATGCAACGGCCCATTACGGTTGCATGGGTTGTCATTACCGTTGCAATATATGGTGAGTGTTGACGCAAATAAAGACCTCCTGAACAGGTCATCCACTCGTGGAAGTGAGCCACAGCCTTCTCGGTCGTAGCACAGAAAGCATCTACATACGACTCAATCACTTTACCTGCCAAATATCCAAACAAGACAGGCTCAACATAGTCCCATTGCCCCGAAATGGAGTCAACCTTATAGGTCTCCCACAACTCCTTCAACACCTCGTCTTTATTCGAGAAGAGGGTTGTGAAGTCGATAAGAATTGCGATAGGGTTACCGCACACATTCCAACGACCAATACGAGCACGAATACCATCATTATAGAGGCTCTGACGCCAAGTCTTCATCAACATCGGGTCCTCAACGAACTCCGACACCTCGCTATCTTGCGAAAAATCAGGACCGATAGTAATATATCTATCGCCCATCTGCTTTGTAACGGTCAGGGCCTTTGTTGCCAATACGGTGTGGATACCTCCGACCTTGTTACACACCTCCCAACTAACCTCAAAGAGAACATCGGGACTAAACTTTACTTCACTCATAATTATCTGATAATTTGTTGTTTCTCTATATATTCCGCCGCAAAGATACGACTATTAAATTACAAAAACAAGGTATTTATTAAAAAATTTTAAAAACTATATCTGAATAGACTCTATGGGGTAATTACAACTCAATCATAGCCTCAATAACCATATCCGACAGCAACATATTTTCGGGAGCAATGCGTATATTTTCGCCATCATTAATCAACAACTCTGCAATACCATTTTTTATTGCTTCGCGCTCCAATCTTTCTCGCTCGACCTTACCAAACTCTCGCTCGACCTTACCAAGCGACAACCCCTCGACACAGCGCAACGAGGTCATCACATATTCGTTGAGTTTATCTCGTTGCGACAACTCTTCCAAGCCATACGACACCTCTCTCACATACTCCTCTATCGGTTGCTCGCACCAACGGCGCACATCTCCGTTATAGGAGTGCGCCCCTGCACCAATACCGAGATACTCAACACCCAGCCAATACGAAGAGTTGTGACGAGAACGATAATTAGGCAAAGCATAGTTTGACACTTCATAGTGTTCAAAACCCGCTATTGTCAGGGTATTATGCACTTGCAAAAACTCCGCTTCACTGCGCCCCTCCTCTGTTTCATGCATCTCGCCACGCGCCAACATACGCCCGAAACGAGTACCCTCCTCAATCGTAAGATGATATGCCGAGATATGCTGCACATTCATCGCCAATATACTCTGCAAGGTTTGCGCCAGCACCCCTACATCAAAACCATCAACGCCAAAAATAACATCTACGGAGATATTGTCATAGCCCGCCTCCTGCAACATCTTAACCGCCTCAACCGCCTGTTGTGCCGAGTGTCTGCGTCCCATAAACAATAGACAATCGTCATCGAGCGACTGTATCCCCATCGAAATACGATTAACCGATGTCTTGCGCAATTCGGCAATATATTCGGCAGTTATATCATCGGGATTAACCTCTATGGTAATCTCCTCCAACCGCGAACAATCGAACTGTCTGCGTACCTGCTCAACAAATCGCTCTATCTCGCCAGGAGCAATCAAAGATGGCGTACCTCCTCCAAAATATATTGTATGAATCGTCTTATCGTGCAAAAAATTTTGTTGCGCCTGCAACTCCTTGTGCATAGCATCAACGACATCAGGTATATACTTCAACTTGACACTGCGATAAAAATCGCAATATCCACACATCCGCTTACAAAACGGAATATGAAAATATATAGATGCCACTTTACCTCATCAGATTAATGTTAACAAAGATAATAAAAAAAGTTAAAAGTGCAAAGATAAAAGCGAAAAGTTAGAGTTATAAATGTTTAATTTATGAGATTTATCATATAAATGTAAAAGCTACATCGATGAATAGGGAAAAATCTTCCAAGAAAAAAATTGAGTAAAGTTGTAATTAGCGAAAAATTATTTACCTTTGCAGCCGTAAAGCCCGGATGGCGAAATGGTAGACGCGCTCGTTTCAGGTGCGAGTGCTGAGAGGCGTGTAGGTTCGAGTCCTATTCCGGGCACTACTTCAATCGCTAACTTGCAAATTTGAGCAGGTTGGCGATTTTTGTGTTTCAGCGTAAGATGATTTTGGATTTCACAGACTTTTGTATGTGAAGCGTTGAATCCTTCATTTTGCATTTTTTTATGAAATTTTAGCAAAAAGTTTGCAGAATCAAAATTTTGCGTTACCTTTGCAGTCGCAAAACCCCGCGAGGGTAGCGCAAACGAGCGTACAATGGGTGCGTAAGTGGGCGCGCAGTGATGGGGTGTAGCATTAAGAAGTTGGTGCCATAGCTCAGTTGGTAGAGCAAAGGACTGAAAATCCTTGTGTCCCCGGTTCGATTCCTGGTGGCACCACGAAGAATCACAGCAAAAAGATGAAAACCTCTGAATTTCAACGAATTCAGAGGTTTTCTTTTTGTTT
>JAZOBZ010000078.1:0-13392 GCA_045596245.1 Alistipes sp. | reverse complement strand
CTTTCGGGGTGCTTTTTTTGCTATTAGCCGTTAGTCTATGCGCCAAGTTTGATGGCATTGAAGGGCAATAAATGGCAATCGCTCGTTATACTCGCTGAATGGCAAATGCGCTTTGTTATTAAGCACTCCTTTGGACTGCGTTGTCATTAAATGCCATTAAGGGCTGAAAGCCCGAATGCCATTCGCCACAAAAATCTGCGCCAAAAAAACAACGACCACGCAAATCGCTTGCGTGGTCGCTCTATCTCTCGTCATTCCGAGCGAACGGAGTGAGCGTGGGACCGCTGCGATTAAGCCGAGAGCAGAGTCAAGCTTGTTTGAACTATGCCGAGGCGTAGCAGTGAAGACCGAAGGTCAATCTCCCTTGTTGTTTTTTTAATTAAAAAGTGGGAGATTGCCACAGTCGCTTAGCTCCTTCGCAATGACGGTTTTTATTGTTAAAATAGGTTAATTGCTAAAAATCTATAAAAATACCTTTAATTGTCAACTGTCAATTGTCAATTAACCCTGCTGCGCAGGTTTTTCTTTCTCGTGGCTCGGAAAAAATAGATAAATTTAATTTTTCACTCGCTCCACAGCCTCAGTTCTCAATTTTAATTTGTAATTTTGCGCACAAAATTACAAATAAAGATGCATAAAAGCGGTTTTGTAAACATTATAGGTAATCCGAATGTCGGTAAATCGACACTGATGAATGCCCTTGTGGGCGAGAAGTTGTCCATCATTACATCGAAGGCGCAGACCACACGCCATCGTATTATGGGTATCGTAAATGGCAATGATTTCCAAATCGTCTATTCCGATACGCCCGGAATTTTGAAGCCTGCATACAAGTTGCAGGAGTCGATGATGAACTTTGTGCGTGGCGCAGTGAGCGATGCTGATGTGATTCTCTATGTTACCGATACGGTCGAGGAGCAGAGCGAGCGCAATGCCGATATTATCGAGAAGATTGCTGCGAGTGCAATACCGACAATCGTGGTTATCAACAAGATAGACCTCACAACACAGGAGAAGCTAGAAAAAATCGTTGCCGAGTGGCACGAGCGTCTGCCTGAGGCGATGATTGTTCCTGCATCGGCAAAGGAGCAGTTTAATATCGAGGCTATCTTTGGCGCAATTTTGGAGCGACTGCCCGAGGGTGAGCCGTACTATCCGAAGGATACTTTGACCGACAAAACACTGCGTTTCTTCGCCTCGGAGATTATCCGCGAGAAGATTTTATTAAACTACGACAAGGAGATACCCTACTGTTGTGAAATTGAGATTGACTCCTACAAGGAGGAGCCGACCATCGACCGCATATCGGCAACGATATATGTGGCACGCAACTCGCAGAAGGGCATTGTAATCGGGCACAAAGGCGAGCGACTCAAAAAGGTGGGACAGCAGGCTCGTGCCGATATTGAGGCGTTCCTCGGCAAGAAGGTTTTCCTGCAACTTTTTGTCAAGGTAAATGACGACTGGCGCAATAACGACCGCCAACTCACACGCTTCGGATACAACGACAACTAAACGCAGAGCGTTTTCAAATTGACAATTGACGAATTGACAATGGACAATTAAAGGTATTTTTGATTTTTATTAAAAAGCCAATGGCTAATGGCTAATAGCTAAAAGCAGAGTTAAAATGCGTAAAGCGGTAATTGCGATATTGTTTGTGTTGTTCGCCACGACTGCGGTTGTGGCGCAGTACAATCGTGATTACTTCTTCTATATCGGTCGCCGTCAGATGATGGATAACGACTTCAAGGAGGCGATACGCACGCTGAATGTACTTCTGCGCTTTGATGAAGATGCCTACGAGGGCTATTTTCTGCGAGGAATTGCCAAGTATAACCTTGACGATTTGCTCGGTGCCGAGGCGGATTTTACGGAGGCAATAGAGAAAAATCCCGTATTTACAACCGCCTTTACATATCGCGCTATAACTCGTTCTCGTTTAGGAAATTATGACGATGCACTTTCGGATTTCCGCGAGGCGATAGAGTTGCGCCCCGACCTCCCAAATCCCTACTATTCACGAGGTGTTACCCGTCTGCTAAATCAGCAGTTCAAAGAGGCTATCGAGGATTTCGACAACTTTATCCGTTATGAGAAGAAGGTTGCCGATGCCTACATAAATCGTGGTGTTTGCCACCTCTACCTCAAAGATACCGTGCGAGCATACGCCGATTTCGACCTCGGTATTCGCACCAACCGAGAGAGCCCATTCGGATATAACCGCCGAGGAGTGTTGCTGATGCAACAAAATCGCTTTGCCGAAGCCGAAAAAGATTTCGATATGGCGGTAAAGTGCGATTCGATGTTGGCGATGTCCTTCTTCAATCGAGCTTTGGTCTATAACGAAACCAACCGCCCGATGCAGTCGCTTGCGGACCTCGACCGTGTAATTCAGCTCGACTCGACAAGTTCGATAACCTACTTCAACCGAGCTATAATCCGCAGTCGCATAGGCGATTATAACCGAGCGCTCGAAGATTACAACAAGGTTGCGCAGTATTCGCCCGACAATGTTTTGGTCTATTATAACCGCGCACTACTCTATCAGCAACTTGGCGAGATTGAGCGAGCAAAGAGCGACTATACCAAGGCGATAGAGCTCTATCCAGACTTTGCAAATGCCTATCTTGGCCGTAGCTATCTGCGACATCTGTTGCGTGATTACAAAGGTTCTCGCAGCGACAAACAGATTGCCGAGCGCAAGATTGCGGAGTATAAATCGCGTCTGAACGACACGACATATTCAATTTATGCCGACACAACACGCCGTTTCGACAAGTTGTTGTCGTTCGAGAGCAAATTGGCAGGCTCATCGTTCGAGCGTATCACTTCACGCCGTACAAATGACGAGAAGATGGCACTGCTGCCACTCTTCAAGTTTACATTTACGCAGGATTCGACCGAGCAGACCGCCACTGCTCGTAAGTTCCACTCGCAACGAGCCGAAGATTTTATCAAACAGCTCGACAACCCTCTGCTTGCCATTTCGTGCCGAGAGAGCACTATTGCGCCAGACTCGCTTGTAGCGATAAATCGCCGATTGAAACATAGCGTAACAGCCGATGCTGCGACATTCGGACAGTTGTTCCAACTCGCTATTTCGGAGTCGTTGGTCAAGCAATATACAAACTCTGTAAATACCTATACAGCAGCTATTCAGGCTTTGCCAACTAATCCGTTTGTTTACCTAAATCGTGCCGCTACACAGGCGGAGATGATTGACTTTATCTCCTCGATTGACAATGCCTACCAGCGTATCTCGATTGAGTCGGACCCTGCGCGTCAATTATATAATCGTCCTACGAGAACATACAACTACGATGAGGCGATTGCAGACTTGACAAAGGCGATAAAACTCCATTCGGGCTTCGCCTACGCCTACTACAATAGGGCAAATCTCTATGCTCTGTCGGGCAAGTTACCGGAGGCGTACGAGGATTACTCGAAGGCTATCGAGTTAAACCCTCACTTTGCCGAGGCGTACTACAACCGAGGTTTAATACAGATTTATATGAAGGATACACGCAAGGGCTGTCTTGACATCTCGAAAGCGGGAGAACTCGGCATCGAGGAGGCGTATGAGGTGCTGAAAACCTATACAAAACAGTAAAGAACACATTAAACTTAAATAATTAAAGTATTATGACTCAAACAATTCAAAAGAAGTTGAACGACTATGCGTGGGCTCGTTGGGGAGCAATGGTGCTTATTGCACTAATGATGCTCTTTGCTCACATGTTCGTTGATGTAATCTCCCCATTGCAGGAGATTATTCAGAAGACACACGGCTGGACTCCCGATGTATTCGGCTCGTTTATGGGTTCGGAGTATCTGCTAAATGTGCTTGGTTTTCTGATTATTGCAGGTATTATCCTCGACAAGATGGGTATCCGCTTTACGGGCGAATTATCGGCAACGATGATGTTCCTTGGTGCATGCATCAAGTTCTACGCTGTCAGCGACCTGTTTGCAGGCTCGGCTTTTGAGGCGTGGTTGAACTCTTGGTGGGTTGCAATGCCGGGTAGTGCAAAACTCGCATCGCTCGGATTTATGATTTTCGGCTGCGGCTGTGAGATGGCAGGTATCACCGCATCGAAGGCGTTGGCAAAGTGGTTTGAAGGTAAGGAGATGGCTCTTGCTATGGGTTTGGAGATGGCTCTCGCACGCGTGGGTGTGTTCTTTATATTTACCATCTCGCCACGCTTGGCGGGTGAAATCAACCCTACCGTAGTTAAACCTGTGGCATTCTGCACAGCCCTTCTGCTTATCGGTCTTATCTGCTTCACCATCTTCTGCGTTATGGACAAGAAGCTTGACAAGCAACTCGGCACAGATGCCGTTCAAGGCGATAGCGAGGAGGAGTTCAAGTTGGCAGATGTGGTAAATATCTTCAAAAGTAAACTGTTCTGGATTGTTGCGATGTTGTGCGTGTTGTACTACTCGGCTATCTTCCCATTCCAGAAGTTCGCAGCGAATATGTTGCAGAGCAACCTCGGCGTGTCGGCTACAACTGCGGCAGACATCTTCCGTTGGTTCCCTATCGGTGCAGCCTGCATCACCCCACTTCTCGGTTGGTTCCTCGATAAGAGAGGTAAGGGCGCAACAATGCTTATTCTCGGCTCATTGTTGATGATTATTTGCCACCTCACATTTGCACTCGTGTTGCCGGCTTATCCAAGCAAGGCTATTGCATTTACAGCAATTATCCTCTTGGGTATTTCCTTCTCGTTGGTACCTGCATCGCTTTGGCCATCTATTCCGAAGATTATGGATAAACGATTCTTGGGTAGTGCATATTCGTTGATTTTCTGGGTGCAGAACTTCGGTTTGAGTGGAACCCCAATACTTATCGGTTGGGCATTGGAGAAGAGCAATCCGGGCGTTGCGGAGCAGATAGTAGCAGGCGTAGAGGGCGTTTCATACAACTATACCCTGCCGATGTTGATTTTCGCATCGTTGGGCGGTTTGGCTCTTATTTTCAGCCTTTGGTTGAAGGCTATGGATAAGCGTAACGGTTACGGCTTAGAGTTGCCAAATATCCAGAAATAGCACTCCTAAATATATAAAAAACAATGCGCAGACATCAAAATCTGCGCATTGCTTTTTTGTTATATATAAATCCTATTTCTCAGGTCGCATTACGACATAAGCCATATTGTTGTCCTTCAAAATCTTTGCTGCCAAAGCCTTCAAATCATCGTAGGTCAACTCCTCTACTGCCTTCTTGTACTCGGCGAGCGAATCCATACTGCGATAGTTGTAGAGGTCGAGCCAATCAACCCAAGTGCCATTCTGCTGAATCTGGTTCTCGTACTCCTTCAAGAGGTACTTGCGAGTCTTCTCTACATCCTCACTATTAGGACCTTCGGTGGCAATCTTCTTAATCTCATCAATTACTATCTGACTCAACTCGTCCGCCATCTGCTCGTTGGTGTCGAACAATACGATAAGCTGATACCAAGGTTTGTAATCAGCCATTACGCGACCACCTACGCCTACGCTGTAAGTACCACCCTTCTCCTCGCGGATAGAGATAGTGTAGCGGCTACGAAGCACCTGCGAAAGGACATTCATCGCAACACGATTCTTCATTGTATAGTCGATATCGCCGGTGTAGATGCGTGTTACGCCAACCTTTGGCTGCTGCATCTTAACCTTGAAGTCATTTACAACCTCGCCCTTAACGGTCTGTACGCCATCATCAACCTTCTTATTGAGCTTCTTCGATACAGGAAGCGAGCCGAGATACTTCTCAACGAGTGGCTTCAACGCCTCCAAATCAACATTACCTACGATATAGGTAGTGAAGTCTGCTGCATTCGAATACAACGCCCTATATGCAGGCTCCAACAGCTCAAACTTAACCTTGTCGAATAGTGCAGGTGTAATCTGCTGACGGCGGAAGTGGTTGCCGTAAAGAGTCTTCTGACGCTCAACAGCCGAGATATAGTCAGGGTTGGTCTGCAAATTCTCGACATAAGGCTTCAACTGCGCCATTGCAACATCGAAATCCTCCTTCGAGAAGCGAGGCTCTGTGAACTGCAAGTAGATAAGCTGCATCAAAGTCTCCAAATCCTTTGGCGAAGCCATACCTGCGAAGCCTGTTTCGTAGTCGTCAGGCGAAACATGAAGGCTTACGCTCTTACCCGAAAGTTGCTTGCGAAGGTCGGTAGCCGAGAACTTCGATACACCCATACGGCCCATAAAGGTCGAGAGGAACGCCGAAGGCCAATACAACTCGTCACTCAATGACGACTGTCCAAAGTGTGCAATCATCGATACCTGCACCTCGTCAGCCTTGAACTTGGTAGGCTTAACAACCACCTTCATACCATTTTTCAATGTCCATGTAGTAGAACCATAAGCCTCGTTCTTGCTCTCCTTCTTAACTTTCGAACCCTTCAACTTCTTGTCAGCAGGGATAAGAGGCTCTTTAACGGTATTGTCAGCATAAGGTGCGATAGTAGCAGCCTTAACCTTTGCCAAAACCTCCAAGCACTGTGCCTCGCTTGGATTTACCAAACCCTCACGCTTAGGAGCCTGAACGATTAACACCTGATTGTGGTCGGTGATATACTGCGATACCACTTGGTTAATCATAGGCAACTGCAAGTTTGCAATAATGGTGCTATCCAACTTCCACTCGGTTTCTGCATCAGGTATAGCAGCATTCTTGCGGAATGCGTTCAAGTAGCGCTGCACATACTGACCATTCTTGCGGTCGTTGCGGTTGTTGTATGCAACCTCCTGCATCTTCATTACGCTCTGCTTTGCACGCTCCAACTCGCCCTCGGTAAAGCCATGACGGCGAATACGCTCCAACTCGGTGTAGGCAGCCTCGATACCGGCGAGGAGTTTGCCATCCTGAGTATTCACATCAAAACCTGCACATGCCAAAGTTGGGCAGATGCCGATACCGCCATTCATAAAGCGTGCGCCTGTAAATGGAGCATTTGGTTTCATTGCAATATCGCGGAAACGAGCATTTGCCATCTCGTCAGCAAGAGCGTCAATAAGAGCCAACTGCTCGGCTACAACAGTGTTGTTCAACTGCTTTGGCAAAGCCTGACGCTTGATAAAGAGCGATGCACCCGACTCCGTCATCTCTGGGTCCTCGAAGATGGAGATGATAGGCTCCTTGTTGTCAGGAACAACGATATGTTCCTTCTGTGGAGCATCGGCAGGCGATGCAGGGATATCTGCCATCAACTTCTGTAACTTTGCCTCTACCTCATCAACATTGATATCACCAACGACAACCACTGCCTGATACTCGGGGCGATACCACTTATGATAGAAGTTTTCGAGCGAAGAGTGGTCGAACGACTTCAAACCATCAAGATGACCGATAAGGTTGCGGTGCTCGTAGCGAGTACCCTTACCAAGAGCCTTCAACAGTTGAATAGTTCCGCGCCACGATGCGCCATCACGCATACGCAACTCCTCCATGATAACGCCACGCTCGGCATCAATCTCCTTTGGCTGCAAAGCGATAAAGTGCGACCAATCGTGAAGAATAAGGAGTGCCGAATCGACAATTCCCGGACGGATTGTCGGAACATCTTTCAAGAGATACTGTGTGTAGTCCCACGAAGTACCTGCATTAAGGTTTACGCCAAACTTAACACCTACGGTTTCGAGGTACTCGATAAGCATCTTGCCCGGCAAGTTCTTCGTACCGTTAAATGCCATGTGCTCCAAGAAGTGAGCTAAACCCTGCTGGTCGTCAGCTTCCTGAATAGCACCTACATCGTGCGAGATGTAGAAGTCGGCCAAATTCTTCTGTTTGTCGTTGTGACGAAGGTAGTATTTCATACCATTCGGCAATTGTCCCACACGAACAGCCTTGTCCGCAGGGATTACCGGAATCTGTTGCGCTCCCGGTTGCGCAGCCACTGCGAAAGTAACTAACAACGCAATGACGGATGTAAATAAGTGTTTCATTGTACCAAAAATTTGGATTTTTTAATTGTTCTACTTCTAATTTGTTCTGCTCACTATAACCTATAACGCCTTAAATGCTACTCTTATTGTCTAAATGGTCTTAATATATAAGACGCTTATTTAAATAAAAAACTACATGCAAAGGCATATTTCCGCACAAATATACAAATTTCTTTACAAAAATGCATAAAAAAGAGGCGTGTTCCAAGAAAATTGTTGGACACGCCCCGACAATTGTCAAACGATAACCTACTCTATCGTATCAACATCTTCAACAATCTGTTGTGGAAGCAGATAGGAATCCTCAGGCGTATTTTCCAAAATCCACATTACCCAATCTCCCCAAGTGTTCCACTCCTGCCACAATGCAGAGCCATCATCAGCGGGTTTATTTGCGCGATAATATGTTTTCCAGGCCTCTACGGCAGCATTGCGTTCTGCGTCAGATGGAATATAGGCACCCGGTGCAGGATATACATACTGCGGGAAGTAATCCTCTGCCCACTTGATGTGTGCGCTCCAAGCAGGATATGCTTCGTTAGGTTCGCTCTCTATATCCATATCCTCGATGCGGTTGATAGCAATCTGATATGTAGCCCAATCATCAGCATTTCCTGCATAGTTCGATTTTTGAGCGTAGATTTGGAATATAGCCAATACATCGCCAACCGTACCGTGTTTAGGTGCGTATTTACCTGCAAAGCGAGAATAGCCGCTAGTACGAAGCATATAAACGCCATGCTCTGATGTATATTTCGGCTTCTCCTTATATGTAAGGCAGATACTACCATATAACGCCACATTATTCATACTATAAGCCAAGTGATACCAAGGCTTGTTTAACGACACCTCAGCTTTGCCGGAAGGGGTTACAGGAAGTGACGCCTGTATTCCGCTTGTACAGAGCCAAGATGGATATATCTGGTCGTATTGACCATTTGCAATCGCATCATTCTTTACTATCGCTCCTGTCGCATCCGGATACTCTACACCTGCATAATAGACCTTCAAATTCTTGAATCGAATCAGACGACCAAGGAACTTCTCCGTATTTGAGCCATGAATCTTCGAGTATGAGTTCTCATCTACCACAAAGATATCGGCAGCGGTATTGGTCGAACTCTCGGTCAATACATCTCGCTCGCCAAGAAATACATGCTGGCGTACCTTATTTTGGCTCACGATATTCGAATTTGCATAGCATTTGTAATTGCCATAAGAGTTATAACTCGAAGTAGGGACATCACCCAAAGACAACATCATACGGAAATTGCCAAGATACAAGCCACGCAATTTGACATATACCCAAGTTGTTTCACCTGTTTCGAGGTTGCACGGGTAATCGAGATAGAGTCCATTTACGAGCTTCAACTCAATAGCGGCTGTACCATCAAAGATATAGAGCGATTTGTAGATATTACCCTGCTCATCGTTCGAGATGACCTTTCCCTTGATGTAGTAGTTTCCGGTATTATACCACCCTTTCTTCAACTCGTGCGGAGTACATTCGGTTTGAGGATCTGCTACGAAGTGAATATGCTTCGTATCATCTTCGCTCTTATTCACACCCGTATTACTTATCGTGCCAAATATGCTCTTCAATGTAGCAATCGAGATATGCTTTAACTCCGGATTTACAGCCTCGAAAGTCTCATCGTTATATACGATAGTCGGTTCTGGCATCTCAAACTTATTGTAGCAACCCGTTAAAATCAAACCGAGCAGTGCTACCAAAATTATCTTATTATACTGTTTCATAATCTTCTCTCTTTTTCGGTTTGACTTATTAGAAGCGGAAATATACATTTACAAAGCAGGTCGTGCCAAGCATATAAAAATACTTTGAGTCGAAGTGTGTGTAGTATGTTGTCGATGGAGCACTCTGTCCCGGCATCATACCACGCACCTTGCGCATACGCATCTGCTCATAACCGCCTGTCTTGAAGTTCTGATTATTCAGGATATTCTTAACCTCTGCGCTAAATCCGAGGGTATATTTACGCTTGATATACCAGTTTTTACCGATACTTGCAGCCAATGTATAGGCGCTGCCCAACTCCTCCTCGGCACGCATTCTCTTCATCTCGTTCAAAGCCCACGCCTTCTGTTCGATGGTGCTACTCTCCGAAAGGAACGCCTTCTTATATGGTGCCACAGCATTCTCTGTACGATAAGCCGGATTCATCGAGAGATACAACTTATCGTAGTAGTTGAAGTTAATCGAAGCAAACCAATTCTTCGGACCTCGGAAGTCAAGACCTACATTCACTGCAAATTGTGGTGTACTCTCAACATAATAGCCATACCAATTCACCGTATCGGTCAATTTCACCTTATTGCTATTATCTACGGTCTGCACGAAATTAGGATTTGAAGTGTAGCGATAATCGCCATAGTTCAAGGCTCCCTGCAATGCCAAACCTCCCCAAATAGGAACACGCACTGCAACCTCGACTCCCATATAACGCTTGTCGATATTACTCATTGCAAAGTTGGTAAATGATGCCTGTGTGTCATCGTAGAACGATATAACCTTCGAGCTATTTGTCATCTCGGTAAAGTAACCCGCTATACGAGCCTGCAAATATGGTAAATTGAGGTTATATACCAACTCTGCGCTATATGCCTGCTCCGGAGTTAAGCCCGGAGTTACGGTATTACGGGTACGAGGCGACACAAATGCCGAATTGAAGGTAGGAGCATCTTGTACCGCACCCAAGTTCAACGCCAAGTGGTGCGCCTGCGAGAAACGATACGAGAATGTAGCCTTTGCCTTATAGGTCAAGAAGTTCAGATGCTCGGAGTCCCCCTTCGAATTATCCGCAAACAAGCCTTTGCGCCACAAACCATGACGCCACATTCCTGCATAACCAACCTCTCCGCCGATATTCATCTCGAAACCGCCCGTACGGAACTCGTACATAGCCCACAACTGCGCCTGACGCACATGTGCATAGTAGTCATACGAGAATTTATCGCCCTCGCGAACAATGCGTGCGTGACCGTGCTCATTGTAGTAGTCGAGGTCGTTATGATATTTAACGGGGTCGCTACCCATATCTCGCTCGGCAAATTTATCTACATCTACCCAAAAATCGCCACCCAGCAAATCTTTGATTTTGTCGTAGTATTCAGTGCGGTTTACACGCGCTTTGATTCCTCCGAGGAGGTGGTGATTTGCGTTGAAGTCGTGCGAGATATTCGCTGCAAAGTTATAATCTATTTGGTCGGTATGACGCTCCTCAATCATATAGTTCGAACGATGTCCCTTAGCGTATGGCGAAGTCGAGCCGTTTTTGTTCGAGTTAATCATATTGTCGAAGTCGATACGACCATTCCACACCGAGCGAGCAGATGCAGCGCCCTCCAAGTAGGAGTATATCTGACTATCTGTTGATGCTCGGAAGATACCCGGAATTGCGATATTCGGAGTTCCTGCACGAAGTGCCAATGCAGCCTCCTTTAAGAGCCCTCGCTCTACAAGTCCCTCGACATTATTCGCCAAGAAACTTCCGAAACCATTTGAGTCGGTGATAATCTGCGTTGTATAGTTCGAAGGAAGGAATCGGTAGTAATCAGGACGAGGGTCCGAACCATCTTTCCAAGTCAATGCCGAATAACCGTTAAATCCAAATCGCACCGATGTAGCGGCTGTAAAGCGAGTCTTCTCGCTGATGTCGTAGTAGTAGTTCAACATCACGATAGGTTCGTGCGAACGGCGAACACGGGTATTACGGAGTTTGCCATCTTGAATACCTACATTCGGATTGTAGAAGTTGCTACCGAACATATCGTAAGCCTCCTGTGTCGATGCCTGCTGTGCACCACGCTGTTGCGGAGTACCGAGAATCATCAATGAAAGGCGATGTTGTGGGTTGAACTGCTTCTCAACAGCTGCGAAGTAGCCGTAGGAGTTGTAATATACGCCATCTACATAGCCATTACCACCCTGACGAGTCGATACCGAGAAGGCATACGACCAACCGCTGTCGAGCATACCCGAAGCATACGAAACGATAGCGCGGAAGTTGTACATCTGGTTACCGCCCGATACACTTGCACGAAAACCCTTGCGCATCTGCGATGCACGCGCGTTGATATTTGTAGTACCGCCAAAACCCCCTACGCCATAGTCGGTAGCGGTCAAACCTGCGGTGCTCTCTTGGTTGCGAGTTGCATCGTTCATACCACTCCACAACGACCAAGGACCATAGCCTGTCAAAGCATCGTTGAAGCGGATACCGTTGAGATATACATCTGTGTACTTCGAATCGTAACCACGCACATTGAAACGCATCTCGCTGAATCGGTATGATGCAATATTGTTGTAGAGGTCCTTCGATGCCGAGAGTGACGATGGCAACGCCTGTGTGTCCGATGACGAGGAGTCGTTATCGAACTCTGCGAAGATGGCGTCATCAAGGACATCTCCCTGCAACACCTTTGGTACTACGATTACAGCGTTAATATCCTTCACGCCATTCTCAACCTTGACAACAATGTCAAGATTCTCAAACTCAGGTGCAGCAAACGACAGTTTGTAGTTACCGGCAGGCACACCCTTCAACTCGAAGTATCCTTCATCATTGGTTGCTGCCTTAAAGTCGGTACCCTCAATCGTTACCGCAGCATTTCCAACGGCTGTTCTGTCGGCTCTCGACAATACTCTACCCTTCAAGCCACTATTCACAATAGCAGCCACACGCTGCTGCTCGGCAGCCTTTGCTGCCTTCTCCTTAGCAACACGCTCTGCTTCTGCCTTTGTAGCCTGCTCGGCCTGCTCCTTTGCAAGGCGTTCAGCCTCCTCTTTTGCTACGCGCTCCGCTTCGGCTTTCGCCTCTTGTTCGGCTTGTTCCTTCGCAAGGCGTTCAGCCTCAGCCTTCTCCTTGGCAGCACGCTCCGCTTTTGCGCGTGCAGCTGCCTGACGCTTTGCCTTTAACTCGGCATCAGCCTTCGCCTTCTCTTCTGCCTCAATGCGAGCCTTCTCCTCATCAGAGGTTGTCGGAGTAGCCTCTACGACCTCTACCGACTCAGCCGCAACTTCCGGCTCCGCCGCAGCAGTTTCGGTTGGAGTTTCAACAACCTCCACCTGCTCTTGCTTTGGCTTCTCCTCTTTCGAGGTAAAAACGAACACACCGGCTGCCACTGCCGCAACTGCCGCTGCAATCCAAAGTAAAATTTTCAGTTTCATACCTTCTATTTAATATATTCGTTATTTTGCAATGTAAATATACACAGGGAAGTGGTCGCTATATCCGTTCTGGAAGTTCGAGCCCACAAACGAACGCAACGGATAGTTCTTGTACTGTCCCTCCTGCTGTATCATATATGGTCGTGTGAAGATATTTCCGTAGAACTTCGCACCCTCCTTCTTCTGAATCTTCAAAGCACCAAGTCGGATCGTAGCCATGTCGTTCTGTGAGCCAAGGAGTTGGCTAAGACATT
>JAZOBZ010000077.1:0-9101 GCA_045596245.1 Alistipes sp. | reverse complement strand
AAATTCGCCCGCCAATTTGCCCTCCGCCTCGGCGAACTTCGAGAGGCAGTATTCGTAGGCACGACCGAGGATATCCTTCGAGTCGCCGTGCTCGTGCATCTTGATATTGGTGAACAAATCGACCACATCGCCCAAGCGGCGTTTGTCCAACTCGGGGCGTGCGAAATTTTTGGGCAAAATATCTTTGAGTCGGCGGTTCTCCTTCTCGATAGCACGCATGGCGTTGTCGATAGTAGTGCCAATTTCGGGCGTATGAGCCGCTGCAGCGATGACCGACCAACGCGCCTCCGTAGGGACATAGAAGATATTTTCGGCGGTGTATTCGTCCTTATCCTCCTCGAAGCCCTCGCCCTCGTTTATGAGTTCCTCGTAGCGAGCCTCGAACTTATCCGAAATATACTTCAAAAAGATAAGACCAAGCACCACGGATTTATACTCCGAAGCGTCAATATTGCCGCGCATCTTGTCCGCCGCCTTCCAAATCTGATCTTCAAAACCGATATCTGCTGTATTGAGTTTAGCCATAGTAGTTGAAATTTTGTATAAAGGTAGTAATTAATTTTTTCAATGCACCTTTTCAAATAATTACAGATTATTTTACAAAGTTAAACAAAATATAGCACATAGAGGTCATTTATAGGACAAAAAGAGCGTGTCAAAGAATGAAACTTATTAGACACGCTCGGGCTTTTAATTGTCAATTTGTCAAATAGCAATTTGAAAAAGCTAATGGCCAATGGCTAAAAACTTATTATTTCACTCCCATCCTCTCTATTGCCGCAGAATACTTGCGGGAGTTTGCGTTGTGCTCTGCCAGAGTTCGGGCGAAATTGTGGCGACCATCTAACTCGGGGCGGGCGCAGAAGTAGAGATATTTATGCTCCGCATAGTCGAGTACCGCATCTATCGCCGCTACGCTCGGTACACAAATCGGTGCAGGAGGCAAGCCACGATGGATATAGGTATTAAATGGTGAGCGATATTTAAGGTGCTTATGCAGAATGCGTTGCAGCGCGAAATCTCCCATCGCATACTTGATTGTCGGGCAAGCACCGAGGGCAATACCGCCACGCAGACGATTTATATAAACGCCCGCAATCATTCGCATTTCTGATGGGATTTTCACCTCCTCATAGACTATCGAAGCGAGCGTCATAACCTCATATTTCGACAATCCGCAACGCTTCAATTTTGCAGTGCGCTCCTCGTTCCAGAAGTGGTTGTATTCGCGCTTTATGCGGTGCAAAAGTCGCTCCGGCGTAATATCCCACCACACCTCGTAGGTGTTCGGAATAAACATCGCAATCGTGCTATCCTTTACAAAGCCTAACTCCTTGCGCAACTGCTTGTTACGCATTGCCGAGAGCAGGGTGGCGGAGTCCGCCTCAATCTGCTTTGCGAGTTTGCCTGCCAACTGCGGAAGTGTGCGAGCCTCGCCAACAACGAGCTTTACGGGCGACTGCTCGCCAAGCACCAGCTTTCTAACTGCTCGAATTACACTCTCGCCCTCGTTAAACATATATCTACCCGTGCGGAAACGCCCTTCGAGGTTGAGCCGTTTGGCGTAGAAGTCGAATGCTGTGCGGTGCAGATTTGAGCGCAACGATGGGCGCAGTTGCTCGATTATTGCACCATATTCGCTCTGCGGAGTGATATATACAACGACCTCTTTGTCAAGGGCATTGCCGTAGAATGCGGAGTAGAGCACGATGAGTGCCGCAGCCGCAAAACCGCCCACAAGAGCCGCCCCACGAAAGAGTTGTCCGAGAAATTTTTTCGTCATTTGTCGCTAAAATTTTTGCAAAGATACAAAAAAAGTTCTACTTTTGCACCTCGGGTAAGTCTTATACGACCAGCTCCTGCAGAACTCCCCCAGGCAAGGAATTGAGCAAGGGTATGCGGTTGTAGCGGTGCGATATAAGTAGCTTACCCTTTTTTGTTTTTGTCTGATGACAAACAAAAAAGGGTAAAGTACCTACATTCCCCCTAAATCCCCCTGTTGAAAAAGGGGGACTTGGTCCTGCTACGCAGGATAATATCTCCATCTTTGGCTGATGCCGAAGAAAAAGGTGAGCTATCTATTTATCTGGCCTTTAAAAACTTGTTGGAGAGGCTTTGTTGCTACTTAAAACCGATTTTTATTGGGAAAATCTTTTAGTTTTCCGTTTTTCTATTCTCGGCTGAAAGGAGTCCGCAGGCGGCTTTGATATCTTCGCCACGAGAGGCTCGAATGGTGGTCATAATGCCACGCTGAGTGAGTGCATCTCGGAATGAAATCATCTTCTCGTCAGATGGGGAGAAATATGGCGAATCGGGAATTTTATGAAATCTAATCAGGTTTATGCGGCATTTGATGCCATCGAGCAGGCGGCACAACTCCTTAATGTGGCGTGGCGAGTCGTTCAGTCCACTCATCACGATATATTCGAACGATACTCGGCGCTGGTGTGTGAAGTCGTATTCGCGCAAAATATCGGCAATTTGGCGAATAGGGTAGGCTCGCTCGATAGGCATAATAGCCTCGCGCTCCTCGTGAAATGGGTTGTGGAGCGAAATGGCGAGATGTACCTGCGTAGAGTCGAGAAAACGGCGCAACTCCTTTCCGACACCTGCCGTAGAGAGCGTGATGCGTGTTGGTGACCAACCAAAGCCCCAATCCGAAGTCATTATTTCGAGCGTACGGAGTACATTGTCGAGGTTGTCAAGTGGCTCGCCCATACCCATAAATACTACATTTGTAAGGCGGTTACGCTCGGGCAATGAGGCTATTTGGTTTAGTATGTCGCATGTAGAAAGCGAGTGTTTCAAACCAAGTCGTGCTGTGGCGCAAAATTTGCAACCCATACGGCAACCTGCCTGCGATGATACGCAGAGTGTAGCTCTCTCGCGGTCAGGAATATACGCCGACTCAACAAACTCGTTTTCGGCGGTGCGATAGAGATATTTCTTTGTTCCGTCAGCCGACTCGTCAGCATGTTCGGGTGTGTACAGTCCCATCTCAAAACGCTCGGAGAGTGCGGTGCGTGTAGCCTTCGACAGGTTTGTCATCTCATCGATGGTGCGCACATTTTTGCGGTAGAGCCAGTCGGCAATCTGCTTCGCAACAAATCGTGGTAGTTGCAATTCGCTACATACCGCCTGCAATTCGGTTAAAGTTTTGCCATACAAAAAAGTCCTCTCCATTGCGCTTAAATTTCTGCAAAAGTAGAGAAAATTTTGTCATTTTTTGGTCATTAGTATGTTTTTTTGAAAAATAATATCTATATTTGTGGTTGATTAGGCGGTGAGTGAAATTTTGCCGTTGTTGAGAGAGGGAATAAATATAAAAATTATACAATAATGGAGATTAAAAAGAACCCCAAAGTAGATGTTCAGAACAAGCGTGTCTTGTTGCTTGAAATTGGTTTGGCAGTGTCATTGCTGATTGTTATTGCAGCATTCCTCTACACTCCTCGTGAGTACAAGATTGAGCAGGTAGAGATGGTTGCCGCAGTTGTCGAGGAGGAGATTACCGAGATTACTCGTCAGGACCAAAAGCCACCGGAGCCTCCTAAGCGTACCGAGATTACCGTTATTACCGATATCCTCAATATCGTAACCAACGATGAGAAAATCGAGACAAGTGTCGATTTCGCAGAGTTCGCCGAGGATGTAGAGATTATCCAGCAGGTGGCTGTTGAGGAGGAGAATATCGAGGACGACCAGCCATTCGTAAAGGTTGAGCAGATGCCATCATTTATGGGTGGTGACCTTATGACCTTCCGTAACTGGGTACAGCGTCAGGTTCGTTTCCCTCAGATTGCACAGGAGAATAACATTTCGGGTCGTGTACTTCTAATGTTTGTCATCGAGCGCGATGGCTCGCTTACCAACATTCAGGTATTGCAGACCCCTGATAGCTCCCTCTCTGACGAGGCTATCCGAGTTCTTAAAACCTCTCCAAAGTGGACTCCTGGTAAGCAGCGTAATCAGTCGGTGCGTGTGAAGTATACATTGCCTATCGACTTCCGTATCCAGAACTAAAAGCACATTCTAAATCGTTTTACTGCGTTACGCTTGTTCTCGAAATGCTCATTTACACCAAGTAAACTCCGCTTTCTCGAACTGCGCAAGCCTTGTAAAACAATTTATAATGCACTTTTTGTTGTGCTAAAATTGTAAAAGCCGGGCAGCAACGCTCGGCTTTTGTTAAATAATGAAGATGATGATAGACGAAAAACGAGATAAAAAAGAGAAGGGTATAGTTGTCGATGAACAGCGCGAGGAGCGTGCTGTCTTGGTGGCGGTTATTCGCGATGGTCAGGAACCCCGTCAGGCTGAGGAGTTCCTCGATGAGTTGGAGTTCCTTGCCGAGACAGCAGCAATCAAGACCGAACGCCGCTTTACGCAACGACTCTCGCAACCTTCGTCACGCATCTATGTAGGTCCGGGCAAGCTCGAAGAGATAGCTGCCTACTGCGAGGAGAATGAGATAAATGTTGTGATATTCGATGATGAACTATCCCCTTCGCAGACACGCAATATCGAGCAGTCAATGCCATGTCGAGTTATCGACCGTACTCGCCTTATTCTCGATATTTTCCGTCAGCGTGCGCAGACCGCCTACGCCAAGACGCAGGTCGAGCTGGCGCAGTGTGAGTATATGTTGCCTCGCTTGGCGGGTTTGTGGACTCACCTCGAACGACAGCGAGGAGGTACGGGAACTCGTGGTGGTGCCGGTGAGCGCGAGATTGAGACCGACCGCCGTATTGTTCGCAACCGTATCTCGAAACTCAAAGAGGATTTGAAAAAAATCGACAAGCAGATGGCGGTGCAGCGCTCCAATCGTGGTGGTATGGTGCGTGTGTCGTTGGTGGGATATACCAATGTGGGCAAATCTACCTTGATGAACCTAATTTCGAAGAGCGAGGTTTTTGCCGAGAACAAACTCTTTGCAACGCTCGATACTACGGTGCGTAAGGTTGTTTTCGATAATCTGCCGTTCCTGCTCTCGGATACGGTAGGTTTTATCCGCAAGTTGCCTACCGAGTTGATTGAGTCGTTCAAATCGACACTTGACGAGGTGCGCGAGGCGGATTTGCTGATACATGTTGTCGATATATCGCACCCTCAATTCGAGGAGCAGATTGATGTCGTAAAGCAGACTTTGCAGGATATTGGTGCGGGCGACAAACCGGTCTATCTGGTATTCAACAAGATTGATGCCTACACCTACACTCCGAAGGAAGAAGATGACCTCACCCCTGCGACCAAGGAGAATCGCTCGCTCGATGATTTGAAGCAGAGTTGGTTTGCGAAGCAGAATACACCATGCATCTTTATCTCGGCTGCGGAGCGCATAAATATAGAGAAGTTCCGCACCGACCTCTACGGTATGGTGCGCGAAATCCACTGCGGCCGCTACCCGTTCAATAACTTTTTATACTAAAAAGCAATTAAAAATTCATAATTAAAAATTAAAAATTATTTTTTGCTGTATCAAGTAATTCTCAATTTTTAATTCTTAATTCTTAATTTATATATAATATAGGTATGCTTCACATTCTTGACAAACAGAACTCTATCATCAACAAATTTCTCGCAGAGTTGCGTGATATTGATGTGCAGAAGGATTCGATGCGTTTTCGCCGTAACTTGGAGCGCATAGGCGAGTGTACCGCCTACGAACTCTCCAAAACTTTGAACTATGCTACAAAGTCGGTGCAGACACCTCTTGCCGAGGCGAAGGTGGAGTCTATCTCCGATAGGGTGGTGCTTGCTACCATTTTGCGTGCGGGTTTGCCACTGCATCAGGGGTTGCTCAACTACTTCGATGATGCCGAAAATGCCTTTGTGTCGGCATATCGCAGCTATTCGAGCGAGAGCGATTTCGAGATTAAGGTGGAGTATATTGCTTGCCCATCACTCGAAGGTAAGACACTGATTCTCTGTGACCCGATGCTCGCTTCGGGAGCCTCTATGATTGCGGCATACGAAACTCTCTGCGCTCATGGCGGAAAACCTGCACATACCCATATTGTATCTGTTCTCGGTTGCACCGAGGGTGTCGATTATGTGTTGGAGCATACCAACCCCGAAGAGGTCGATTTGTGGGTAGCGACAGTGGACCCTGTTCTCAATCCGCATAAATATATCGTTCCTGGCTTGGGCGATGCAGGGGATTTGTGCTTTGGCGAGAAGTTGTAAAAATATGGCGGCGTAGAACAACTGTCCCCCTGTTTTAGGGGGACGAGCGTAGCGGAGGGGGTTGGAAAAAGATATATTAATAACCCCTCCGACTTTCAGTCACCTCCCCTAAAACAGGGGAGGAGTTTTTAAGATAATAAAATCTAACTATGGACACACAGAGTAATAATCGCCACGAATATCTTACACTTCGCCGCGAATTGCGTACCAATGGGACAAGTGCAGAAGCTACAATGTGGTCTATGCTTAAATCTCGTCAGATAGATGGTTGTAAATTTCGTAGACAATTTAGTGTAGGGGCGTTTATCCTTGATTTCTATTGTCCGCAGAAAAAACTCGCTATTGAACTTGACGGTAATCCACATTTTACCGAGGGTGGAAATCTCTATGACCAACAGCGAGATGAAATTCTAAATAGACAATATGGAATATATGTCCTGCGATTTGAAAATGAATTCGTCTATAAACGCCCAGAAGATGTCATAGATAAAATTCGAGAAGCATTGAAAGATAGATGACGCAGAACGGAGCAGGCGTGATGCCAAACAATCCGACTTATACTTTCAATCTGAAACATTGCATAAATTTGCAAATTATTGAATAATAACAGAGAATTATTAAAAAAATGTAAAAATATTTGGAAAAATAAAATTCACAACATATATTTGCAATACAGAAACGGGCTAAAATCCGTTTTTTGCGTTTTAAGGGAATAACAAAAACTTACAATTTATAACAAAACACTTATTTTTAATTTCAAATTCTTACAATTATGAAGAAAATTTTTACACTTATGTTGGCATTTGCTTGCGCAATGTTCGTGGGCGTGTCGTGTACAAATGAGGGTACTGATGTTGGTGGTGGCACAACACCTCCTGCTGAACCTACTTATCCTGTTACTTTGACTGTTGGAGCGCTTAATGATGCGCTTTCTGCGGTTGGGGGCTCTACTCAGTTGGCATTCTCTCTTTCAGAGGAGGTTATCGGTGCACAAGTAGTAGTTGGTGAGTCTTCTGCTCTTTGGTTGACAGTTGAGGCTTCTGAGAATGGTAATTTGCTTGACCTCTCGTATGCTACAAACCCATCGGTTTCGAATGTTCGTGAGGCTTCATTTACTGTAAGTTACAAGAGCTCGACTGATGAGGATTTGGCAGAGCCTGTAACTGTAACCGTTAAGCAGAGCCATGGTACTCCTGTATTTAGCGTTTTGTGGAAGGATCAGAACCCAGCAGCTGCTAATGCTTATATTCACTCAGATGATCCTGATGTGACATGGCTTGCATTTACTGAGACTGTTAACAATGAGCAAGTTGCTGACGAATACTTTACATCTATGATAGAGTCATGGAGTGATCCATATATGGGTGCAGGAGGTATCTATAAGGCTATCATTCAGTATACTGCATGGGGTCAAACATATACTATTGGAACTGGTTGTGATCACGCAACTCCTGTATATTGCCTTGACTCGTCTTATGCTGGTTATAACAAGCAGTATTTGTGTGTTGTGGGTTTGGCTAATATCCCAGAGAGCCTTAAAAACCTCGATCCTAGTTCTTTGATGTATGATGAGGCTGCATACGAAGCATTCTTGACTACTGAGGATACTACTACAATGGTAACTGCTGTTCATGCATTTGAGGTTGAGACTGCAACTGCTCCTTCATTGCGCGTTAGCTCAGAGGTTGCCGTTCCATATCTTGAAGGTTCGCAGGCTCTTGATGTAGTTGTTGAGAATCCATATGGAGAGGACTCTACTGTTAGTGTTGCTGAGCCAGAGTGTGATTGGCTTACTGCTACTTATGAGGGAGGTAAATTGACTTTGAACTATGCCGAGAACCCTTATGCAGTTGCTCGTGAGGTAGAGGTTGAGCTTACTTATACATATTATGTAACAGTAACAACTAACACTTGGGAAGGTCCAGTTACTATGCCTGTTGAGTACACCGCTACTGCTCTTGTTAAGGTTTCGCAGGCTAAGAATGCTACTGTTAAGCCAATCAAGTTGAGTGTTAAGGTTAAGGAGTCGCACTTTAATGGTTTCGTTGTAGATGTAACAGCATCGGATACAACTGTACCTTATGTTCTTGAAGCAACTTGGCCAGATGGTGATTTGACATCTACATTTAATAGCAAATTAAACAATATCGGTAGCACATATAACCCAACAACTCTTCTTACTGGTAATCAGAAGGGACATCTTGTAAAGATTAGCCCTAATATGGTTGAGTGGTATGGTGTAGATATGGTTCTCTATGCATTTGCTGTAAATGAGGAGACTAAGGCAATGATTAGTGATCCTATTCAGATTCCTGTAAAGGTTAATACAGATGATTATCCTGTATTGACTCTTGTAGAGGAGAATGGCGTTGTATCTACTGATGAGAATGACTACGAGTTGAAAGTAGATCCAGGTACCAAGGTAACAGTGAAGTTCAAAGTTCAGAATCCTGTAAAGGGCGGATTGCTTGCTCTCAACGGTAATAGTATCTCTGATAGTTGGAATGTTATCGAGGAGGATCTTCCAGTAATTGATCAGAAGAATCAGACTATTTCGTTCACAGTTAGTGAGTATGATTCGAGCAAGAGTTATCACCATTGTAATTTAGGCTTGAAGTACACCAATGCTGATGGCGATAACTGGCAGATTGCAGTAACTTTGAAGGTGGTTCAGAATGCACCAGCTACTGCTGAATAATCGACAGATTAGTTAAACAATAATTATTTCACCCGACTTGCATTGTGCAGGTCGGGTGATTTTTTATATTGAAGCTGTCTAACAAGGTGATTTCTGCGTTATACTCGTGTTCGAAATCCTCACATACGCCAAGTATGCTGCGGTTTCTCACACTTCGAAAGCCTTGAAATCCCTCTTGTTATACAACTTCCGATAAAAAGAGTGTGTCCAAAAATTT
>JAZOBZ010000076.1:0-13594 GCA_045596245.1 Alistipes sp. | reverse complement strand
TCGGTTTTAAGAAGATTGTTGTTTCGGGCTACGCCTCGTTGCCGAGCAAGAAGATAAAGGGCATCGAAGTTGCCCGAATAACCACCATCGGCGAATTGGCACGACATCTATTCTCGGAGCAGGAAAATTAGAGATATACAGAAAAAACAAGAGAGTGTTTTCGAAACACTCTCTTGTTTTTTATCTGATTATAAAGGTTTTAGATGTCGAAATCTGCGCTATCGTCAGCAGGCTCATCGTCCGAATCGTCATTCGCTAATTCGTCTGCACCCTTCAAGTCGTCATCGTAGTAATCCTTATCTTCCTCCTCTCCCGATGCATCGTCAATCTTAACATCAATCTTTACAAGATAGCTAATCTCATCAGTCTCAAAAGGTACTGCAAAGAAGAAATCTCCGTTTGGTTTATCGATGCGCATCATGAAGTCGGTATAACCTGTCGGATATGCAGCTTTGACCTCTTCCTGCAACTCAGGAGCTATATTATTGAAACTCACTACTAATCGTTTTTTTGCGCTTGGTGCCATATCTTTATTCTGTTTATTTTGTACTGAAATATGGCGCAAATATATGGCAAGGAAATGATTGCAACAAATTTTATCACTCTTTTTTTTCAACAATTCCAAAATTGTTCATTTTTTATTTCGAGTTCTCATAAGGAAGTACTTTTTTGGTAGAAAATAGCTATTTTTTGAAATTTTCTCTGTAACTTTACGCGGTAATATATTAAAAGAGGTATGGCTTTGTCAATTTACGATGAGATAGTTGCCCTGCGAGAGGCGTTACATCACCATAATCGCAGATATTATGTGGATAATGCACCCGAAATTTCCGATTTCGAGTTCGACCAGATGATGCATCGTCTTATCGAGTTGGAAGAGGCGCATCCGGAGTTCGCTGACGAGAACTCTCCAACCATGCGTGTCGGTAGCGACAAAACCTCCGAATTTCAGAATGTAAAGCATCGTTACCCTATGCTTTCGCTCTCGAACACCTATTCGATAGAGGAACTTGACGAGTTTATCAACCGCATCGAGAAGGAGGAGGGTGAAACAGAGTTTGTCTGCGAGTTGAAGTTTGACGGAACAGCTATATCGCTAACCTACGAAGAGGGAAGATTATTGAGGGCTGTAACACGAGGAGATGGAGAGAGTGGTGATGATGTAACCGCCAATGTCCGCACAATCGGCTCTATACCGCTAACACTCATGGGTGATTACCCTGCCGAATTTGAGATTCGTGGCGAGATATTTATGCCTTACGCATCGTTTGACCGTCTGAATGCCGAGCGCGAAGCGGCAGGAGAACAACTCTTTGCCAACCCTCGTAATGCTGCGGCAGGCACGCTCAAACAGCAACAATCCTCGATTGTAGCAAAGCGAGGATTGGACTGCACGCTCTACCAAATCGCATCACGAGAGTTGCCATTCTCAACCCATTGGGAGGCGTTGGAGTCGGCTCGCCGTTGGGGATTTAAGGTGTCGGAGCATGCCCGTATTTGTCGCTCGGCCGATGAGATTAGAGCCTTTATCGAACATTGGGATACAGCACGCAAGGAGTTGCCATACCCGACTGACGGCATTGTTATCAAGGTTAATGATTTCGCCAAACGCCGCCGACTCGGTTTTACGAGCAAGTCTCCTCGTTGGGCCGTTGCCTACAAGTTTAAGGCGGAGCAGGCATTGACGCGCCTTGTGAGCGTAGATTTTCAGGTCGGCAGAACAGGAGCGATAACGCCTGTGGCAAATCTCGAACCGGTATTGCTGGCAGGTACGGTTGTAAAACGCGCCACTCTCCACAATGCCGAGCAGATTGAGCAGTTGGATATTCGCCTTGGCGATATGGTCTATGTGGAGAAGGGTGGAGAGATTATTCCGAAGATTACCGAGGTCGAACTCTCGGAGCGCAAGCTCGACAGCAAGCCATTTCAATATATCAGCGAGTGCCCTGAGTGTGGAACACCGCTTGTACGCTACGAGGGCGAGGCGAAGCACTACTGCCCTAATCAGGGCGGTTGCCGACCTCAGATTCTCGGTCGCATTGTCCATTTTATACGCCGAAAGGCTCTCGATATTGATGGTTTGGGAACAGAAACAGTTGAGTTGTTGCACGAGAGCGGCTTGCTGAATAATATAGCCGATATTTATGACTTGAAGGCGGTCGATTTGGCAGTCTTGCCTCGCTTGGGTGAGAAGTCGGCAGACAACATTATCCGCAGTATCAACACATCGAAGAGTGTTCCGTTTGCACGAGTATTATTCGGCTTGGGTATTCGCTTTGTGGGAGAAACTACCGCCAAATACCTCGCTGCACACTTCAAAACACTCGATGCAGTGATGGCGGCATCGAAGGAGCAACTTCTCGAAGCCGAGGAGGTGGGTGGTAAGATTGCAGATGCCATTTTGGAGTACTTCGCAGACGAGAAGAATATCGCTATTATTGAGCGACTTCGTACGGCAGGCTTGCAGTTTGAGGAGGAGGCGAAGGAGTTGCACTCGAACTGCTTGGAGGGTAAAAACATCGTGATTTCGGGAAAATTCCTCGACCATTCGCGCGATGAATTGAAGGAGCTGATTGAGTTGCACGGAGGAAAGAACCAATCGGGCGTATCGGCCAATACCGACTTTATCGTGGCAGGAGAAAATATGGGACCTGCCAAGTTGCAAAAGGCGGAGAAGTTGGGCGTGAAGATACTTTCGGAGAGTGAGTTTGTCGCTCTTATCGGAGGAGAAAGAGAAAATAACGCAACCCGAAATCTCGTCACAGAGATAGAGGAGAACAAAGAGAGTAAGAAACAAGAGGATTTTGTACAAGGAAGTCTGTTTTAAATAGTTATATACAGAGATGGATAAAATGTATTTTCATGGACTTGGCGTAGCATTGGTAACTCCGTTTACAGAGAATGGAGCAGTAGATTTTGCAGCCGTAGCAAAGATAGTTGATAACCTCGTAGAGGGAGGAGTAGATTATATTCTCGTACTCGGTACTACGGGCGAAACTCCAACTCTTACCACCGATGAGCGCAAGGCTTTGATTCGCTTTGTGCGTGAGCGTGTGGCAGGACGAGTACGACTGATGGCAGGTATTGGCGGTAATTGCACGCGCGATGTTGTGGCAACCCTGCGTACATGGGATTTGTCGGGCTACGATGCGATTTTGAGCGTCAATCCATACTATAACAAGCCAAATCAAGAGGGCTTGTATCAGCATTTTAAGGCGATAGCCGAGGCTTCGCCACTGCCGATTATGCTCTACAACATTCCGGGCAGAACGGGCGTGAATATGACACCTGAAACAATCGCCCGCTTGGCAAAAGATTGTCCGAACATTCTTGGCGTAAAAGAGGCTTCGGGCAATTTGGAGCAGATGGAGCGCGTAAAGGCTCTTACGCCGAGCGACTTCCTCCTTGTTTCGGGCGATGACGGATTGACCGTAGAGGTTATAAAGCGTGGTGGCGTAGGCGTTATTTCGGTATTGGCAAATGCCTATCCTGCCGAAACGAAGGAGGTTGTTTCGTTGGCACTCGATGGCAACACCGAGAAGGCTGAACGGAAGTTGCAGGCTCTTGACGCCATTATTTCGGCGCTCTTCGAGGAGGGAAACCCTGTGGGCATCAAAACACTGCTTCACACAAAGGAGCTATGTAGCGATACTATGCGCTTGCCGTTGGTTTCGGGCAGCGAGGCGTTGCAGGAGAAGATGAAAAATTTGATTGCAGAGTACGAAAAGTAGCTCAATAATCGTTATTGGTCGAAAAAGATTGTAATGAAAAGATTTTTTGCAATACTATCTGCTCTGTTCGTAGTTGTATCGGCATTTGCGGGTACTCCGAACAATGACCGTATTTTCGCCGCCATAAACGATGTAGATTCTCCGTTGTACTATCCGAACCTGATGTTGCGATACAAGGAGGGTAAGCCGATGTCTGATGATGAGTACCATCACCTCTACTATGGTTACGCTTTTCAGCCCTCGTACAAGCCTCTTGAAGTGAATACGGCGATGACGCGTGTACAGGAGATTATGGCTCGTATCTCGATTGATAAACCATCGGTGCACGATATTGACGAGTTGATAGCTGCATGTATTGCGGCAATGGAGTCTGACCCCTTTTCGCCTACTCTGCTAAACATCTTGACCTACGCCTACGGAGCATCGGGTGACCGAGTGCGAGAGTTGGCATATTCGGAGCATCTGCAAGGTATATTGCGCTGCATAGAGCAGTCGGGTGATGGATTGAAGGAGAAGAGTCCGATGCATATAATAATGTTTTCGCACGGCTTGGACTATATCGCCTCGAAGAATATCAACGCACTTAAAGGACGCATTATAAGTCGTACGGTGGAGTTTGTGCCATTCGATTTTCCTCGCAACAAGGTTAAAGGCTACTATTTTGATTATAGTCGTATATACTGGAATAAGCCGGAGAATTATACCTTTAAGCGTGAGCGTACTTGGCAATTTAATAATCTAAAACCTCGTGAATATAAATAGAGAGATGATGAAAAAAATTGGTCTATTTACAACGATACTCTCCTTGTTGTTTGTCGGCTGCATTGAGCAAGAAGGACCATCGGCAAAAGTTGATGACCTTATGCTGATGGGCGGAATAGAGAACCGCCGCTTGCTGCTTGATGGAACCGAGGGGATAAGTTCGACATTTACATTTAGGGCTAATCACGATTGGAAAATCATTGATTATAAGGGGTTCCAGTGCGAACCTTCGAGTGGAGAAAAAACAGTTGAGCGTGAGGTCGCTACTATTACGGCAACACCGTTAAGGTCAAATAATAGTGCCGATACGATTCGTTTAAGTGCTCTTAATTTCAAGATGTTATCCACTCGATTTGTGGGAATTTCAGCGTATCAGCTGCCGCAGATACGCCTGCCAAAGGGCGATGTCGTCTATATAGATGCGGTGGCAAACGCTACAACTTCAACCATACTCGTATCGCAGGCCAAAGACATAGAGCTCGATGTAAAGGGGGAAATATCGGCTGTGTTAGGAGCAAAGAATCAGAGAGGTGAGCACACCATAACCATTAAGTGCTTGGAGAGTAATAACTCTACTACCGAACGAGTTCTCGGAAGTATTGGTTTTATTGTTGATGGTGTCGCACAGGAGAGTGAAATTGAGATAAGGCAGATATCTGCAATAGAGTTTGACCGTAATATAGTATTGCTTCCGGGTAAGGCGGGAGCAAGCAATATGTTGTCCGTAAATTCAAAGTTTGATGTCAGTGTATCGAGTAATTCTTCGCTATTCACCACCCAATCACTCGGTGATAATAAATTTTTGATAACAGCCACAAATAATAGTGATTCGGAGGAGGAGAAGTTGTTGGGTACTATTGATGCTTATTTAACCGATGCACCCGATTGTAGAATAGCAATAGAGGTGTATCAGCGTCAGGCTATTGCTCCGCAGACAATAGTGGTACACTTTGTGGGTACTGCCTTGGGGCATTACTTCAATGGTAATATATCCAAAATGTTGGAGGCGTTGAATAATAATACACAGGGTGTATCACGCGTAGTAGTGGTCACGACAGACTCAACCACTGATGCAACACTCTACGAGTTGCGTTACGATAAGTTTCTCAATAAGGCTGTAAAGGAGCAGGTTAAGGAGTTGTCGCTATCAACGCCTTACAATGCTGCACAGTTGACCTCTATTTTAGGTGAGGCATTGGCATTCGCTCCGGCAGAGAAGTATGCGCTTATTATAGGTGCGCACGGACACGGTTGGACACCGAAAAACTTTACATCGACCTCGCAACAGCTCAGGAAGATGGGAATGGTGGATTTGTCGTTATTGTGGCAAAAACCGGAGGGCGGATTGACGCGACATATTGGAGATAATGGCTATACTGTACAATACGATATTAGTGAGATTGCAACAGCCATAGAGTCGAATAATATACAACTCGAATATCTGCTATTTGACTCTTGCTTTATGGGAAATATCGAAACTGCGTACGAGTTGCGTAATGCGACCAAATATATTGTAGGTTCTCCGTGTGAGGTTATGGGTGCAGGCTTTCCATACGCTAAGATTATGCCATATATGCTCGCTGATGGAGGGCGTTCGTACAACCTCGACAAGGTGTGTAGCGAATATGTAGAGCACTATCGCAGCGGTTCGGGTGTTGGAATACGCTCAGCGTGTGTTGCTCTGACGCATACGGCAGAGTTGGAGGCGTTGGCGGCGGCCGTTAAAGCGGTAAACAATACCCCTATAAAGAGCAATTTTTCGATTGACAAAGTACAGATTTACGATGGATTGAACTCTGCATATAATCCTGTTCATACATTCTATGATTTGGGGGACCTTGTCGAACAGTCATGTGATGATGCGGAAGTAGTGGCAACTTTTAAAACCCAGCTCTCGAAGTGTGTTACATCGAAGTATCATACCGATACATTCTTCTCGGATTATGATGGGAAGTATTACACTATCAACTATTACAGCGGTATTACTACCTCCGCAATGGTTGATTTATGCTCCGATATGTGGCAGCAGACCGCGTGGTATAAGGCAACACATTAGAGCGAAGATAGCCCCTTACACAATAATGAAGCTGTCTAACAAGGTGATTTCTGCGTTACGCTTGCCCTCAAATGCTCATTTACGCCAAGTAAACTCCGCTTTTTCGGGCTACGCAAGGTTGCGATTAAGGGGAGAGCAAAACAAAATTTGTTTTGCCGAGCCGAAGCAACCAAAAGCCTTCGAAGAAGGTTTAAGCCTTAAAATCCCTCTTGTTATACAACTTCTAACAAAAAGGGAGTGCCTAAAAAACTTGTTAGACGCTCCCATTTATTTTGGGCTTTTGGCCATTAGCCATTAGCCGTTTTAATTTTTAATTTCTTCTAGTACTGTTCTTTTTCGTTCGGGAAGTCGCACGACTTGACATCCTCCACATAGTGCGAAATAGCCTCGCTCATAACGGTATAGAGGTCGGCATAACGGCGCAAGAAGCGTGGCGAAAAGCCCTTGTTAATGCCGAGCATATCGTGCACAACAAGCACTTGTCCATCGCAAGCACCACCGGCACCAATACCGATAGTCGGAATCGACAACTCCTTCGATACTCGCTCCGCCAATGCCGCAGGAATCTTCTCCAATACAATGGCGAAACAACCTGCCTCTTGTAATAACTTGGCATCACGCACCAACTTCTCCGCCTCGGCCTCCTCCTTGGCGCGTACGCTGTATGTTCCGAACTTGTGTATTGACTGTGGTGTGAGTCCGAGGTGTCCCATAACAGGAATACCTGCGGTCAAGATTCTCTTTATCGAGTCGAGAATCTCCTCGCCACCCTCCATCTTTACGGCATCGGCTCCAGTCTCCTTCATAATGCGAATAGCCGAGTCGAGTGCAGCCTGCGAGTCACCCTGATAAGTTCCGAATGGCATATCGCACACAACCAACGCCCTCTGTACGGCACGCACTACCGAAGCCGCGTGGTAAATCATCTGGTCGAGCGTAATAGGTAGGGTAGTCTCCCAACCCGCCATAACATTTGCTGCCGAGTCGCCAACGAGAATTACATCTACGCCTGCGCTATCGACAATCTTTGCCATCGAATAGTCGTACGAAGTGAGCATCGAAATCTTCTCACCTCTATCCTTCATCTCTTTGAGTCGCAATGTGGTAACGGCTCTAACCTTGCTCTCTACTGACATCTGTCTGCTTTGTGTTAGGAGTTATACATGACGCAAAATCTCGTCCAAACCGTTGAAGTGGTTTTTGTAGTCCTCCAACGAACGCTGGATAACTTCATAAGCCTCCTCACGACCAAATACATCGGTAATCTCCACCTTCTTTTGTGATTCCGAATCAGGCATATCCTTATAGGTGAGGAAGTAGTGCTTCAAACGGTTTACAATACCCTTTGGCAACTCCGAAATATCGTTGTAACCGCTATATGTTACATCGTGGCGCAATACGGCAATAATCTTGTCGTCAGCCTCATTGCCGTCCAACATACGGAAACCTCCAATAGGGCGAACATTAACGATGATATCACCATGAGCAATATCTCGCTCTGTCAATACGCAGATGTCAAGCGGGTCCCCATCACCAACAATGTCGGTGCGACCACTCTGCTGCATACAGTACTGCGCAACGCTCTCGCCGCAGAAACTCTGCGGAACAAAGCCGTAGAGCGCAGGAATAACATTCGAGTATTTCTGTGGGCGGTCAATTTTCAAATATCCGCTAACTTTATCCAATTCGTATTTGACTGTATCGGTAGGTACAATCTCAATAAATGCGGTAATCACTTCGGGGGCCTTTTCGCCAACCTCGATACCGTGCCAAGGGTGCGATTTGTATCGTAAACCCATCAATCGTGCAATAGGGTCATTGATTTTATTTCCCATAGTTATATGATTTGAGAATTATTCAATATCTGTAATTTCAGTAGGTTTGAGAACTGCGGCATGTGCAGCTTTCTGCGCAAGCAGAGCCTCCTCTTCGGATATATTGCTCGGTCTGTATTTATTACCCACTACGGACTTACCGAGCACTACTTCACACATCGTGCAGGCTCCGATATAGCGACCAACGCGCTTGTCGAGATGATAACCATCGCGGGTAAGCTTATCGCCGAATACAGTACGGCCATTTTGAATGGCAGTGCCGTTTGGTACAATAGCGTGGAAACCATACTGCTTGTCGTGGAATACCTTGTCGTAGGACTCCACCAAGGCTTTGTACATCGTCATCTGGTCGTAGTTGTAGATTGAAAAACTCTGATGGTCGCTGTCACTCTGATATGCCCAAGTCTGCATAATGATAAATTTAGGCTTGTATGGAGTCAAATCTCTCAAAATAGTCATCATTTCCGGCAGGTATCGACCGAATGAAGCATAGACTCCGCCGAATCCACTTACCTGTTGAACCATAACATAGTCCCACTTTTCATCTGCGAGTGCTTGTTGTATGGATACCTTTGGAGTGGTAGTTTTCTCTCCATGCTTATCGACTTTGCGATAGGAGTAGGCATTTTTCTCTTTGCGAAGATTTGAGAGATGCTTCTGTAAGCCGCATCCACCGATATACAGGTTACCAATAACGAGGGTTGTGCCCTCTGCCTTTGCCAATTCGTGAAGATTTTGTTCTACAACATCTACCGAAAAACTATTTCCGATGGCTAAAACTTTGATGTCGCGTGCACTAACACCAAAGGAAAAAGCAAATGCAACAATGATTAGTAAAAATGTTCTTTTCATAACAAGTTACTACTTGATTTGGTTAATTGCACAAAATTACATAGTTTTTACTATATTTGCAAGGCTTTTATAATAAAATAGTATCACAGAATATGGATAAAGTCTATGTTTTTCCCGGTCAGGGAGCGCAATTTAGCGGAATGGGCAAAGAGCTCTACGAGCAAAACGCCGAGGCAAAGGCGATGTTCGAGAGGGCAAACGAGATACTCGGTTTTAGAATTACCGATATAATGTTTGAGGGCACTGCCGAGGAGTTGAAACAGACCAAGGTTACACAGCCAGCCGTATTTCTTCATTCGGTTATTCTGGCAAAGGTGCTCGGTGTTGAGCCTGCGGCGGTGGCGGGACACTCGCTCGGAGAGTTCTCGGCATTGGTGGTTTCGGGTGCACTCTCTTTTGAGGAGGGATTGCAACTTGTGGCAAAACGCGCTATGGCGATGCAAATGGCTTGTGAAATGGAGCAGGGTACAATGGCTGCGGTACTTGCGTTGCCCGATAAAGCTATTGAAGATATTTGTGCAGAGATTGAGGGGGTGGTTGTTGCCGCAAACTATAATTGTCCGGGGCAACTCGTTATTTCGGGAGCTGTTGATGCGGTGAAAGAGGCTTGCGAACGATTAAAAGCGGCAGGAGCTCGCCGTGCGTTGATATTGCCTGTTGGCGGAGCGTTTCACTCGCCACTTATGGAACCTGCCAGACAAGAGTTGGCAAAGGCTATCGAGGAGGCTTCATTTAGTGAACCCATTTGCCCGATTTATCAGAATGTAGATGCAAAACCCCACACATCACCTGAGGAGATAAAGCGGAATTTAATAGCTCAACTTACTGCTCCGGTGCGTTGGACACAGATTGTCGAGCAGATGGTGACAGATGGATATAGCTCCTATATCGAACTTGGACCAGGAAGTGTTTTGCAGGGACTGATTCGTAAAATATCGCCCGACTCGGAAGTGGAGAGTATAGGTAGTTTTTGAAAAAAATAATTATTTTTTGAAATTTTTTTAACAAGAGCGGAGGTTATTCGCTCTTTTTTATTATCTTTGCATTAGGTTAGTAAACAAATATACGGTAAAGATGAGTTCTTTAATAGATTTTTTCAATAATCAGAATATCGAAAAGGGGTTGTCGCATAAGAATAATCTCCTAAAACGCAACATAATAGCATATATGGCTATTAATGGTGAGGTGACTCTTGCAGAACTTACCAAAGAGTTGAAAATCAGCGTACCTACTATTACCAAACTCGTTCAGGAGTTGGTAGATGAGGATATTGTTTCCGATTTGGGAAAGGTCGAGACGCAGGGAGGACGCCGCCCGAATGTATTTGGTCTGACCTGTTCGACACTCTATTTTGCCGGTGTACATGTAGGTCGTGATAGTATGACTTGCGTGATTACCGATTTGCAAAACAATCTCGTATATGAAATTGTCTATAATGATTTTGAACTTGTCGATAGAGAGTCTTGTCTTGACCAAATATGCGATAATATCGTGAAATTTATTGCCGAGTGTGGCTACGACCGTTCCAAGATACTCGGATTGGGTGTTTGTATTGTAGGTCGTGTAAATACTTCGGAGGGACGCTCGTTCCACTATTTTACATCGATGGAGGACTCTTTGCGCGATATTATCGAGAGTCGTGTAGGTTTGCGAGTGCTTGTCGAGAACGATACGCGCGCTCGTTGTTATGCCGAATATAACTTCTCGCGCTCGAAGACCGAGAGTAATGTTATCTATCTCCATCTCGGACTTGGAGTCGCTATCGGTATTGTGAGTGATGGTAAGCTCTATTATGGAAAGAATGGCTTTGCCGGAGAGTTTGGTCATATTCCATTCTTCGACAACGAGAAGATATGCTTCTGTGGCAAGAAGGGGTGCCTTGAAACCGAGGTTTCCGGTATCGCTATTGAGGAGAAGATGAACGAGTTGGTGCGCAATGGTGCAAATACCATTCTTCGTAAGCGCTACGAGGCCAAGGAGCAGATTCATATCAACGATATTGTAAATGCTGCGCGCAATGATGATAATCTATCGATTGAACTGATTGAGGAGGCAGGAGAAAAAGTTGGTAAGGCTGTGGCATTCCTGATAAATATCTTCAATCCTGAGAGTGTTATTGTCGGAGGAAACCTCGCCGCTGCGGGCGACTATATTATGTTGCCATTGAAGTCTGCAACTAACAAGTATTCATTGAGTTTGGTGTATAAGGATACCAAATTCCGCGTCTCTAAGATGGCGTCAAATGCTAATGCGTGGGGTGTGGCGATGTTGATGCGTAACCTTATTATAGGCTTATAGTTGATGGTGTTGCTTACAGGCGATAAAATTGTTCTGCGGAGTGTCGATTTCTCGGATATCGACACTCTGCTTTTGTGGGAAAATGCGAACAACGAACCTCTATATGGTATTTTTAAAGAGCGATACAGCCGCAAAAATATAGAGTTGTTTGTGATGTTGCAGATGCAATATACGATTGAACAGACCGAACAGATACGCCTAATGATCTGCTCGAATGATGGAGAACGATTAGGAACTATCGACCTGACTGAATATGACGGACGAAAAGCTTTTGTGTCTATCTTAATCGTAGATTCGCTTAATCGCCGCAGAGGCTTTGCTACTAATGCGTTACAACTTGTTAGCGAATATGCCGAATCACTTGGTATGCGCAGCCTTTATGCTCATATTCTTCCCAATAATCTACCGAGTATAAATCTATTTAAAAAGGCGGGATTTGAAGAGTGCGGAGTAATGCTCTACAAAAAGAGGTTGCGTAGAAAATAGCACCTTATTGTATTATTTGGGCTTTTTTACGATTGTTTTGAGATATAGTTGTCGTAATTGCAAAAAATAGATTACCTTTGCGCGCAGAAAAAACGAAAACACTATAACGAATATGAAAAATTTTAATAGCGACTCATCGTCTGTGCTTTCACGCTTTGCAAAGGATAAGCGTCTGCGTACGACTAAGACGAGAGACGAGAGGCGAGAGCCGAGAGAGGGTAGAGGTAATGAGCGACCAAAGCGAGCTTCGTTCAATCCTAATTTTACTGATGACAATCGTCCCAAGCGAGGCGTAGAGAACGGAAAACGGAGAACGGAAAGCGGAAAACTGTTCAATACGAAAGAGCGCTTTAAAGGCGCACACAAGCCATTTGGCAAGAGCGAAGGCTACAAGGGTAAGGGCAAGCCGACTGCCGAGCGCAGCTATCCGAAATATAACCCTAATAAGGTTACAGGTGAAATTCGATTAAATCGCTTTGTGGCACAGTCAGGGCTCTGTTCACGCCGTGAGGCAGATGACTTTATCGCAGCGGGTTTGGTTAGCGTAAATGGCGTTATTGTAACCGAACTCGGCACAAAGGTTAAGCCTACCGATGTTGTGAAATTCAACGATGAGCGTTTGCAGGGCGAGAAGAATGTATATCTCGTGCTTAATAAGCCGAAGGGTTATGTTACAACTCTCGAAGATGACCATGCCGAGAAGACCGTTATGGAGTTGGTGAAGAATGCTTGCAAGGAGCGTATCTATCCTGTCGGTCGCCTCGATAAGAACTCGCTCGGATTGTTGCTCTTTACTAACGATGGTGATATTACCCGCCAATTGACTCACCCCTCTCTGCGCAAGAAGAAGATATACGAAGTTACATTAGATAAGGCTCTTACTCGTGCTGATTTTGAACAACTTGCAGAGGGCATTACACTCGAAGATGGAGATATCTACTTCGATGAGATTTCATATATCAAAGATGATAAGAAGTCGGTGGGCGTTGAGATTCACTCAGGTCGCAATCGTATTGTACGCCGTATGTTTGAACACCTTGGCTATAAGGTTACAAAACTAGACCGTGTCTATTATGCCGGTCTGACCAAGAAGAACTTGAAGCGTGGCGCTTGGCGATTCCTCACCTCCGATGAGGTGGCACGCCACAAAGCAGGTCGCTACGAGTAGAGTTAAGAGTGGAGAGATTTTTAAGTTTCTCCGCTTTTTTTTCGGTTAGTTTTGCTATATTTGTAGCGTATAACTTAAATTTTTGGTTATGGCTTACAACCTTTTGAAAGGCAAGCGAGGCATTATCTTCGGTGCACTCAACGAGTTGTCGATTGCGTGGAAAGTTGCCGAGCGTGCAGTGGAGGAGGGCGCAGAGATTCTCCTCACAAATACCCCCGTATCAATTCGTTTGGGTACAATAAATCAGTTGGCAGAGCAGACCGGTGCATTGGTCGTTCCTGCCGATGCAACCTCGGTTGAAGATTTACAAAACTTGGTCGATACAGCATTGGAGCATTTCGGCGGAAAGATAGATTTCGTGCTTCATGCAGTCGGAATGTCGCCAAATGTGCGCAAGAATATCCCG
>JAZOBZ010000075.1:0-38356 GCA_045596245.1 Alistipes sp. | reverse complement strand
TAGCCTTCGTCGTTAGTCTGAGCCTTGTAGGTTGTACCTTCAATTGTTACTGCAACATTTCCAACCGCAGCTCTGCCGTTGCGTGACAATACTCTACCCTTTAATCCGCCCTCTTGTGCGAAAGCAGACGAGGCGAGCAGTGTCATTGTCGCGATAAGTAAAAGTTTAAGTCTCATATACTCTTATTTAATAATATTATTTAGCAATGTAGATGTAGACAGGGAAGTGGTCGCTATATCCATTTTGGAAGTTCGAGCCCACAAATGAACGCAACGGATAGTTTTTATACTGTCCCTCCTTCTGTACCATATATGGTGCAATAAAGATATTTCCATAAAACTTTGCTCCGTCGGCCTTTTTTATCTTCAATGCGCCCGTCGAGCCCGTAGCCAAGTTCTCCGACACTACGATATTATCGAACAAGTTCCAAGCATCACGATAGCCCAAAGTACCGTAGCCCGCCTTGTACATTGCGTAGAATGGATTATACATATCTGTCGGCTGCAACTTCTTCATACTGCCCTTTGCTCCAAGTACATCGGTAACGCTTTTGTCGGTAGCGTCATCGTTGAAGTCGCCCATAATCACAACTTTGGTTGCAGGGTTTGCCGTGCGTACCGAGTCGCAGATGTGCTTACACTTTGCAGCCACAAAGTCGCGTGAGTGCTGCGAACGCTCTTTACCTCCGAGGCGTGATGGCCAGTGCGACACGATAAAGTAGAATGGCTCGCCCTCAATCTTACCCCACATAGCCACGAGGTCACGAGTGAGGAAGCTTGGCTGTCCCGGGAACGAGATGCGATGCGCCTCCGAGCCCTCCAACTGGAACTTGTCGGGGCGATAGAAGAATGCGCAATCAACACCTCGGCGGTCAGGCGAGTCGTAGTGAACGATGCGATAGTTCGCCTTTGCCAACTTTGGCGTTGCAAGCAAATCCTCCAATACGAGGCGGTTCTCAATCTCCGACACACCTATTACGGTTGGGAAATTCTTATCCTCCAATGCGATGTCGAACAATACGCGCGACATATTTGCCTGCTTTTGGTTGTAGCGGTAGGTAGTCCACTTACGCGCACCCTCCGGGAGATACTCCTCATCGTTTTTGTTCGGGTCGTTGATGGTGTCGAACAAGTTTTCGAGGTTGTAGAATACCACCTTGTAGGGCTTCTGCGCAAATGCAATCAGCATTGCCGATACACACAAAATTGATAAAAGTGTTCTTTTCATTTCTCTTTGCTTTTAGCTTTTAGCCATTAGCCATTAGCTGATTATTATATTTTTTAATTTTTAATTTTTAATTCTTAATTCTTAATTTGGTGCATAGCATCTTATAATCCCCAGTCATTCAGATTCTTTTGAGCCTTTACCTCATCTGCTATCTCAGGTGCGATATTGCGGAAAAATACAAAACCAGAGCGCAACTCTATCTCCGACACCGAAACGGCAGCCTCTTTTAGTGTTGTATCGGCATCTGTTGCGTTATTCTCAAAGACAAAACCTATACACATCAACTCATCAGCAGATTTTATTTCGGATATACGCTTGCCACTATTACCCTCCTTTGTTCGCAACAGTACCTTGTAGGCATGCGAAGGTCGGGTTATCTTGCGACCTTTCGATGTAAATTGATATGAGCCCGACTCAAAGAGTGTTCCTGTAACCACATAGAGCGTATCGGGCTTTATCCAGCCTCGCACAGCATTTTCCAACGACAACCACGAGCCACTATTAAATCTGCCATTCTGCGGCATCATATTCGTTGCATAGAAGGTCTGTGCATTCATGTTGTAGTCGAGCTGACGCGATGCCGATGGAAGCATGTGTCCGCGATTATCGCCTGTACCGTATGCGCTATGTACAATATTTTGTTGCAGCGACTGCGGAATCACAGGATTGGTCGGAATATATTCCGCTATATACCCCGAGCCACTCTGCGTATAGTAATAGTCATCAAACGACCATTCATCAGTTCGCCCTACATTGCCCAAATAACTACTGTGTAGCGGATATGCCACCCAATGCGAAACAAGTTTATCGGTGTCGTAGCATATCGAGAAGTTGCGCACACTCTTACCTCCTCCAACGCTTGTATGGTAGGTTTTATAGACTAACGCACTACCCTCTCGATAATCGGGTTGTTCTCCCCATGCGCGGTCGTATTCGGGATTTTCGGTCTTGGCGAGTTGTCGGATTGTGAAGCTTTTGCTGAAACCATCGCTAAAAGTTATATTCGCCACTGCTGTTCGCTCCGTATCGCCACTATTCGCCTCGAATTTCAGCGAGAACGGACTGCCTACTCTGCCCGATTGCGTCAGTGCGGAACAGAACTCCTCGCCCTCCAACACCTGCAACGACCAGGTTAAAGTCGGTTTGCCGGTTGTATTACCCGAAAGCACCGCCGATTGGTAGTTTAGCAGTGTGTAACTAATTGAGGCTTTCGACTTATATGGTGACCATGGGTCCTCGTAACCACAAGCCGTAAAAGCGAAGGCAAGCACCAACACAATCACGAGGTTGCGGTTGATGCCCTGCAAGGTTGAGAGTATGTATTTCAAGTTCTTCAAAATACTTTTTGGCTATTAGCCATTGGCTTTTTTAATGAATTTAGTGAGTTTAAGGAGTTTAATGAATTTAAGGATTGGCACATCGCTATATTCCTTATATCCCCTAATTTCTCTATTGCAGCGTAAATAATTTTGTACCCAAGGCAGGTAATCATCCTGCCTTGGATTAGAAATCGTTTGTTATTGATATGATACGGTAATTGCGCTAATTCTACGATGACCCGATGTTCCGCCGATAGAGAACTTTACGCTACTGCTACTTCCAGTCCAAGTTGAACCATCAAATGTGCCAACATCGGTAGTAATCTCATTTGTGTTGTCACCCGAGCCATAAGCAAGAACAATCTCTGTAATTGTTGATGTTGAAGATACTGTGAAATATGCACCACCATAACAACGAACTGATGTACCCGTATTGTAATACTTACAACCAGTAGAATTTGTACCCTTCTCAAACTTGACAGATACATTGTCATCGATTGCTATTTGAGATGTTGTTACATCTTCTGCGTTTGCAAAACCTAATTCTGAGAATGTTATCGATACGGTTGCAGCACCTGCACCACCCTGCTTAACTACGATTCTTACAGGCTCTACGCCCTCTGCACTCAGCTCAATCCAACCTTCACGAGCATTACCTGTGTTTGCAGCTACAGAGTAAGTAATAACATTACCCTCGACTGTCGCTTTGGTAACAATTGTGCCATCACAAGTTGCAGTCAAAGCAGAAATACCGACAACTGTTATGCTTGCGGTCACATCCTCTATACCCTCTGCCGACACACCTGTAATGTCATTTGCAATGATATACTTAGCAGAAGTATCCTCCTCTACGCTAACTGTGGTAATGCTCAAATATGGCTCGCTATAATCGGTAACAAGACCACGCAATACAACTGCCTTGCCATCGAGAGCATCAAGATTGAGATTTACATCCGGAGTTCTTGAAAGCGATGCCTCGTACTTCGATGCATCTACATTAGGGAACAACATTCCATAATACTCGCCATCCTTCGATGCAATACCCTTCAATTCAACATACTCGCTAAGGTATGCGGCATCTTTTTCAGTAAACTTATCGCAAAAAGCCTCCAACTCGCTACCTGCGTATGTCTTTGGAGTGCCATAGTTTACGGTTGCAATCTCGCCCGAAGTAACAATATAAGGGCTATTAAACTGATAGCCACCCTGACGAACACTTACAGCACCGGCAATTGTCATCTTCTCGCCGATAGTTTTGTGCTCGTTACCATAGATATAAACATTAACATAAGCATTGCTGCTATCTGTCAAAACTACACCATTGCCTGTAAAGCCTGCTACAACAGCATCTTTAACCTCGTAAACACCTGTCTTGGTAATCTCTGCAATAGTAACCGTTTTTGCCAGCAACGCCTCTACATCCTTTGTAAGTTGGATATCATCAATGGTTTGAGGACACAACTGCGGAGTACCATTGTAGTTGCTGATGATTCCGCACAAATCACCACTCTTTGGAAGAATATACTCCGACTTAAATGAAGCCAATGGATTGATACGGATTGTTAAAGTCTTATTGTCCGAAGTGTTAAACTTAACATTAACACCACTGCTGCTTGTGCTCCAAGGCTTATATACAACAGATTCAGTAGGAGTAACATTCTCGAACTTAACATACTGCGACTCATAATCAATTGCATTGTCGAGAGTTACAACTACTGGTTCAATCTCAACCGGCTCACCAAATTTAGAGATGGTACCCGCAACAGCAAGCTGAACAAGACCATAATATTTCATTGCTTTTGCATCTTTCAACGGAACCTGAATGATATCACCAAGTTGGAATGCTGCAAGAGCTCCAGCATCAGCGGTAAGAACTAAACCAGCACCAGGCTCGGTGGTGTTGTCCTGAATTGCAATTGTAAACTCTTGCATATTTCCACCATTAGGAGCGCCTACAACAATACCTGTAAGTGTCTTTGCTGCTATTTCTTCTGTAACATCAACTTCATTCTTTGACAGTTCCATCTCATTCAAGAGGGTACGAATAGCCTTTACATTAGTAGTAAGGGTTGCATCGCCATTCTCATTCTGATATACGCTAACAGTAGCAACTGCATAAGAAGGCATCTCAAAGCCCTCTATCATCTGCATCTTAACAGCCTTGAAGTTGATAGAGAAGTTTCTTGCCTCGATCGGATTCTCGGTAGTCGAAGCAGGGATAACAACGGCTACTGTGCCGTTGCCTGTGCCAGAAACAGGAGCAAATGCAACATCTGTCTGATCGCACGATACTGTCCAATCTGCATTGGACTTAACAGTTAATGTAACAGTTGCACCATCTGCCAAAGTAGAGGTAATGACATTTGGGGTAACTGTAATTGATGCGCCGGGATTGCCACCTTCGTTATTGTCCTTAGTACAACCCCCCCCCGCAAACAGCATGCCTGCGGCAGCTACAAATGCAAAAAATCTTCTTGCTTTCATAATGTTTTAGATTTTAGGTTATTAAAAAAAAGTTTTTAAAAATAAGTGTAAATAGTGTTTTACCTTTCAAATTATAACTTATAGTTAACAAATACAGTGCGAATATAATACAAATTTTAATAATTAAACTATTTTTTTGACTATTTTTTATAAAAAAATAATAACAATATCATTTGATGAGCGTCAGCGTTATAATGGCAAAAAATCGGAATTATATAGTTTTAGTGTTGTAAAGAAATCGTCATTGTGAAGGAGCGTAGCGACTGCGACAATCTCCCTTATATCTTTATTGAACGGAACTATATAATTCCAACAAAAAAAATTGGAGCGATATACTCACTCCAACTCTCAACTCTCAACCTCTAATTCATCAACTGCTTCTCGATATGCTCCACTTGTTGACGGAATAACTTTTCGGTATCCATCAGGTTGGAGATTGTCTTACAGGAGTGCAACACCGTAGCGTGGTTGCGACCTCCGATTGCCGCACCTATATTTGTAAGCGGCTGCTTGGTATGTTTCTTCGCAAGGTACATCGCCAACTGCCGGGCAATGGCAACTTCGCGGGTGCGCTCCGAAGAGTTCATGCGCTCCCTGTCGATATTCATCTCGGCGCAAACAACCTCGATAATATGTTCGATGGTAATCTCCTTCTGGTACATCGAAACATAGACCTTCAAGACCTCCTTGGCAAGAGCAATAGTGATGCGCTTATTCATAAATGTAGCGTTAGCGATAAGCGAAGAAATTGCTCCCTCTATCTCTCTGATATTTGCAGAGATATGTTCTGCCAGATAACAAACTACTTCATCTGGAATATCTGCATTTAGCTGATTGGCTTTCGCGCGGATAATTTTAACCTTTGTTTCATAATCCGGAATGCGAATCTCGGCAGATAATCCCCACTTGAAACGAGTTAAAAGTCGCTCCTCGATATCCTTCAACTCCACTGGTGGCTTATCCGAAATAAGTACCAACTGTTTGCCCGACATCTGCAAATGGTTGAAGATGTTGAAGAATGCACTCTGGGTGCCCGGTTTGCCCGATAGCTCCTGAATATCGTCCAAAATCAAGACATCGACAGTCTGATAATAGTGAATAAAGGCAGGTACATTGTGGTTTATGTTCGCTGTCTGGTATTGGGCTTGAAATTTGCTCATTGCCACATAGAGAACATGAAGCTCCGGAAAACGCTGACGAATTTCGTTGCCGATAGCATGTGCAACATGCGTCTTACCCAAACCCGAATCGCCATATACATAGAGAGGGTTGAATGGGGTGTGATTTCCAGGATTTACCGAGATAGCCATCGCTGCCGAACGCACCAAACGGTTGCACTCTCCCTCGATAAAGTTGTCGAAGGTGTAGTTTTTATTGAGTGGTGGTTCATTTTTCATTCGCGGAATGCCCGGAATTGTTAAAGGATTTTGTATATTTGCAGTGTTGGTTTGTGGCGAGAAGGTATGCTCGACCGTAGTTGCATCACTTTCACTTGGCACTGCAATCTGACGGTTGCTCTTTGGAATAGCGTAGAATAAGCGGGTATCACTACCGAACTGCTCAGCAATGACAGGTTTTAGTACTTGACTATAATTCTCTTCTATTATGCGTGCAAAATCACGATTAGGCACCTTTATTTGGAGGTGCTTACCATCGAACTCCAATGGCTCGATAGGGAGAAACCATTTGGCAAACTCCTCAGCAGAAGTTTGTGTCTTGATTGCATTGAGGCAATTTTGCCAAACATCATTATATGTCGCAGCGTTTGCAAGCATAAATAGCTAATAATAAATCGTTTGAGTTAAGTTTAAATGTAAAATCGCACGGCTTGTGCGGTTTGACTTTGCAAAGGTGGAAATAAAATTGTTTAAAAAAAAATACTCAAACTATTGTTTTTTAATTATTATTTTTTATGGCGGTAAGAACTTTATTTTTTGGCAAAAATTTAACTCGCTGATTTACTATATTTACAAATAATTTTTATATCTTTGCATAGATAAGAAATCGAATAATTCGAACAAAACCTATAAATAAAACTTATAAAACATAAAACTATGGACAATTTGCAACAATTGGTTATGTCGAAGGCCGAAAAATGGCTCGGTCAGGAGTTTGATGAGGCTACACGCCAAGAGGTTAAAAACCTGATAGATAACGACCCGAAAGGCTTGGTGGAGAGTTTCTATAAGGATTTAGAGTTCGGTACAGGAGGCTTGCGTGGAATTATGGGCGCAGGAACAAACCGAATGAATAACTACACTGTCGGCTTTGCCACACAGGGTTTGGCAAACTATCTCAAAATAAACTTTCCGAACGAGGAGATTCGCGTGGCTATCGCTCACGACTCGCGCAATAATTCTCGCAAGTTTGCCGAGAGGGTTGCCGATATCTTTGCATCGAACGGATTTAAGGTGTTCCTTTTTGATGAGTTGAGACCAACTCCTGAACTATCGTTTGCAATTCGCGAACTCCACTGTCAATCGGGCGTAATGGTTACCGCTTCGCACAACCCAAAGGAGTATAACGGCTACAAGGCGTATTGGAGTGATGGTTCGCAGGTAACATCTCCGCACGATGTTAATATAATAAAGGAGGTAGAGAAGGTTACTGAGGTATCGCAGATATTGACAGGTAAGAATGCCGAGAATATCACAATTCTCGACCAGGAGTTTGATGAAAAATATCTCGCAGCGATTAAGAAGTTGCAGCTCTCGGCTGACAGCGTGGCTCGTTTCCACGATATGAAGATTATCTATACCCCACTTCATGGCGCAGGCGTTCGCCTTACTCCTGCTTCGCTCAAAAACTTCGGTTTTACAAATATCATCTCTGTACCGGAGCAGACTGTGCTTGATGGAAACTTCCCAACTGTCGAATCGCCAAATCCGGAGAATAGACCGACAATGAAGATGGCTATCGACTTGGCAGAGAGGGAGCAGGCGGACCTTGCAATGGCAACAGACCCCGACTCTGACCGCTTAGGCTTGGCTCTACTCACCTCTAAGGGTGACTATGTCCTTTTAAATGGAAATCAGACCTTAGTGTTATTGATGTGCTATCAGCTCACTCGTTGGGCTGAACTCGGCCGTATTAAAGATGGCGATTATGTTGTGAAAACAATTGTTACATCGATGATGCCTGATGCCGTAGCAGCTGCGTATGGTGTGAAGTGCTACAACTGCCTTACCGGATTTAAATATATTGCAAAGATTATTCGCGAGAATGAGGGTAAGACACAATATATCGGTGGCGGTGAGGAGTCTTTTGGCTACCTTGCAGGAGACTATGTGCGTGATAAAGATGGTGTTTCGGCTTGTTCATTGGCTGCTGAGGCTGCGGCATGGTGTCGCGACACAAAGGGCGTAACACTCTACGAGTGGTTGCAAGACCTCTATGTTAAGTTCGGTTTCTATCGCGAAGGACTTGTAAATGTTGTTCGTGAGGGTAAAGATGGCGCAGAATTAATACAGAACATGATGGTTGAGTACCGTGCTAATCCTCCTCAGGAGATTCTTGGCTCAAAGGTGGTTGAGATTTATGATTATAAGACCTTGGAGTTGAAGAACACCGTAACAGGCGAGGTTTGTCCTATTCCTGAGATTGAAGATAAGAGCAATGTGTTGCAGTGGATAACCGAAGATGGAACAAAGGTTTCGGTGCGCCCTTCTGGTACAGAGCCAAAGATTAAGTTCTACTTTGGCGTTAAGGCGGAGCTGCCTTCGGTTGCAGAGTTCGATAAAGTACAGGCAGAACTCGATGCAAAAATTGAAGCTATCAAAGCAGAATTGAAGCTTATTTAGTACACTACCGTATATAAGAGTATGACAACGAAGGAACGAATAGCAAAAGCCTTGGCAGTTGCAACTGACACTAAGGTTTTCGAGATGGAGAGCAACATTTTACATCTTGCACCATCTATCTTCAAAGAGCAGTTCGGAGATGCGCGTGCAATTGTCATTGCCGATAAAAATACTTGGCGCGTAGCCGGCGAGGAGGTTTATAAACATTTCGTTAATGCAAAAATTGAGGTTTCGGAACACATTATTCAGCAAGATGAATTTCACGCTGAGTGGTGCTATGTTATGGAGGTTGAAGAGGCTGCCAAGGAGGCGGGTGCAATTATTGTTTCTGTGGGTTCAGGAGTTATCAATGACCTCTGCAAACTCGCATCTCACCACCTCAATCAGCAATACTTGACCATTCCTACCGCAGCATCAGTTGATGGATACTCATCGTTTGGCGCATCAATCAGCTACGAGGGTTTGAAGCAGACTTTTGAATGCCCTGCACCTGTGGCGATTTTGGCAGATGTAGATGTTATTGCCAATGCTCCAAAGGAGATGACTGCCGCAGGTTACGCAGACCTTGCAGCAAAGATTCCTTGTGGTGCAGAGTGGATGATTGCCGATATTATGGGCACAGAACCGCTTATTCCGGAGGCGTGGCATGTATTGCAAGATGTTCTCGATGAGCAACTTTCAAATCCTGACGGCGTTGCCGCTTGCGACAAAGATGCCATTGCAGCACTCTTCGAGGGCTTGACTTTGAGTGGTTTTGCTATGCAGGCAGCCCGTTCCAGCCGTCCTGCTTCATGCACCGACCACCTTTTCAGCCACTACCTCGATATGACTCACCATACATTCAATGGCAAGTTGCAGTCACACGGTTTTCAGGTGGCTATCGGAACTTTAACGATGTGTGCATTCTTCGATGCTTTCCTCGAAATGGATTTGCGCAACCTCGATGTGGAGAGGTGTGTAAAGGCTTGGCCTTCACTCGAAGAGGAGCAACAGCGCGCACTCGATATCTTCAAGGATTTTGTATCGCCACAATTGGGTTACAAAGAGATTACAACCAAGTACAACGATAAAGAGACTGTTCGTGAGCAGTTGCTTATATTTAAGAAGCATTGGCCATTGTTGAAGGCGCAATATCGCAAGCAGGTCTATCCGTTTGAGAAGATGCAGGAGTATTTCCGTAAGGTTGGTGCACCGGCAGATCCTGCCGACATCGGTGTAACCCGTCAGCAATTAAAGGATATGATGCCTTTCGTACAGTTGATGCGTTGGCGTATGAATTTGCTCGACTTGGCTCGCCGTGGCGGTTTCTACGATGAGCTGGTAGAGAAGGTATTCGGCAAAGGCGGTCGTTGGGAAGTCGCATAGAATAAAAAAATAAAAAATTAAATCAAATTAAAAATCAAATTAAAATGAAGAGATTTATTAAAGCAGCATTATTATGCACAGCTGTACTATTTTCGACAAATGTTTACGCTCAGAGAAGTGAGATGTTGATTTTGGCCCATCGTGGCGGTATGGGCGAGGGTATGGAGAATACCGAGGGCTCTTTCAAGCGTAGTTTGGAAGCAGGTATAAAAGCCTATGAAATGGATGTTCGCATCACAAAAGATGGAAAGATTGTTCTTCAACACGACCACACACTTAAACGCACATCGGGTGTTAACCGCGCAGTGGAGGATATGACCGAGAAGGAGTTGCGCGAGGTTACGCTCACTGATGGCTCGAAGTTGATGTTCCTCGATGAGTTCCTTGACCTTATGACAAAGCACGAAGGTCTGTATATCGAGTTCGAGATGAAGACTAAAAAATATAGTGATGAGTTACTCTATGGCAGTGGCTATCTCGACAAGGTTGCAAAGGCTGTATTGAAAGCCGAGCCAAAGGGTTCTACCTACTGTATGACTTCATTTGACACTCGCGCATTGCGCTATATCAAAGAGAAGTATCCTACTGCAAAACTGACATATCTCACAAGCGAGGCTTGCGATGAAAAATCGCTTGCTATCGCTGAGGCTCTTGGCGTTAAACGCATTGCTTGCCGTCTTGAAAAGACTTCATATAATGGCATGAAGTTGGCACACAAAAAGGGTTTTATCGTTAATTTGTGGCCTGGCAAGAATGTAGAGTCAGTTGTTCGTGCATGGGCTCTTGGTGCCGATATTCATTGCACTGATTTTCCTATTGCCGTAAGCGAATTTGCGAAAAAGAATAGCGAATGGTTAAAGACCAAATAGAGTTATAAATATAATAAAATATAGGCTGTTATCCGTTTGGGTAACAGCCTATATTATGTAAATTACAACTTTGCGAGGATTCGTTTTATTGCAGGAATTTTCAGTACGGGCAGCAAGGCGTGTGCCGGCAATATGCTGCATACTGCAACAACAATCTTAGTAAATAAGCCCGGTGTTGCAGTGCGGCAACCACGCTCCAAGGCTCCGATTCCCCTTTTCGCCAACTTTTCGGCAGACATCATCACCCCAAAGGCACGAAGCCACTTGCGATGTTTCTCGTCAAGTGAGTAGAGAGGTGTATCCACCGCACCCGGATAGACCGTAGTTACCGTTACGCCGTACGGGCGGAACTCGTACCACAGCGATTGCGCAAAACTTTTCAGATAGACCTTTGTCGCAGCGTAGTAGGATATTGTCGGAAACGGTATCCACGCAGCCATTGACGACATTATCAGTATGCGTCCCTCTCCCCTACTACACATATCTTCGCCGAAGAGTCGGCACAACTTCGATGGGGTTACGCAGTGGAGATTTGTGATAAACTCCGCCATCGAGGGCTTGGTATGCAGAAACATTCCGAACTGCAAAATTCCCGCATTGCTCACAATGGTTGCGACCTCTATTTCGCGCTCCTTGCACCACTCGTAAATCTGCTCGGCAGAGTCCGCCTTCGAGAGGTCGGCATACAACGCAACCGCCTCTACACCAAAGCGTTGTTTAAGGTCGGCTGCAACCTCCTCGTTGCGCTCTCGCTGGTTGCTTACAACAACTATATTCTCGCCTTTGGCGGCGAATTGCTCGGCATAGCAGAGCCCAATTCCCGATGATGCTCCTGTAATTAAAGTAAATTTCATAGTGCGAAGGTATCTATTTTTTGCCAATTTTGGTCGCAATTCGCCAAATTTTTAATACTTTCGCACCCGAAAAATCTTAAAAAGTGAATTTATGATTGGAAGGGGTTTGTCCGCAGTAGGACTTTTGATATGTTCAAACCTGTTTATGACCTTAGCGTGGTATGGTCAGGTGATGTTTAAGAGCAAATTCGAGCGCATCGGCTTGGTTGCCGTAATTTTTATCAGTTGGTTGGTGGCATTCTTTGAATACTGCTTTATGGTGCCCGCAAACCGCTTGGGTAGCATGGAGTATGGCGGTCCATTCTCGATTTGGGAGTTGAAGGTTATTCAGGAGGTTGTGTCACTGACAGTATTTGCAGTTATCGTGCAACTAATAATGAAAAACGAGGCTCTCCGCTGGAATCACCTCGCAGGTTTTGTCTGTCTTGTCTTGGCAGTATTCTTTATCTTTAAGAAATAGCCCGACTACCCCACTTTCACGCCTCTACTCCTCGTAGCGGAAACCAACGCCCTTATATGTGGAGATGTGGTTGTCGCCAATTTTGCTACGCAGGTGGCGTATATGGACATCGAGAGTTCGTGTGCCAACAACTACTCCCTGTCCCCATACAGTATCATAAATCTCCTCACGGGTAAATATACGAGGTTCCGAAAGCAGTAGCCTCAATATCTCGAACTCCTTAACTGCCAATCGCACCTCGCCACTTTCCGATATATAGGCGTGTCGCGCCTCAATTAAATTAGAGCTCTTTGTTTCGGGCAACACAATCTGTTCGCTTCCCTTTATGCGCTTCTCTATCGCCGATACGCGAGAACAAAGGACCTTCATACTGACAGGTTTGGTGATATAGTCGTCAGCTCCCGCCTTGTAGCACTCAACCAGACTCTCCTCCTCGCAGACAGCCGACAAGAACAGTATCATCGACTTCGCTGTTATGGGGTTTGCTCGCAAAGCAAGACACGCCTCACGACCGTCCATCTCCGGCATCATCATATCCATAAGGATAAGATGTGGACGAAACTCGATAGCCTTACTCAAAGCGTCACGCCCATTGATAGCACAAAGCACCTCGTGTCCATCTTTCACAAGGTTATACTGCACAAACTCACGAATATCTATCTCGTCATCAACAACAAGTATGCGCATAGCGTTTTAAGTTAGGTTGTTCTGAAAAAATAAAGGCGCAATGGTAGCCCACTGCGCCTTATTCGGGCTTCGTCTTAAAAGTCTTAGTCGTGGAGAGCGCTCAACTTTTCAAACAATTTGCCGTAGCCATCAATCATCTCGTTGCGGAATGCAGCGTAGTACTTGCGTACAAGAGAGGAGTTCTTTGGCTCGGTTGGATTATTTGCCTTATGATACAACTCATTGCGAAGTTCCACACCCTCCTGCATAATTGCAAAAATCTCCTGCTCTTTGTCTGGACGGAAGTAGATTGTCATATCACAATCAAATACCAACTCTTCAAGACGATAGTCAATCTCTTTCTTCAAAAATCTTAGATTTGCCATAACCTTATCCTAATTTTTATTGTTCTTTCACAGCACAAAGATAAGAAAAAATGGATAGTGTGCAAAGATTTTCGAACTTTTTTATCGTTTTCGACCAATTTTTACCAATAAACAGCCTCGTAGCCCCCTTTAAGGTTCTTTTTATTTGACTTCCGAGCCTTTCGTTGGTTGCGTTTATTCTCTTTGCTGTTGATGTAATCATCATCACCACTATGTTTAGGCGTGGCAATGATAATACCCATCTCCTCATCTACAACAACCTCCTCGGGTTGTTTTGGCTGCGATGTCTGAATAGGCTTTGCGGGTTCAGTCACGGCAACAGTTGTTGTGCGGGTAACGAACTCATCGACTCCATAATCGAACTCTATATCGGCATAACGCATCTGCGGCAGGATATGCGTAGCAAGATACCTCCACGCATCAGGCATTTTGCGTAGAGCCTGCTCCTTTTGCCACTCAGTATGAGAGGTAGATTTCAATACTGACAGTACTTGCTCCTTGTGCGGGATATCACTCTTCTCGACAGCATCAACGCAGTCGCTCCACTTGAAAGTCTTGTGTTCTGTATCTATCTTTTGTTCAGGGTGATAGGTATTTACAGCGTAGTGGTATAACGACTGCGCACGCTTCGATGCAAGAGTATCATTCTGCTTGGTGTTGCCATCTGGCGAAGCATAACCTACGATATGTATTGCCGAGATGTGCATCGTAGTATCTTTCGCCTGTGTCATAAACTCTTTCAGATTCTCAATCTGCTGATTATTATCCGAATAAGCAGGAACGATATTTGCCTTATTAACGGCGTAATGAACATCAAATTCAGCATGTTTGCCGTCATCATGAGGAATTTTGTAACGAGTCGTTATGACATTTCCGTTACGGGTTTGAGATACAAGCACCGCATTTGCAGGAGCTTGATTGCTCTGAGCAACAGCCGCTACGGTTGTTCCCAAAGCCAACATGATAAATAGACTCTTTTTCATTGTTTTGTTGTATTGGTTTGTAGCCAAAACAAAACAACAATTAAGCCAAAGGCAATTGAGAATTGAGAATTATTCTTTTCAACTCCTATCTCCTATCTCCTATCTCCTCACTACTCACTCCTCTCTTAATCTTATATCCCACTATTGCCACAAGCAACGACATCAGCGGGCTTATCAGATTGAAAAGGCAATACGGCAGATAGGTAAGTGTGGCAACACCAAGGACTGTTGATTGTGTCATTCCGCACGAGTTCCAAGGTACAAGCACCGATGTTACTGTTGCCGAATCTTCGACCGAACGACTTAATAGTCTTCCCTCCAATCCTCGCTTGGCGTATAACTCACGAAAGGTTTCGCCCGTAATTATAATAGATATGTATTGGTCTGCTGTAAGGAGATTGGCAAATAGTCCCGTAGCGAGCGTAGATGCCACAACACTTGCCGTACGATAGACGAAACGCGCAAAGAGCTGCGTTAATGCTGATAACATTCCGCTACCCGACATTACTCCACCAAAACACATGGCACACAATACTAACCAAATTGTATTAAGCATACCTTGCATACCCGATGTTGCAACTAATTCATTTATAACAAGATTGCCCGTATCAATTGAGGTATTGGTTGAGCATACCGTCATCAATGTTCGAAAGATTGCAAAGTCGCCATCTCCGCCTATTGAAGTGATAATTTGTGGTTGTGAAATAACCATTGCTACGCACGCCATAATCACCGATAAAAAGAGTGTTACGAGGGCTGGCAGACGCTTTGCGATAAGCAACATTGTAACAGCTGGAACAGCCAATAGCCATATCGAGATATTAAACGACTCTTGAAGTACACTTGTCAATTCCGCAATTTGTGTATAGCTATCCACTGAGTGAAAAAGACTTACAACAAGGAAGATAATCAACGCTATAACAAAAGATGGTATCGTGGTAATTGACATATATCTGATATGTTCAAAGAGAGGTACTCGCACCGTTGATGATGCCAACACCGTAGTATCCGATAGGGCCGATACCTTATCGCCAAAATATGCCCCCGAAATTATTGCTCCGGCAATCCACCCATCAGAGTAGCCCTGAGCCTCGCCTACGCCCATGAGGGCAATACCTATGGTGGCTATGGTGGTCCATGAACTACCCGTAACCACCGCCACAACGGCACATATCATACATGCCACCATTAAAAATATGCTTGGGTGTATAATTTTAAGACCATAATACATCAATGTCGGTACAACTCCGCTGAGCATCCAAGTACTTGCAACAGCACCAATAAGCAACAAAATTATAATTGCTGATGCCGATGTACGGATATTATCTACAATGGCTTTTTCGAGCCCGCTCCACTTGCAACGACAAACAGATACAGCGAGGAGTGCTGCAACAGCAGAGGATACCAAAAGCGCAATTTGGCTTCCGCCTTCAATAGCATCTGTACCAAATACTTTTATGACGAGTATAAGCATAGCTACAAGCGTAGCAATCGGCACAAGTGCAAGCCATACCGACACATTATGAGTTCTGCGAGCTTTCAAAAATATATTTTCAAATTTCATTGAGGCAAAGATATAAATAATTTGACAAGTTTTCTGCTTTCCGCTTTCCGTTTTCAGTTTTATTTCGTATCTTTGTCGGGTTATACCTTAAAAGGTATAGGAGTGTGAAACTAAATCAAGCATATTATGGCTACTAAAACGACTATCGAAGCTCCCGTAAAGGAGCAGACTATTCAACATGAGATTGTATCGCAAACGAGCGAAGGAGAGAGCGTTATCGCTGCCGAAGAGCAGACCGAGAAGGTCGAAGGCTTCGTTAACGACATGGCTCAACTCGATAAAGAGGGTGTACTTGCACGCCTTGCCGAGAGAGTTTCCGAAGAGCCTTCTATTGAGTTGCGTAATGAGGTTGAGGCGTTGAAGGTGGCATTCTATAAACTACATCGTGCCGACATGGATATTCGCCGCAAGGCATTTTTCGATGAGAATGGCACCGATGCGGAGTATAAGCCACAGATAGATGAGGCAGAGGTGCGCTTTAAAGAGTTGTATAATGTATATCGCACCAAGCGCGATGAGGCTACTGCCCTATCTGATAGGGAAAAAGAGGAGAACTACAACGCTAAGCTCGCTATTATTGAGGAGTTGAAGATGTTGGTAGATTCGGAGGAGACTATCAACACCACCTTTGCTAAATTCCACGAGTTGCAGGCTCGCTGGCGTAGTATAGGTTTGGTACCACAAACAAAGGTGAGCGACCTATATGAGACCTACAACTTGCATGTCGAAAACTTCTACAACTATGTGAAAATTAACAAAGAGTTACGCGATCTCGACTGGAAACGCAATCTCGAAGCTAAAACGACTCTTTGCGAGCAGGCAGAGGCGTTGAACGAGGTAGCCTCCATAGTCGAGGCTTTCCACAAGTTGCAGAAGTTGCATGAGGAGTGGCGTGAGACAGGTCCTGTATCAATGGAGCATAAGGAGTCATTATGGGAGCGATTTAAGTCGGCTTCCACCATCATCAATCGCCGTTATCAGGAGCATTTCGAGAATATCAAGGCAGAGCAGTTGCAGAACTTTGAGCGTAAATCTTCACTTTGCGAGGAGGTGGAAAAGATGGTGAGCGAATCGCCGACCACGCATAAGGCTTGGAATAAAGCAAGTGAGCGTTTGCAGGAGATTCAAGCCGAGTGGCGTACTATCGGTTTTGCACCCAAGAAGGATAACAACAAGGTTTACGACCGCTTCCGTGCTGCATGCGACAAATTCTTTGAAGCTAAGCACGCTTTCTACGCTGAGGCGAAGGAGGATATGTCGAAAAATTTGGAGATAAAGAACTCTCTTTGTGAGCGTGCCGAGTCGATAGCCGAGCGCGAAGATTGGGCAAAGGCTACCGAGGAGTTATTGGCATTGCAGGCGGAGTGGAAGAGGTCCGGAACCGTAGCACGCAAATATGCAGATGCAGTGTGGAAGCGTTTCCGTGCCGCTTGCGACAAATTCTTCGAGCGCAAGGCGCAACACTTCTCTTCGATTGATGGCGAATACAACTCAAATCTTGCAGCAAAGCAGGCTCTGTTGGAGGAGATGGCTCAGGCCAAGGTAAAGTCGTTTGACGACATCAAGGAGTATCAACGCCGTTGGAGCGAGATTGGCTTTGTACCTATTCGCCACAAAGATGAGTTGCAAAAGCAATACAAGGCTGTACTTGACAAGCTATTCGGTTCGGTTCGCAGTGCCGACCGTGAGCAGCATTTTAATAAGTTCAAAAATAGAGTCTCTTCAATGCGTGAGGCGGGAGGTAAGGGACTTCGTTCCGAGCGTGAGAAGTTGTACAATCGTGTCAAGGCTCTCGAACAGGAGATTCAGACTTTGGAGAACAACATCGGCTTCTTTGCTAAGTCGAAAGGAGCCGAGGCTATGATTGCAGCCGTAGAGGAGAAGATTGCACGAGCAAAGCAAGATATGGCAGATGCTATTGAACGAGTAAAATTGATTGATTCACAAGAGTAACAACAGAAAAAAGCTGAAAATATCTATTACAAGCGATGAAAGAGAATAAGAGTACGATTATAGGCTTTGTCCTAATGACCTTGGTATTCGTAGGTTACATGTTCTATGCGAACTACCAGGCACAAAAACAGCAAGAGGCTCAAATGGCAGCCCAGGTCGAGCAACTTGCCGAGCAGGCTTCACAGGCTCTCGACACCCCTACCGAGCAAGAAGCAGAGGTTGAAATTGCAAAAACCGAGAGCAAAAAGAGCGATACACCAAAGTTGGTGAGCGATGCCGAGAAGGTTGAAGAGGTTGTGGTTGAGAATGATGTAATGCAAATCCGTTTCTCGACACTCGGTGCGCAAATTATAGATGTAACATTAAAGGATTATACCAAGTACGCACCGAAGGAGGAGCGCAACGAGTTGGTACACCTCTTTGCCCCTGAATCGGCATATTTCAATATGTCGTACTATTTGAAGGAGAATATGCGCAATGTGGAGGTTGCTACGGCGTATCGTAACTTCGAGTTGTTACCCGTAGAGTCTTTGGGCGACAAAAAGGTCGTAACAATGCGCCTACCCGTAGGCAGCGGTTCTATCGAGCATATCTACACCATCTACAACGAGCAGAAGCCTGAGCGCGACTACCTGGTAGATTTCGAGGTGCGTTTGAACGACCTTGCTCCGATGATGGCAAACCAGAAGAGCATTGCCGTAGAGTGGCGCAACCGCACCTACCAGAATGAGCGCAGTTTCAAGAATGAGAATACCTACACTACCCTCGTTTATCACTATCCGGGCGAAGGCGATGTTGAGGATTTAGGCATTTCCGAATCGACAAAGGAAGACGACATTGCAGCATCGGTTGATTGGGTATCGTTCAAGCAGCAGTTCTTCTCTTCGGCTCTGATTGGTCGTTCGGTCGTATTGCGTCAGCCGCAAGTGTCGTTCGCTACGGCAGAGCCTAAGTCGGGATTTATCAAGGACTTCGCAATGACCTCTTTGGTGGATTACACACCACAAACCACAAAGTATGACTTCTCGTTCTATCTCGGTCCTAACAAGTTCTCGGTATTGAAGAAACTGACCGACAAGAGTGGCGAGTCACTCGAAATGGAGCGCATCATTCCTCTCGGTTGGGTGTTTTCGACATTCATCAGCCGTTGGGTTGTTATTCCGGTATTTGATTTCTTGCAGAAGTATATCGCATCGTTTGGTCTTATCATCTTGATTTTGACCTTGTTGGTTAAATTGGTAATCTTCCCTCTCACTTACAAGAGCTACCTTTCGACCGCCAAGATGCGCGTTATTAAGCCTGAGATTGATGCTTTGAACGCTAAATACCCTCGTCAGGAGGACGCAATGAAGAAGCAGCAGGAGATGATGGCACTCTACAACAAGGCAGGTATCAGCCCTATGGGAGGCTGCTTGCCGATGCTTATTCAGATGCCTATTCTGATTGCTATGTTCCGCTTCTTCCCTGCAAGTATCGAATTGCGTGGCAAGTCATTCTTGTGGAGCGATGACCTCTCTTCGTATGACAGTATTCTCGATTTGCCGTTCAACATTCCGTTCTATGGTGACCATATCTCGCTGTTCTGTCTGTTGATGATAATTGTGATGTTTATCTACTCGTATATCAATTTCCAACAGCAAGGCTCGGCACAGCCTCAAATGGCCGGTATGAAGTTCATGACTGTCTATATGATGCCTGCGATGATGTTGTTCTGGTTCAACGACTATGCAAGTGGTCTTTGTTACTACTATCTCTTGTCGAACCTCTTTACTATCTTGCAGACAACCATCATTCGCTTTACGCTTAATGACGATAAAATTCGCGAAAAGATGACGGCACATGCCAAAAATACCAAGGGGAAGAAATCGCGTTTTCAGCAGCGTTATGAGCAGTTAATGCAGCAGCAGGAGGCTATGCAAAAACAACAGTCGAAGCGCAAGTAGCAAGTAGGTTTAAGATGGCTTTCGCAGCAAAAATATCCAATGAGGAGGTCGCCGCATTGGAGCCTGTACACTTTGATGGGCGCATCGTAGTAGTGGATACTGCCGATGCGCTCAGCAAAGCGTCTAAGGAGCTCTCGCAACGGACGCTTATCGGTTTCGATACTGAGACGCGACCTTCATTCACTGCGGGAGTAACAAACAAGGTTGCATTGCTGCAACTCTCAACAGAAGATTGTTGTTATCTTATCCGACTAAACAAGCTACCTCTATCCCGCGATATTATAGCAATCTTGTCAAGTGATAAAATTCGTAAAATCGGAGCCGATGTCAAGAACGACATTACAGCACTCAATCGTTTGCGCCACTTCACAGCAAAGGGTTTTATTGACTTACAAGATGAGGTTGTAAAGTATGGTATTGAGGATAAAAGCCTTCGTAAAATTTCGGGTATTATCCTCGGCAAGAAGGTGTCGAAGGCGCAACGCCTATCCAATTGGGCTGCCAAGCAACTAACGCCGCAACAACAGATGTATGCCGCCACCGATGCGTGGGTATGTATCGAAATATACCACCAACTTATAAAGTAACCAACTCATATCAAACCACCCATGAAAAAGGTCCTAACTATTTTGGCAGTGATATTCTCCTTTACGGCAATAGCACAGCCTACGCCCGACTACTCGAAATTATCGCAACACCCTCGACTTATTTTGAAGAAAGGAGATATTAACGCTGTAAAACAGCGAGTTATATACGATGCGCCACTGCGCAGAGTACACCAAACAATCAAAGGAAGAGCAGATAAGCACCTCGATTTGGCGGTAAGCGAGCGCATAAAGACGGGCAAAAGATTGCTTTCCGTATCGCGTAAGGTATTGGAAAGGGTATGTTTCTGCTCCTATATGTATTTGGTTAGTGGCGATGAAACATACGCACGCAGAGCCGAGAAGGAGATGTTGGCTGCGGCAAGTTTTACCGATTGGAATCCTTCGCACTTTTTAGATGTAGCGGAGATGACTGCTGCCTTGGCGATAGGTTACGATTGGTTGTACGATTGGCTCTCGCCCGAGAGTAGAAGAACAATCGAAGATGCCATTATCGGAAAAGGCTTGCGTGCTGCAAAGCCAAAAATGTGGTGGTATCGTACCGATAATAATTGGAATCAGGTCTGCAATGCAGGAATGGTAATGGGTGCTTTGGCGGTATTCGAGCGAATACCTGACGAGGCAAAGGTGATGATTGAACGCTCATTAGCTAGTAATCCGAAGGCTCAGAAGTGTTATGGTCCTGATGGCGTATATCCCGAAGGCTTCGGCTATTGGGAGTATGGAACATGGTTTGAGGTTATGCTTATAGAGTCGTTGCGTACGGCTCTCGGTACAAGTTTCGATTTGGAGAAAGCTCCGGGATTCTTGGAGTCGGCAAAGTTTATGAATTTTATGCAGACGCCATCAGGCTACACCTTCAACTACTCCGATTGTGGAAATCCTCGCAATATGGTAAATCCTCTACTCTATTGGTTTGCACACGAAACAAACGATATGTCGCTCGTTTGGCAGGATAGGCAACGACTTCTTGGCAAGGGACGCATTCGAGGCATCAATCGTCAAGCTCCCCTTGCGATGTTGTTTGCGTCACGCTGCAATTTGAAGGAGATTGAGCCTATTGCCGACAACTTTTGGTATGGACAAGGCAATCAGCCACTATTCATATACAGAAGTAACTTCAGCGATAGCAAAGGTTCTTACCTCGCAGCCAAAGGTGGTACAGCCTCAAACAATCATGCCCACATGGATGCAGGCTCATTTATCTACGAATGGGGCGGTATTCGTTGGGCAAGCGACCTTGGCTCACAAGGTTACCACTCATTGGAGTCGAAGGGCTTGGGTATATGGAAGAGAGGACAAAATTCCGACCGTTGGCGAGTATTCCGTTTAGGTAACTTCTCGCATAACACCCTTACGGTAAATGAGAGATTGCACAATGTCAAGGGTATGGCAACAATGGACAAACTCTATAATACCAAAAGTCGTCATGGTGCAGAGTTCGACTTGACACCTATCTTCTTCGACCTATCGAGTGCTTATCGTACAATATACATAGACAAGAGTGATAAAGTTACATGTATAGATAAGTTGAAGGCTCGCGATATTGAGTGTCAGGTACGCTGGAATATGACCACCACTGCTACGGTCAGAATAGTTGATGACCGCACCATAAGCCTCACGAAAAATGGCAAGGAGGTGATTTTGCGTGCCGATGCGCCAAAGGGTGTGAAGGCATATATTATGAGTAATGCCCCTACGACAGAGTACGACTGTGAGAATAAGGGAACTTGCCGTGTTGGTTTTACTACAACAGTGCAACCAAATAGTAAGGCTGTTATAAAGGTTGTGCTTGAACCACAAAAATAATAGAATAAGATGAACAAAGAGATATTCCGAATAGCCATACCAAATATAATTTCCAACATAACCGTTCCGTTGATGGGATTGGTTTCAACCGGCATTGTCGGTACTTGGAGTGGTTCGGCAGAGATTATCGGAGCTTTGGCTCTTGGAGTATCCATCTTCAACTTCATCTATTGGAACTGTTCATTTATCCGTATGGGTACGAGTGGTTTGACCGCACAAGCCTACGGAGCAGGCGATTTCTACGAAACGACTGCAATGTTGGTGCGCGCTGTGGTTATCTCATTGGCGTTAAGCGCAATAGTGCTGATTTTTCAACAACCACTCGGCAGACTATCTTTGTGGCTGATGGGTGGAAACGAGATAGTTGCAGACTACTTCTTTGCTCGCATCTGGGCAGTGCCGGCAGGTATCTTGTTATTCGGTTTGTACGGTTGGTTTGTGGGTATGCAGAACGGCGTTATCCCGATGGCGGTATCAATTACCGTAAATGGACTGCACATCTTGTTCGGCTGGTGGTTTGTATATTCGTTTGACCTCGGCATTGTCGGTATAGCCTATGCCTCGGTCGTGTCGCAGTGGATAGGCTTGGTGCTTGCGAGTGTGCTTATCTACATATTCTTCCGCAAGACTATGCGTAGAGTTGTTCTGCGCGAGGTGTTGAATTTAGCCTCGATGAAGCGATTTTTCAAGGTCAATGGCGATATTATTGTCCGCACATTCTGCAATGTAGGAGTCTATACATTCTTTACCGCCGCATCGGCGCGAATGGGTGATGCGGCAATTTTGGCGGTAAACAGCGTGCTGATGCAGTTGCTGATGCTCTTCTCCTATATGAACGATGGGTTTGCATACGCTGCGGAGGCTATGACGGGTAGGTTTATCGGGGCAAAAGATTCCCCTTCGCTCAAAAAGTGTCTGCGTTACTGCGTAATATGGACCTTTGCAACAGCTGCTATTGCCATCACACTATACCTCGCAGGCTGGGAGGAGTTATTCACCGCCTTCCTCGGTAGTGGTACGGAGGAGGAGCTGACAAAAGTTTTGGCTGTTGCCAAGCGATATATCGGGTGGATTATTGTAATACCACTATTTGCGGCAATGCCGTTTATGCTCGATGGCGTCTATGCAGGAGCAACTCTCACGCGAGCAATGCGCAACTCGATGGTGTGGGCGACAATCATATTTTTCACAGTCTATTATACCCTACTGTCCCTTATCGGCAACGATGCGTTGTGGTTAGCATTTTTGATGTATATAATATCCCGTCTTGTTCTGCAATACTTTATGGCTGATAGATTGCGAGATATATACAAACAGATAGATATTCAATAAAAAGGAGCGTGTCACTGAGTTAGACACGCTCTGTTTGTCAGAGGTTGTATAACAAGAGGGATTTCGAGGGCAAGTGTAACGCAGAAATCACCTTGTTAGTCAGTTTCTCTTATTCGTTCGGATAGAGTTATATTTTAGTATTTAAGCTTAACCTCAGGGTGCTGATTCATACCATACCACATATTAAGAACAGTACACTGAACAGGCTTGCCAGGTTTTGTGTTTACGATAATCGAAGACATTGCAGGGAGTGTAACATGATTTCCCTTGCCAAAACGCAATGTATATGGCAACGATGTCTTGTTGGTCAGCATCACACGCTGAGTCTTCTTCTTTGATTTATTAACGACAACAGCAAGTTTTTTGGTCTCAATCGAAGCGTGGAAGAAGTCACGAAGCAACGACTCCTCGCCTCCCAATACACCAAACGAGTATGCCAATGTACGATGCTTCTCCAATCCCTCACGAATCGACTCAGACGAGAGTTCCTTCGCGAAGATGATGGTCATATTGCGCAGGTGGTTATTCTCGCGGTAGGTCTCGGCAGTAGTGCTATGGATATCGGTTGTCGAAGCGATAAAGAGATTGTTATCCTTTGCAGTTTGGAGAGCTCTTGGATAGAAGCTGCGTCCGTTCATCAACTCGATTCCGTCCACAAGTTTCTCGGCATAAGCATCCTTCACGAACTGTGTCATCTCCAAGGTAGATTGACGCCATCCCGGGTGATTCTGCATAATCAAAGCTCCCTGTTTGCGAGCATTGCGAATTGCCTGCATAGGGTCATAATCGAAAATCTCCAAATTGTTTGTTGTAAAGAGGGCATTAAAGTGTCCCAGAGTTTTAGGGCTTCCGGTAATCTCAACGCCCGGGATAACCAAAATACCATAGTCGCCACCCATGCTAACAGCATCCTTCACAGCTTGTGCAGGACGCTCACCACGCTTCGCCTTATCATTCTCGGGTGCAGGAACGCCAACCTTGTCCTTATATACTTTTACTCTCATGTGGTCGGTAACTGCAATTACATCTAATCCATCACGCCATGCCTCGTAAACACGACCACGACCTGTGTACTTCATCACACCGTCAGAGTAGGTGCTGTGTATGTGCAGGTCGGCCTTGTAAGGGGTATATCCATTCACCGTTGGAAGGATAATCTCTTTACGAGAGTAGTCCAAAGGCAAGTTGGGCAAAAGAGTTTGAGGTTCTGTTGTACTCTGGTAATGTGATTGATAGTAGCCTTGCGCTACCGCAGAGATTGCCATAAAAAGGCTAATCACCAATAAAACAGGTCTTTTCATAATAGTAAGTAATTAAAGATTTATGTGATTAATTTGTAATACTTCCACTATAAACTCACACAAATATACGAAAAAAGTACCTAATGCCAAACAGTGCTCTATATTTTGTTGAGAGTTTGCGTTAAATCTTCAAACAATTTTTTTAATTCTTAATTAAATAGTGTATCTTTGCGTTAATAAAATTTCATTTATTATGAAGGAGAGAGTAACCCTTTATGACAAAACCTTTGAGGTTATGATTACCGCTGAGGAGATAGATAAAGCGGTAGCAAAGGTTGCCGAACAGCTGAATACCGACTATGCAGCAAGTGAAAAGGCTCCTATATTTGTAGGTGTTTTGAGTGGTTCATATATGTTTCTTGCTGACCTTGTGCGTAAAACGACCTTCAACAACGAGATTACCTTCGTGAAGATATCTTCGTACGAAGGTACACAATCGACAGGAAAGATTAAGCAGACGCTTGGCATCGACTTCGACATAGAAGGTCGCGATATTATCATTGTCGAGGATATTGTAGAGACTGGACATAGTATCAATCACATGATTAATTATATACAATCTCTTAATCCTAACTCGGTGGAAGTGTGTACTCTCTTCTTTAAGCCGGAGAAATACCTCTATGATACACCTATCAAGTATCGTGCATTGGAGATTGGCAATGAATTTATTGTAGGTTACGGGCTCGATTACGACCAGATTGGTCGCAACCTCAAAGATATTTATGTCCTTGCAAATGACTAACAAAACGGTATTGGAGGGTGGTCGCAAACTGCCACTTGTAGAGGACTTCTACACAATTCAAGGTGAGGGCTTTCACACAGGAAAGCCCGCCTATTTTATCCGCCTTGGTGGTTGTGATGTCGGTTGTGCATGGTGCGATGCCAAGTACACATGGAATCCTCGCATGTACCCCCCAACTCCCATCGAGGAGATTGTCGAGCGTGCCGTAGCGTGCGCAGCTCAATCCATCGTAATTACTGGCGGAGAGCCTCTGCTCTACCCTCTCGACTACCTGACACAAGCGCTCAAAGAGCAGGGTTTGGCTATATTTCTCGAAACATCGGGTTCACACCCATTTTCAGGTATTTTCGATTGGGTTTGTCTTTCGCCAAAGCGCAAGTCGGCACCTCTCGAAGAGGCTTATGGGCGTGCCGATGAGTTGAAGGTGATTATTCAGAGCGAGGAGGACTTGAAGTGGGCAGAGGAGTGCGCCGCAAAGGTTAGCGAGAAGTGTCTGCTCTTTTTACAGCCCGAATGGAGTGTCGCAGAGAAGATTATGCCGACACTCGTGGAGTATGCCAAGCGTAATCCTCGTTGGAGCATCTCCATTCAGAGCCACAAATATATGCGAATACCTTAATAGCAGAGCGTTATGAAGTTCGGTAAGCGAGTAAGTAAGCAGGTCGAAAAGGGTATCAGCAAAGGCAAGGAGTATGCATGGCGTATAATCCTTGTTTCGGTTGTGGTGCTTGGTATTATTCTTATTGGTCGCCCACTCTTTTCGCTTATCCGCACCTCGATTGAGATTCGTGAACTCAACAAGGAGAAGGCTCTCTACGAGGCGGAGATTCGCCGAGACAGCATTCTTATCGAAAATCTGAAAAATGATGAATTCTTGGAGCAATATGCCCGCGAGAAGTACTTTATGCAGGGTAAAGGCGAACAAGTATTTATCGTAGAGGATTAGTCCTCCGAACCAAAATGGTTATATCCGCCCCAGCCTACGGAGCTATATATCACTTCGCTACTTTTACTCTCAAAGCCGATATTATAACAGTCGTAGTTCGGGCGTACGACTCTACCAATTTTATATATAGTTTTTCCAAACTGTTCCTCGAAGCGTTGCGCCAATCCCTCGGCATCGCGCTTATCAACCGTAAAAAGCAACTGATAATCTTCGCCACCGCAAATAGCATCTTGGAACGATGCACCGCGAGCGATAGGGATATCTTGTTCCGAAATTACCGCACCCCTCTTCGACCTATCGATAATATGTTGCAGGTCGGAGGCTATTCCATCTGATATATCGCACATAGCATGCACTTCGGGTTGCACTCCGAGCCACACGCCCTCTCGCACTTGTGCTTCGGGCATCAAATGTATCTTGGCGTTGCGAGTTGATAGTTTGCCTTCTAACACATCTCGCAACCCCGCAGCCGAAGCACCCAATCTGCCCGTAACCATTATAATATCGCCAACTTTGGCGGCTGAACGGCGTTTTATGTTCGCCATTGGCGCACGACCAATAGCCGTTACGCTTATGCAGACACCCGATTTTGAGCCTACGGTATCTCCGCCAACGAGTTTTACTCCATATTTTTGGGAAGCCTTTTTGTAGCCACGCATAAACTCCACAGACCACTCGCCAAACTTATCGTTTGGCAGAGCCAACGACAACAATGTAGCCACAGGTTTTGCACCCATAGCCGCCACATCGCTGATATTCACCATCAAAGACTTATAGCCAATCTGAAACGGAGTACTCTTGTCGGTCAGAAAGTGAACGCCCTCATTGAGCATATCCGAAGTGAAAGCCAATGCCTCCTCGCCACCAATAGGCAATACGGCACAATCATCGCCAATGCCCTCAAAACCATTGTTCGGCATCGAGCGAAACATCTCACTAATAGACGCTATAAAGTCAAACTCTCCGTACACTCTCATCGCTTCAACACTCCTTTAATAGTTTGAACAAACTCTTTCAACGCCTCCAAACGGCATATCCACGCACCAAGCGCATATATGATAACACCTGTTGCAATCTGCAAGAGTAGTTGCCAAATAGGAGCAAAATCGGCACTATAATACCCTACCGCCTTCACCGCTGCATACATCACCACCGTAAGGAGCAATGATGGGAGCAGTGTGCGTATCATCTGCCACCACGAGAGCGCAGTATAACGCCTTGTTGCAGAGAAATTTACCACAAACTCCACCGCAGTCATAGCCACCAAACCGTAGGCAATAGCCATTGTCGAGTGCGGAATGGTAAGAGCCAAAACTGCTGTCATTATCGCCTTTTTCAACAACTCCAAGCGGAAAATAATCGAGCCGTTACTATGTACCTTCAAAACATTGTAAGCCACCATCGACAACGGATAGAATACTCCTGCAAGGGCAATAATCTCGAAATAAGGTACGGTAGGCAACCACTTATCACCCAACAGTACTCTGAACAGTGGCTCAGCAACAGCCGACATACCCGCCGCGACCGGAGCCATTACAAAGATATTTATCAGCAACACCTTGCGAAAACTCTCGGCAAATTTCGCCGTATCATCTTTGATTTTCGCCAATGCAGGATATGTTACCGACTGCACCGACAGAACCGCTGACTGTACGGGTAAATCCTTGATTTTCTGCGCCTGATTGAAATAGCCGAGTGTATCTGCCGAATAGACCTTGCCGATAAAGAGTTGTGCTACATTGTTATATACCGCAGCGACAATATCTGTGGACATCAGCCTGAACGAAAACGGTGCCATCTCACGCCAAGCCGCACCATTGAACGAGCCTTCACCCCTCCAATCTCCTCGCCACCACAACAAGAGTGCCTTCACGCCCATAACCGTCAAGCGCTGTGCAACCAATGCCCAAACTCCACCTCCACATACAGCAACAACAATAGCCGTTACACCCGCAACAAGCGATGCAAGAAAGTTAATTCGGGATAGAACGCCAAAACGGAACTCACGCGATAGTTTTGTATTTTGAATTATGCCCAGAGCATTGAGAGGTAGCAACAAAAATAGTACGGGGGCAATTTCTGAAATAACCGCCAAATCGTAGTAGCGAGCCAACAATGGCGACAATGCAGTCAGAAGCAGATATAACACCAGCGATACCGCCAGATTGAAGGCGAAGACCGACTTATAATCATCGTTTGTCGGCTCCGTCTTGCGCAACAATGTCTGCGAGAAGCCGCTATCAACAACTACCAACGCCACAGCGGTAAAGAAGGTCAATATCGCCATTACTCCGAAATCCTCCGGTACAAGCAGACGAGCCACAACAATACTCACGACCATCTGCAACAACATAGAGCATAGTTTTTCGGCTACGCTCCATGCAACACCTGTTGCCACTTGGTCGATAAGACGGCTCTTCATATTTCGGGTGTGATTTTATCGGTTCAGCATCGCCTCGATACCCAAGCGGTATGAGTCCAAGCCGAAACCGGCGATAGTGCCCACGCATGTAGCACCAATAAGCGAAGTATGACGAAACTCCTCACGAGCTGCCACATTCGAGATATGAATTTCGATAACAGGTACCGATACTGCATCGATGGCATCACGCAAAGCTACCGAAGTGTGGGTGTAGCCTCCTGCGTTGAATATGACACCATCATATTTGCCCTCCGCATTATGGAGAGCATCAATTAACTCGCCCTCGATATTCGACTGTGCATAGTCGATTTCGACAGCAGGATATGAGGTGCGGAGTCGAGGAATAAACTCCTCGAAACTCTCCGCACCATATACCGATTTATCACGCCTACCCTGCAAATTGAGGTTAGGACCGTTTAGGATTAAAAGTTTCACTTTTAATAATTGATAATTGACAATTGATAGTTGATAATTGTATTTTAATTACGCTATCAATAACCTACTTAATAATCTTATATAAATTGCAAAGCACCATAATTGTCAATTGTCCATTTTCAATTGTCAATTACAGTCTTTGGCTATTTTGCTGACAAGCAAGCCAAAGCAATCGAATACTTCTTCGACAATGCTGAGTCGCCACGCGAGGTCAAAACACATGGTTTAGTTGCACCGACAACCATAGCAGCCAACTCTCCACCGCCAATATGCGACACACTCTTGAAGAATACATTGCCCGACTCCAAGTTAGGGAACAACAAGCAGTCTGCATCGCCTGCAACAGCCGAGCCCTTAATCTTCTTATGCTCTGCAACCTCCTTATAGAGGGCAATATCGAGCGACAACGGACCATCAACAATCACATTGCCAAGCTGACCTCTGTCGCCCATCTTCGCAAGAATTGCAGCCTCCGCCATCGAAGGGATATTTGGATTTACCAACTCCATAGCCGAGATGCAAGCAATCTTCGGAGTCTTAATTTCGAGTGTATTTGCGACCTGTGCAAGATATTTGATAAGTACCTGCTTGGTCTTCAAATCCGGCAATGGCAACACTGCGATATCCGATGCAAGAAGCAACTTGTGATAACCTGCCCACTCAAACACCGATACATGGCTCAAAGTACCCTTTGGCGGAAGAAGTCCCTCCTTGATAATGCCACGCATATAGACATCGGTCGAAACCAAACCCTTCATCAATACATCTGCCTCACCCGATGCGGTAGCCTTAACGGCTGCCGATACCGCCTTTGCGGGATTCTTCTCATCTACTATGGTAAATACCGAAGCATCGATACCCAACTCTGCACAAGTCTTTTCGATAACCTCCTTATCGCCAAAGAGAGTTGCCTCTACAATACCATCTTTGTAGGCATCATAAACAGCCTCGATAGTGTGAGAGTCCTGTCCGTATGCCACTGCAAGGCGCTTGCGACCACGCGCACGAGCTGCCTCTACTATTTCTGATAAATGTTTCATCTTAAATTGATAATTGACGAATTGACAATTGACAATTAAAGGTACTTTCTTTATTATCAACCCTCAATTCTTAATTCTTAATTTTTAATTGACTAATCGTTGATTAGTCTGTAAGTGTCTTGTGCGATAACCAACTCCTCGTTAGTTGCAATTACAGCAACCTTAACGCGCGAAGCATCGGTCGAGATGATTGTATCGGTACCACGAGTTACATCATTTACGGCATCGTTCAACTCCACGCCCATAAACTCCATATTGTGCGATACCCAACGGCGCAAATCTGCCGAGTTCTCGCCAACGCCACCGGTGAAGATAATCAAGTCGCAACCACCCATCAATGCAGCATACTTACCAACATACTGCTTTACGCGGTCGTAGTACATATCTCGGGCAAGGATTGCACGCTCATTGCCTGCATCGTATGCAGCATCGATATCACGCATATCGCTCGATACACCCGATACAGCCTCTACACCCGACTTCTTATTAATCATGGTGTTGATTTCGGCAAAGTTCATACCCTCATGCTCGGCAATATAGAGTACGGCACTTGGGTCCACATCGCCGCAACGAGTACCCATAACCAAGCCATCAACAGGCGAGAAGCCCATCGATGTACAATACGACTTACCATTCAAGACAGCAGTTACCGAGCCACCATTACCGACATGGCAGGTGATAATCTTTGAGTTTTCGAGGTCAAGACCGCACAACTCAGCACCACGCTTTGCAACAAACTTGTGGCTTGTTCCGTGAAAACCATAGCGGCGTACACGATACTTCTCGTAATACTCGTAAGGAAGAGCATACAAGTAGTTACGCGCAGGAATTGATTGGTGGAACGAGGTATCGAATACTGCAACCTGCGGAACAGACGGCAACACCCTCTCAATCGAGAGAATACCCTCCAAGTTTGCAGGGTTGTGCAGCGGAGCGATAGCAAACAACGAGCGAATCTTCTCCTTCGCCTCCTCTGTAACGATGCAACTATCAGCAAAGAACTCTCCACCATGAGCAACACGATGACCAACAGCCTTCACCTCATCGAGCGATGCGATAACACCATGCTCGGCATGAGTCAAAGCCTCCAACACAAGACGAATACCCTCTGTATGGTTTGGAATTGGTTTATGAAGGCTGAAATTGTCCTTGCCTACAGGTTTATGAACAAGGTCACCCTCCGGCAAACCAATACGCTCTACAATACCCTTTGCGAGCAATTTGTGAGCAGTAGTCTCTACATCAAGCACTTGATACTTAATTGACGAGCTACCGCAATTCAATACTAAAATAACCATTGTTTATACTTTTTTATGATTTGTTTGCGTTATTGCTACAAAGGTAGTAAAAATCTTCGATTTCAGGACAACGAATATCACTTTTTTTACTATATTTGCAGTGTTATGAAGAGATTTATTTCATTATTGACTCTATTTGTTGCAATTTATGCAGTTGCAATTGCCAAGCCATACACCATCGGAGAGGTACCAAATGTGCAACTTGCCGACCGTAGTCGCTACACCTCAAACCCCGACAACATACTATCGACAGAGGCTGTTCGGGCAATAGACCTCGCCTGCGATTCACTGCGCACAAAGGGTGTTGCACAGGTGGCTGTTGTAGCAGTAAACGATATTGCATCTGACGATGTTTTCAGCTTTGCACACGAGCTATTTTCGAGTTGGGGCGTAGGCAACAGACAAGCAGATAATGGTTTGGGGATCATATTAGTACTCAACAAGCGAGAGATTCGATTTGTGACGGGTTACGGTTTGGAAGGCACACTTCCTGATGCAGTTTGCAAGCGTATTCAGCAACGCTATATGGTCGGACCTCTTGGCTCAGGCGACTACGACAAAGGTATGGTCGATGGTGTAGCAGCAGTGGCTACCCTGCTCTCTTCGGGTGAGTTACCAACTACCAACGAAGATGATTTGACCGAAGAGGAGATTCTTGCTCTTTTCGGAACGATGTTCGCCTTCTTTGCACTGATAGTTTTATTGGTATTTTTCATATATCGCGCAGCGCATCGTTGCCCGAAGTGCGGAAAACACCACATAAAGCAGACCAACAGCCAAATTGTGAAGAATACCCGCACCCTCCAACTTATAGACCAGACATTTGTCTGTCCCGACTGTGGACACTCATTTATAAAGCGCGTACGACACGAAAAGACACCCGTAGTTATTGTTGGCGGTGGCGGCAGTCGTGGCGGATTTGGAGGCGGAGGCTTTGGTGGTGGCTTCGGCGGAGGTAGTTTCGGTGGCGGAGGCGCAGGAAGTAGGTTTTAACAAACCCAATTGACAATTGACAATTGATAATTGATAATTAAAGGTATATTTATTTTAATTAACAGCCAATGGCTAATGGCTAAAAGCAAAAAATAACAGAACTATGAAAAAGACAATTTGGATTATTGTGGCTGCATTGGTAGTTATCGCGTGCGGCTATTGTTGGACAACTTACAACACATTGGTAAAGTTTGGACAGGGCGTGGAGACCGCTTGGGCAGATGTAGAGACGCAGTATCAGCGCCGTGCCGACCTTATTCCCAACCTTGTTTCTACGGTTAAGGGCTATGCAAAGCACGAGCAGGAGACTCTCGACCAGGTGGTAGAGGCTCGCGCAAAGGCGTTGTCAGGTGGCACAAATGTAGAAGAGTATGCTGCTGCACAACAGCAGGTTACAACAGCTCTCGGTCGATTGATTGCTATCTCGGAGAACTATCCCGACCTCAAAGCAAATCAGAATTTCTTGGAGTTGCAGGCGCAGTTGGAGGGAACTGAAAACCGCATTGCCGTTGCACGCAACAAGTACAACGAGATTGTAAAGATTTACAATACCAAGACCGCAACCTTCCCATCGAACTTGATTGCTAAGATGTTCGACTTCGAGAAGAAGCAACTCTTCACCGCCACAACCGAAGGTGCTGAGAGTGCACCTGTGGTTGCATTTTAGTTAATAATGTAATAATGCCAAAAGCAACACTTTTGGCATTATTACATTATTTGCAATTCAAATCTATTTAGTAGGGAATATCTCTATAATTGTACTTGCCTACAATTGTGCCATTCTCCAACTCTACCAAACCGTAGTTTGCGCGAAGCATTGTCTTCATCGTCTTGGCATCTACATTATATATATTAGTATCCGTAGTGGACGAGGAGAGGTGTTCGGGCGTTATATAGACAACTGTCCCTCCATTCTGTTCAGCGTGGCGTTCAACAGCAGAGAATCTTTCGCGTATTTTGTCATCTACTCCCTCAGAGTTCATCATACATAACATATATAACTTGCCCTGAATGGAGAGTAGTTCCGAGGTCTTTTCGCCATCGGCATTGCTGATATAGAACTCCAAAATCATCGGTTCGACACCATCCTCATCGCTCTCAACACGCGTTTCCACCCACTCCCAGCGTTTATCATTGTGCCACGCCTTATCATCGAGCGAAAATTCGCGCAGACGACCTGTACGGCGGTTACGATAGAGAAGCACCACATTTTCGGAAACTTCGTTAGCGCGTGCCTTATCCATCTCTTCTGCGATATTCACACCCACCTTATATGGCAACATATCTATTAATGGCAGGTGGAAATAGCTATATATGCCGACACTCATCGCAAAAGTGAAGAAGAAGCACATCAGGAAGAACTCCAACTTCGAGAAGGCAAATACTCTATCCGGGCGATAGCGATACCAAAAGCAGAGAGCCATCGGTAGCAGTACTGCATTTTTGGCAAAGGTTTGCCAAGGAGTCAATTTCACCAACTCTCCGAAACAGCCGCAATCCTCGACCGGAAAAACGGTTGCACTCAAAAATGTGAGAATAGTGAAAAATATCATCGATAGTACCGAGAAAATCGATACCAAACGGATACGCACCTTAAAAGTGAGCATGCAGCCCATCATCAATTCGGCACCGCACAACCAAATCGAGAATACGATAACCAACCACTCCGGCGCAGAGATACTGTATGCCGCAAGGTAGTTATTGACACTCAAAATCGTACCCCAAGGGTCTATTGCCTTGAAGAAACCCGACACTATAAATGTTAGCGCAAAGGTTATTCTGCAAAAATGCGAAAGGTAGCGAAACCAGCGTCTATTTCTCAGATTCTGAGCCATTATTCATTCCATTTAAGAGTGGGGTTATCTTTGCCTCAATGCGTGCAAAAATCTCTTCGGGCGAGGCCATTGCGCCCTCCTCGTTACTGCAATCTACAACCACGAGTTCACTATCACGCTCCGCAGATTCGAGATAGACCTCACGCACACGCTGCTGCAACGAGAGCGACTTCTCGTGGATATCGGTCGCGCCATTGAGATAACTTCTATCATCGCCCTCTCGCTGCTCGGTCAGGCGTTTCTCGGTAAAGGCGAACGGCACATCGAGGAACAACGACACATCGGGGCGAGGTATCTTATTAACCTCATATTCAAGGTTTAGAATCCAATCGTTGAGTTTAAGGCGCGCCTCCTTGTCGGCAATCTTGGCACATTGGTAGCCGATATTCGAATAGACATATCTATCGACAATAACGACCTTACCCTCCTCCTGCCATTTGCGGATTTGTGGTGCCATATCGGCACGGTCGCCAGCATAGAGCAACGCCACGATATATGGGTCCACCTGCTCCACCGAGCCGAGTTCGCCACGCAGAAAGCGTGCTATCAAATCGCCATATATCGGTGCATCGAAACGAGGAAAGTGAACATACTCGCTCGCCACACCTTGCTCGGCAAACATCTCGCGCAATTTTTTGATTTGGGTAGATTTACCTGCGCCGTCAAGTCCTTCAAGTACTATAAACATAAAAATTCTTTAATTGATAATTGACAATTGATAATTGACAATTAAAGGTATCTATTTTATAAAATTCCTCTCGACTCTCGTCTTATTTCAACATTCTGACTGCTCGTTTAACGCCTGCAACGAGTGCGTCAATATCTTCTTTGTTTGTGTAGAGCGCAATCGAGGCACGAACAACTCCATTTGTGCCATAACGAGCCATCACAGGCTCGACGCAGTGGTGTCCTGTGCGCACCGCAACTCCCATCTTGTCGAGAATCATACCTATATCGTAGTGGTCGCAACCCTCGACATTGAACGACACAATCGGAGCCTTACCCTCCGTAGTGCCATAGATACGCAACCCCTCAATCTGCAACAACTGTTCGGTCGCATAGTCGAGCATTACTCTTTCGTGCTCGGCAACCTCCTCGGCATTGAGCGACTGCAAAAACTTTATCGCCTCCGCAAAGCCGATAGCACCAATATAGTTAGATGTTCCCGCCTCAAATTTGAGTGGCAGAGGTGCGTAGGTGGTCTTTGCAAAAGTTACCTTATCGACCATATCGCCACCGCCCATATACGGTGGCATCTTGTCGAGCAGTTCTCGCTTTCCATACAATACGCCTATGCCCGTAGGACCATAGAGTTTGTGTCCGGAAAATGCGTAGAAGTCGCAATCGAGAGCCTTGACATCTACCCCACCATGCACAACGCCCTGACAGCCATCAACCACAACGACAGCACCCACCGAGTGCGCCTTTGCGATAATTGTTGCGAGGTCAGGACATGTACCGAGCGTATTCGATGCCTGCGTAACTGCTACAACCTTTGTGCGCTCGTCAATAAGACTTTCAAGCGCATCAAGCATCAATTCTCCACTATCATCAACGGGAATTACTCGCAACTCTGCGCCCTTGCGCTCCGTAGCCAACTGCCACGGCACAATATTCGAGTGGTGTTCGATATGGCTGACAACCACATTGTCGCCCTCGTGCAAAAACTTCTCGCACCAGCTCGTAGCCACCAAATTGAGCGACATCGTAGCACCCGAAGTAAATACCACCTCCTCACGGCACTCCGCACCGATAAAGTTGCGCACTACTTCGCGAGCCTCCTCGTATCGTGCGGTCATCTCCTCCGACAAGAGATGCACACCACGATGGATATTGGCGTTATCGTGCAGAAGTAACTCCGACATTTTCTCCACCACGCACTTTGGTTTCTGCGCCGTAGCAGCACTATCAAGGTATATCAGCCGTTTGCCATACACCTCACGCTCCAATATCGGGAACTCCTTGCGTATTTCCTCTACATCAAACATCTTCAAATTATCCGTTTAATCTCTTTTGTAGGGCATCGGTTAGGTAGTTGCGCAGAGCCTCAATCTCACACTTTGCCACAACATCGCCCACAAAGCCCTCCAACATCAGCCTTTCGGCACTCTCCTGCGAGATACCACGCTGACGCATATAGTATATCGCCTGCTCGTCAAGTTGTCCTACGGTCGAGCCGTGCGAACACTTCACATCATCGGCGTAAATCTCCAACTGCGGCTCCGATACCACTCGCCCACTGCCGAGTTCGACATTTCTATTCAACTGCTTGGCATCGGTGCGCTGTGCATCTTGTGCCACATAGACCAACCCCTTAAACTTTGCCACTGCTCTGCCCGAAGCAACACTCTTAATGGTCGAATTGCTCTTGCAGTCCGCAACATTGTGGCGTGTAACGAGCGACAACACCGCATGGTCAAATCCCGAAGCCACCACCGCTGCATTCATCACAAACGATGAGTGCGGAGCGTTGAGCAGAGTTTCGTAGGCAGTGTGCGCTCCTCGCAACATCACAGTCGTTACATTGCACTCGCTACCCTCGCCCTGCTCTATCGTAAGCGACACATACTTCTCCGAAGCATAGACCTCCGTAAGCGACACCTGCGCGTGCGGAGCAAGGCACAGAGTCAAAGCGCACTCCTTCGCATCATCGTGCCACACCACGAGAGACACTTTTTGCGAGGTTGCAATCTCAATTTCGCCCTTGCGCGGATTTACGACAACGAGAGGCAGCGACAAGTCGCACTTGTCGTCAATGCGCCCAACCTTCATCTCGCGCAACAACCCCTCTGCTATTAACTCTCGAACAGCCATCGCCTACTCCTTATAGTCGTTAATCAACCAATCGTAGCCCTCTTTTTCGAGCTTCAACGCCAACGACTTGTCGCCCGAATAGATAATCTTACCCTTATACAACACATGCACAAAGTCAGGCACAATATAGTCGAGCAGTCGCTGATAGTGGGTAATAACAACCGTAGCATTCTGTGGTGTGTGCAACTTCGTAACACCCGTAGCGACAATTCGCAAGGCGTCAATATCCAAGCCCGAATCTGTCTCGTCAAGGATAGCCAACTTCGGGTTGAGCATCGCCATCTGGAAAATCTCGTTTTTCTTCTTCTCACCACCCGAGAAGCCCTCATTTACGGCACGCGAGGTCATCTTGGCATCGAGCTCCACGACCTTTGCCTTCTCGCGCATCATCTTCAAAAATTCGGCTGCGGTGAGTGGCTCCTCGCCACGCGACTTGCGCTGCTCATTTACGGCAATCTTCATAAAGTTTGCCATCGTAACGCCCGGAATCTCCACCGGATATTGAAAACCGAGGAACAAACCCTTTCTCGCTCTCTCCTCAATGGACATATTGCGCAAGTCCTCGCCCTCAAACGACAACTCGTCAGCTTCAACCGTAAACTTATCGCTACCTGCAATCACCGATGCAAGGGTACTCTTTCCCGAGCCATTAGGCCCCATTATGGCGTGCACCTCGCCAGCCTTAACCTCAAAGTCTATTCCTCGAAGTATCTCCTTGCCATCGACCGATGCATGCAAATTCTTAATTTTCAGCATATTTTCTTTTTTTTTGCTTCGCGAACTCCTACCCTTATCACGGCGCAAACTTTTTAGAGGCGTTAGCGTCGTTAGGGGTATTAAGGGTGCGCTTAAAGTTTTATTTTTTTAATTCTTAATTCTTTTTTCAAAAAAGCTGAGTAATGATTAAGAGC
>JAZOBZ010000074.1:0-12404 GCA_045596245.1 Alistipes sp. | reverse complement strand
AACCAGTGGGCAAATGTGGTGCGTTGGGAGATGCGTACACGCTTGTTCTTGCGTACCGCAGAGTTCTTGTGGCAGGAGGGACACACCGCACACGAAACTCGCGAGGAGGCTCAGGAGGAGGCACTCAAAATGATTAAGGTCTATCAGAAATTTGCCGAAGAGTGGTTGTGCTTGCCTGTAATTGTTGGTCACAAGTCGCCAAATGAGCGTTTTGCAGGTGCTGAGGATACTCTCACCATCGAGGCGCTGATGCAGGACGGCAAGGCTTTGCAGAGTGGTACTTCGCACTTCCTCGGTCAGAACTTCGCAAAGGCTTTCGATGTGAAGTATGCTAATCGTGAGGGCAAGTTGGAGTATGTATGGGCAACATCGTGGGGCGTTTCTACCCGATTGATGGGTGCTTTGATTATGGCTCACTCGGATAACAACGGTTTGGTATTGCCTCCGAAGTTGGCTCCTACACAGGTTGTTATCGTTCCTATCTACAAGGGTGAGGAGCAGTTGGCAGCGGCCCGTGCAAAGATGAACGAGATTGCCGATGCGTTGAAGGCAAAGGGCGTTCGCGTAAAGGTTGATGACCGCGACAATGTTCGCGCAGGCTTCAAGTTTGCCGAATATGAGTTGAAGGGTGTGCCTGTACGCCTTGCACTCGGTCAGCGCGACCTTGCAAACGGTACTATCGAGTTGGCTCGCCGTGATACTTTGACCAAGGAGACCGTATCGCAGGAGGGCATCGTTGATTATATCGTAAACTTGCTCGATGAGCAGCAGAAAAATATCTTCCAGAAGGCACTCGACTATCGCAACTCGATGATTACAAAGGTTGATACTTGGGATGAGTTTGTTGAGGTGTTGAACAACAAAGGAGGCTTTATTTCGGCACATTGGGACGGAACACCTGAAACCGAGCAGGCAATCAAGGAGGCTACGAAGGCAACAATTCGTTGTATTCCTTTGGATGTTGAACCAGAGGAGGGTAAGTGTATCTTCACTGGTAAGCCATCGCACTGCCGCGTGTTGTTTGCGAAGAGTTACTAATAAAAAAGTATAATGGGCGATAAGGCTACGGACATACGAACAAAACAGATATACCGAGTAACGCTACTCGGTATGTTTGTCAATATGACACTCTTTGTCTTTAAACTTGTGGCAGGTATCATAGGTCGAAGTGGTGCGATGATTGCTGATGCTGTACACTCGGCATCAGACTTTGCCACCGATATTGTGGTGCTGGCATTTGTTCGTATAAGCGCAAAGCCTCGCGATGACGACCACGATTGGGGACATGGCAAATATGAAACCCTCGCTTCGCTGATTATCGGTGTCGCATTGTTTGCTGTGGGTGTGGAGATTTTGGTCGATAGTGCCGAAAAGATTGGGGCTGTCGTTGCAGGTAAGACATTACCTCGTCCCGGAGTTGTAGCAATGGTTGCTGCTGTGGTGTCGATTGTAGCAAAGGAGGCGCTCTACCAATATACCATGCGTGTCGGGCGAAAGTTGGATAGTCCTTCCGTAATTGCAAATGCGTGGCACCACCGTAGCGATGCTCTCTCTTCGATTGGAGCGTTGCTCGGTATCGGTTGTGCCTATTTTCTCGGTGATAAGTGGCGCATTGCTGACCCGATAGCGGCGATTGTTGTGGCGGCATTGATTATCAAAGTGGCATACGACCTCTGCCGTACAGCACTTGCAGAACTACTCGAAAAGAGCCTCTCTCGTGAGGTTGAGGATGAGATACTCGGTATAATATCGGCAACGCCCAATGTCTATAAACCCCACAATCTGCGCACACGCCGCATTGGTGCGAATATCGCTATCGAGGTTCATATTCGTGTTGATGGCTCGATGACCGTTCATGATTCACATGAGATTTCGCGTGATATTGAGCAGGCTTTGCGTGATAGGTTCGGTAACCAAACAGCTGTTGCCATACATGTAGAACCTCTGAAATAGGATATTTGCATCTATATTTGGAGCTCTTTTATATAATCACAAGAAAAAGCTATCACAAGAAAGCTATTAAACCGATGGAGGCGCTCTAAAAAGGTGATTTCTGCGCTACGCTTGCTCTCAAAATGCTCATTTACGCCAAGTAAACCCAGCCTTCTCGTGCTTCGCAAGGTTGCAACAAAAAGAGCGTGTCTAAAAAAACATTAGACACGCTCTCATATTATAAATTAAGGTATTCTACCTATTTTGCAGGTGCTGTGGCTGGCTTATCAACGATACCCAACTCCTTCTTTACAGAGGCTGCTATATCGGTGAGCTGTGCCTCATCGAAATAGGCGAGACTTGGTACCGAAGTGTTGAATACTGCAATATATCCGGCAGCCTTTGCAACCTTGTTTACAGCATCATTAGCCTTCTTCTGTACAGGCTCAATCAACTCTGCCTCCTTCTTCTGGAAATCTTGCTGAGCAATCTGCTGGAACTCGCTGAAACGCTGTTGTAACTGCTCCAATTCCTGCTGGCGCATCTGCTTTACCGAGGCTGCCATAGTAGCCTGATTCTTCTGGAAGTCTGCTAACTTGTTGTTAAACTCTACCTGAATCTGCTCCATCTGCTCTTGCAAATCCTTGCCGAAAGCCTCCAAATTCTTCTGTGCCTCCTCGAACTCCGGCATTGCAACTACAATCTCCTGCAAGTTTACACGAGCAAATTTCTGTGCCGATACGGTGCCGATAGCGAACAATGCGGCAACCAAAATAAAAAGTTTTTTCATCTTCAAATCTGTTTTTTTGAGTTATTTATTTAATTTATCGTTTCAAATATTCAATAACTTGCGTAGTGTGGTCAATGGCATTGTTCAAGTAGAGCATCGAAGCATTCGATGCCTTGTCAAGTACGAGGTCATAGCCATTTGCCTTGGCATACGCCTCAATCGCTGCAAAGACCTTGGTCTGTATAGGCTTTATCAACTCCACACGCTTCTTCATAAGCGAGCCATTCTCGCCGAATACCTCCTGCTGATATTTCTGAGCAGCCTCCTCCTTCTCTAATATCTGCTTCTCAATGGTCGCACGAGTAGATGCCGAAAGAGACTCTTTCTGCGCCATATAATTGTTGTAAAGCGATTCGATGCTCTTGTATTTGCTATCAATCTCCGCTTGGTACGATTTGCCCAACTCGTCAAGAGTTGTCAGAGCTTTGTTATACTCATCGAGCGACTTAAATACCTTCTCACTATCAATTACGCAATACTTTTGAGCCGAGGCAATGCCAAGAGTTGCCAAAGCAAACAATGCTGTTAAGATAATCCTTCTCATATCAATACTCTTTATATTTGTCAAACACAAGTATTATCAAATTTATTGCCAATTACGCTGTCTCTATTAGAAACTCTGTCCGATAACGAAGTGGAATTGGCTGCCACTACGCTTGGTAGAGCCTGCCGGTGGGTCGAATCCCCAACCCCAGTCGATACCGAGCATACCCACGATAGGGAGGTAGAGGCGTACTCCAAGACCTGCCGAACGCTTAACCTTCCAAGGTGCAAAATCCTTCCACGATGTAAATCCATTACCTGCTTCCAAGAAGCCAAGTACATAGATTTGCGATGAAGGCTTCAAGATGATAGGGTAACGCAATTCGACAGTATATTTATTATAGGCGATAGAGTAGTTGCTACCCATAGGGTCCAACGCTCCATCTTCGTAACCGCGCAACGATATAATATCGACACCATACATCGTATATCCCGACATACCATCACCTCCGACTTGGAATCGCTCGAATGGTGATATCTTATTCTTGTTGTAGTGTCCCAAGAATCCCATCTCCGCCTTTGCCATCAATACAAGATTGTTGTTTGGTGTCAGCGCTTGGAACCATTGAGCCTTAAATTGCCACTTGTGGAACTCGCTCCATTTATAGCGCTCCTGCTCGGTCATATTCGGATTGGAGTAGTCTTTGCCGTCCATAGCCGAGAATGGAGGGGTTATCTGTAACGATACCGAGATATCCGAGCCTCGGCGAGGATATATTGGTTGGTCGGTAGAGTTACGAGCCAACACCAATCGCAATGAGAGCATATTGGCCTTACCGTTCGACATTACGAATGAGTGGTAGTTCTTCAATCCGTAGTGCTGATATGCCAGCTCGCCGTAGAATGTGAAGTATGGGTCAGGCCACGATAATCGCTTGCCCAAACCGACCGAAAGACCATACGAACGGAAGTATGATGTTGCCGACTGCCAGATGTAGTAGGCGTTGTTCTGTTCGGAAAGGTGTCCCGAAATAGTGAATGAGTTAGGTTTGCGACCTCCGAGCCAAGGGTCTTGGAACGAGAGGGCGATAGCCTTGTAGTATGTTCCGTTGGTTTGGCCCGAAATTGACAGACGCTGATTTTGTCCCATCGGATAAGGCTTCCATGCACCCTTCTTGAACATATTGCGAATGGAGAGGTTGTTCAGCGTGATGCCGACTGAACCAACAAATGTACCCGAACCCCAACCTGCGGCAACATTGAATTGGTCTGACGCCTTCTCTTCGAGTGGCCAATTTACATCTACCAAGTCATTCGATACAGGTTTGACATCTGGTACAAGAGCCTCTTCGTTAAAGTGCTGCATACCCGCCAATGTACGAATGGTCTGCATGATGAGGGCGCGGTTGTATAGCTCTCCCGGACGAGTGTATAGCTCACGGCGGATAACTTCGTCATTTACGCGATTGTTGCCCGTAATACCAACATTGTTGATAGTAAACTGATTTCCTTCGAAAATTTTGATTTCGAGGTCGAGCGAGTCTGCTCCTACTATAATTTCGTCAGGCTCTATCTGCGACATCAGATAACCATCATTTTGGTAGAGCGATGACACCGACATATCGTCAGGGTTTTGCTCTTTGCCGATACCAAGTCGCTTATGTATGGATTTTTTGTCGTAAACATCACCCTTGTTTACCGAGAGCATACGCTGCAACATCTCGGTATCGAACTTTGAGTTACCAATCCAATTTACATTTCGGATATAGTACTTGTTACCCTCCGCAAGATTAATATGGATACCCATACGCTTCTTTTTAGGATTCTTCGGTATCATGCGATATATCGAGTCGGAGATGATGTTGGCATTACGATAGCCCTTCGAGTTGTAGAAGTCGAGCAATAATTCTTTGTCCTCCTCGTACTCCTCTTCGTTAAACTTGGTCTTTTGCCAGAACAGAATACTAACCTTGTGTGTCTTTTTAAAGGTGCGGGCAAGTCGCTTGGCATCAAATGCCTTATTGCCTGAGAATGTAATCTCGCCGATGCGTACGCGCTGATTCTTCTCTATATCGAAGGTTACATTTACCGCTTGCTTAATAACGGTGTCTGGCTCAATTTTTACATTGACTTCACAATCGAGAAAACCCTTCTCGCCGTAGTGCTCTTTGAGGAGTTTGATATTCCTATCCAAGATATGGTCGGAGAGTTCGTGACCTCGTTTGAGCTTCAATACTTCATCAATCAAATCTTTCGATTTACCTTTCGATACACCACTAACAGCCCAGTTCATCACTCGTGGACGCTCGCGGAGCATAACCTCTAAATCAACGCTGTCACCCTCAATGGTTGCTCCAATCTGAATATCCTCGAAATAACGCTGCGACCAAAGACGCATCATTGCATTTTGGATAAACGAGCCCGAAAGATATATCGAATCGCCCGGAACAAGTCCCGATGAGGAGCGAATAATATCGTGGTTGATATGCTTTACACCGTGGATATTAACCCTGCGGATATGGTATGCTCTATTGTCGCTATTGTCGTAGTAGGGTGCTTTGTCGGGCATCACGAAGTTGTCAGCCACAGCCGTAGTATCGACAGGTAGCTTATGGGTGTTTTTATCTTCGTCATTTGACGGCATAGCGATAGCCCTAACGGAGGTTAGGAGCATCACAAATAGACAAAATATCTTGACAAATAGTAACATCTTTGTTAGTCTTTCGTTTCAAAAAAAAGTTATAGCACTCCGTAGCGGCGTTCACGCTGTGCATATACCTCCAATGCCTTATCGAACTCCTCTTCGCGGAAGTCGGGCCACATTGTCTGAGGAAAGTACATCTCGGCATACGATGCCTGCCACAGTAGGAAGTTGCTCAATCTGCACTCGCCACTTGTGCGGATAATTAGGTCGGGATCGGGAATATCCGCCGTATCGAGGTGAGCTGAAATAACCTCATCGTTAATATCCTCGCTACGCAACTCGCCCTCTCTGACCTTCTCGGCAATCTCGCAGGTTGCACGCACCAACTCATCTCGTGACGAGTAGTCGAATGCCAATACAAGAGTAAGTTTATCGCCCTCTTTTGTGCTCTCTTCAATGTGTAACAATCTCTCGCGTACCTCTTCGGAGAAGCGGTCTCGGCGACCGATAATCTGCACTCGAACACCTTGCTCGATAAGTTCGGGTGTCTCCTTTGTTACGCTCTTGCAGAAGAGTTGCATCAACGCATCAACCTCTGCCTGTGGTCGTCCCCAATTCTCAGTAGAGAAGGCATACAGCGTAAGATATCGCACACCACGCTTGCGGGCAGCCTTGATACATGCCTTGACCGACACAACGCCCTCGATGTGCCCCTCAAAACGCTCTTTGCCTTTCGCCTTTGCCCAGCGACCATTGCCGTCCATTATGATAGCAATGTGTGTCGGTATTTTCTCTACTTCACCCATAATAAGGCGCAAATATACAAACTTTAATTAAAAATTAAAAGTTAAATTTCCTTTAATTGTCAATTATCAATTGTCAATTGTCAATTTGAAGGCTCTGCCTTAGCGAATGTCCACTCCCCACATCATCTTATTTCTCAACGAATCGAAGAACGATATATTGTGCGGAACAGCCAAACGGATATATCTTTTTGCTTTTTTGATGGTCAGAGTGGCGTTGTTCGCAATCTTGAAGGTGCGGTTATCTATCGAGATTGACGCATCGTTGCCACGAGTGTCGATATGCAATTTTACTACGCTTGTGTCGGGCATTACGATAGGTCGCATGGTGAGGTTATGCGGAGCCAGCGGAGTGAGCAGGAACGAGTGGCACGAAGGGGCGACTATCGGACCTCCCGCACTCAATGAATACGCCGTTGAACCTGTTGGTGTTGAGATAATTACGCCATCGCCATTGTAGGTCGAAACCATATTGCCGTCAATCGCTGCTTCAACCGAAATCATCGCTGCTCCAAGACGCTGTACTGCCACCTCGTTCAGGGCGTATAGTTTATCACCGTCAAGCCCCTCAATGCAGAGCATATCGCGCTGTTCGAGATGGAGATTTTTGTTGGCAATATCCGCAAAAACAGACTCTATATTTTCACGAGGTGCGAGAGCCAAAAATCCGAGATGTCCACCATTGATACCCACCACCGGAATATCGGCACCACCAAGGCGATGCACACCTTCAAGCAGTGTGCCATCTCCGCCATAGCAGACCATCACCGAGTCGGTGGGTTGTTCGCCGACCTCTCCGTCATAGACAAATTCGGTTGGAATTGTACGCAAAGCGTGCTCCTCGATATTCTCGGCAAATGCTCTGTTTATGGCGTACGAAAAGCCGTAACGCTCTATGGCGCCGAAGATTTTATCTATATCCTCGGTGCGTAATGTGATGCCTTTGCGTGAAAAAAGTATAATTTTCATCTTGTGTTTCGGCGAAATTTATTAACTTTACAACGATTTTGGCGCGAAGTGTGCAAAATCCATCTGCAAATATAGCGATTTTTATGACAAAATTGAGTGTAAATGTAAATAAGATTGCCGTAATTCGCAATTCGCGTGGCGGAAATACCCCCGATGTTGTTGCGGCGGCATTGGCAATAGAGCGTTTTGGTGGCGAAGGCATTACCGTACACCCACGCCCTGATGCACGACATATCCGCTACTCCGATGTGCGAGAGTTGAAAAAGGTTATCACGACCGAGTTGAATGTCGAGGGTAATCCGATAGGCTCATTCGTGGATTTGGTGTTGGAGGTTGTACCGGCACAAGTAACGCTTGTACCCGATGCTGTTGATGCCATAACCTCAAATGCAGGTTGGGATACCATAGCCAATAGGGAGTTTTTGACCGACATCACAAAACGCTTCCACGAGAAGGGTATCCGAGTGTCAATCTTCGTGGACCCGAAGCCTGAAATGGTTGCCGGAGCAGCCGTTTGCGGAGCAGACCGAGTAGAGCTCTACACCGAAGCGTATGCTGCGAACTATAAAGCAGATAGAGAGGCTGCCATTGCGCCATATATCGCCGCTGCGGAGGAGGCTCGCAAGTGCGGACTTGGCTTGAATGCAGGACACGACCTCTCGCTCGAAAATCTGCAATACTTTGCCGAGCAGATACCTTGGTGTGATGAGGTTTCGATAGGTCATGCACTTATTAGCGATGCCCTCTACTATGGCTTGGAAAATACGGTGCAGCTTTATCGCAGATGCCTTAAATAAGACGAGAGACGAAAGACGAGAGACGAGAGAAGCGATAAACGGAAAACTGAAAGCGGAAAACGGAAAACTTTTAGTTTAGAGAGGAGTGAGGAGTGAGGAGTTGAGAATGAAATGCAAAATGCAAAATGCAGAATTCAAAATTCAAAATTGATAATTTTTAATTCTTAATTTTTAATTCTTAATTTTTAATTTTTAATTTTTAATTCTTTCAGTGCACCCCTAACGACACTAACGCCCCTAAAAAACTTGCGCCGCGATGAGGTTCGGAGTTCAGAAATCGGAAAACAGAAAACGGAAAGCGGAAAACGAATTTAATAAAACAAAAAACGATTTATCGTTTTTACATTTAATTGTCAATTATCAATTATCAATTGTCAATTTGAAATGAAGAACCCACTGCAACTACCAATTTTTAAGCGAATTTCGCGCCTTGTTGATGAACGAGGCGTTGAGGCGTATGTTGTGGGTGGATATGTTCGTGACTACTATCTGCACCGCCCTTGTACCGATATAGATGTGGTGGTAGTGGGTAGTGGTATCGAGATAGCCGAAGCGCTTGGTAGGGAACTGAAAACCAAAGTGTCAGTATTTAAAACCTTCGGAACGGCAATGTTGCGTGCCGATGGCTACGAGGTGGAGTTTGTAGGGGCAAGGAAGGAGTCCTACTCGCCCGATTCCCGCAAGCCGCATGTCGAAGATGGTACAATCGAAGATGACCAGCGCCGCCGCGACTTTACGATAAACGCTATGGCGTGGTCGCTCAATGGCAAGACCTTTGGCGAGTTGGTGGACCCGTTTGACGGAATGTACGACCTCGAAGATTGCATAATCTGCACCCCGTGTGACCCTGATATAACATTCTCCGATGACCCTCTGCGAATGATGCGAGGTATTCGCTTCGCCTCGCAACTCGGCTTCGAATTGGAAGACGAGACCTTCGAGGCGATGAAGCGCAACCGCGAACGCATAAAAATTGTGTCGCAGGAGCGCATCATAACAGAGCTGAATAAAATTGTCGCATCGCCTGTCCCTTCGATTGGTTTTGAACTGCTCGAACTGACCGGCTTGTTGGAGATTATCTTCCCCGAAATGCATGCCCTCTGCGGTGTGGAGCGCAGGGGTAATCACGCCCATAAAGACAACTTCAAACATACGCTGAAAGTGCTTGATAATGTGGCTCGTAAGAGCGATGACTTGTGGCTGCGCTGGGCAGCTGTGATGCACGATATCGCCAAGCCGAGGTGCAAGTCGTATGACCCTCGCATCGGTTGGTCGTTTCATGGTCACGAGGTACTCGGCTCGAAGATGGTGCAACCGATTTTTCGCCGCTTGAAATTGCCACTTGGCGAGACGATGAAGTTTGTGCAGAAGATGGTCTTTTTGCATCTGCGACCAATCATCTTGGCGGAGGATGTGGTAACGGATTCGGCGGTGCGCCGCTTGTTGTTTGAGGCGGGCGATGATGTCGAGAAGTTGATGACTCTCTGCGAGGCGGATATTACATCGGGCATTGAGAGCAAGGTGAAACGATTTTTGGCGAACTTCGAGCTGGTGCGCGAGAAGATGCGCGACTTGGAGGAACGCGATCGTATTCGAAATTTTCAGCCACCTATTAATGGTGATATTATCATGCGCGAATACGATGTCGAGCCGTGCGCCGTACTTGGCGAGATAAAGGAGATAATCAAGAATGCCATTCTCGATGGCGAGATACCTAACGACTATGATGCAGCGTTTGAGTTGATGCAAAAACTTGCTGCGGAGAGAGGACTAAAAAAGCGATGAACAAAATTCATCGCTTTTTTTAAGTTACTCCAAATATTCAATCATAAACGACTTGATAATTACATAATGCAATGGTATGCTTTTTATGACAGCACTCAACCTAACTGTTGGGGCTGATGAATATAATGTTGCAGATGGTGTTATTTCCAAAGATTCGCCAGCTGTAGTAGATGTAGTATTAGATTTAGAATATATAGTATTACCACTAACAGACAAGTTGTAATTGCTAAAATTAGAAAGGAGACCATATATATCAATGGCATTCCCAATAGAGACATCGATATTTTCAGGTATATGAAAACTCTTCATAATAAAACTTTCGCCTTTTGAATTGTATCCTAATCGTACTCCACCATCCGTATTCCACTCAACGCTTCCAGCTGTACTCCATCCATCATTCGCACGAGTGTTGAGTATATAAGGAATACCTGTTATATGAGCTTCAATATCATTTTCTTCAAGCATATAGCCATTTTGTAAAGTCGCTTTGATAGAAAATATATATTTCCCCAAACTCATATTAGAATACATGATACTATTTCCTATTGTTCCCGAATAATTTCCAGCCTCCCATTTACGACCATCTACAAGATTGTCCGCAATATACGAATCGGATATATTTACCGTTATTTCAACTGCATCACCAGGGATACTATTATCCTTTACTACATTTCCATTGATAGTGTAAGAGGTACGAACACGGCATGAAAGAGTCGGTATGGAAGTTACAATTTTCGCGGTTTCCACTCCGAACAACTCCAATACCTCTCCGTTTATAAAGATTTTTGCGTATGGGCGAACAGTATAAACGCCACTCGTTAGACCCGAAATCTGAATCGGCGAAATCTCCAATGTGGCACTTTGAGTTGCAGCATTGGAAAATGTGTCCTCATCAGTTACAATTACACCAAGAGCCAACACATTATCGGAGGTTATATCTCCTGTTAGGCGGATATTATCAACATAGATTGTGCTGCCATCAAGTGACATAGAGCTGGTATTATAGTCTTCATACCATGTTTCAATACTAGTGTTATGGCTATCCAAAAATGCAATATGATGTACGACCATCGGTATATATTCGCTTGTAACAGAGCTATTGCCATCTGAGATAGCCAATCGCACACTTGCTTCTTGCATATCAGCGAAGAATGGGGCGGAAAGATTATCTCCCGAAGCTGTAACCGAGATAACGCCATTTTGAGTGTCTGCCTCAAACGAAAAAATCGGCATATCAACAAACGGCACCGCACGAGTCTCTGTATAAACAGCTTTGAGGTTTAATGCACTTTGCCATACCTTTGCCAATTCTGCAACTGCGTCTTTTGGCGAGATTTCAAAGTCGAGAGTTATTTGACTTTTGACACCATCATAGATTATCGTTGCTTTGCCATCGCTATATTTCGGGATATACGACACCGACTGAATACGAGCAAGCAATGCAGAAACATCCTCTTTTATATCAGTAATATCGCCTAAGATTTCTGCAATCTGTTGCTTAATTGAAGAAATTTCACTCTCAATTGACTTGATACGCTCGGTAAGTGATTTGATAGTTGCATTTATTGCTGCCACCTCATTATTGATACTGGTGTTGATTGTTGCAACCTCGTTGGCTATTTTGCTATTGATTACTCCATTATTTGTGCTGATAGCCTCCTCAATCGCCGTCTTGTAAGCATTGGTAATCTCCTGCTTTGTTGTTGCGAGCGAGGTTTTGAGATTTGCTATCTCCGTAGCATTATCAGCTATCGCCTGTGCGTTATTGCCAATAGCGGTTGCATTAGCAGATATAAGAGCAGCATTCTTGGCGATATCTTCCGCATTTTTAGCGATTGCCTTTGTCGCAGTATCAACATTTGCTTGCAAAGAGGTAATTGCGCTCTTATTGTTGTTGATAAGAGTCTCGTTTGCCTCAATAAGAGATTTATTCTCCTTAATCTTTTGACTGTTACCATCAATATCTGCGCTATTCTCTGCTATTGACTGCGCATTGGCGGTAATCTTGGTGGCATTTTTTGAAATCTGCTCCGAATTATTTGCTATTGCAAGTTTGTTGGTTGCAATCTCGTCTTGCGCTGATGACAAATCTTCACGCAAAGCATCTATCAACTCTTTGTTATCTGCAATGTTCTTGGTGAGTTGCTCCGAGAGTTCGTTAATCAAACTTTCAAGATACGCCTTCTGCGCTTCGAGTTTGC
>JAZOBZ010000073.1:0-8580 GCA_045596245.1 Alistipes sp. | reverse complement strand
AATAGAATGTTATACCCCACCGCCCTAACGGGCACCTCCCCTAACTTAGGGGAGGAATAAATAAAGTATTGTCCCCCTAAATTAGGGGGACGAGCGTAGCGGAGGGGGTATGTAAAAACAACAACACTAAACTATATAATTCCGTTATTTTTTCGTAAATGGCAATGCTTAATGATGCATATTTAGGTGTAACTCCTCTAAAATCATCATTGAAATAGAGTTTTATTGTTTATGGATTAAGGAAGATTTTGTGAATTGGGAAATTTGTATTACTTTTGCGGAGTTTTAGGGAGGAATTGCAGTCTGATTGTGCGCAGGTTGCGTATGGGCTAAGCGATACAAACCTCCATAAAACGGGTAAGGTTCCGTAGCTCAGTTGGATAGAGCAGCAGCCTTCTAAGCTGCGGGTCGTGGGTTCGAATCCCGCCGGAATCACGAGCGATGCAAACAAACATCATTGGCAAGCCACTCCGAAAGGGGTGGCTTTTGTAATATAAGCAGTTGCGGGTGCTTGCACACTTACAACTGCTTATATTGCAAAAGATATTCTGCTGTGCTGAACTTGCCAATGATGTTTGTTTATATCCGAGGACTCCAAGGGAAAGGCGTTAAGCGGAGCAGACCAAGGTCTGCGCAGTAGCCAATCCCGACACTCAATAAACCTTGCACACTCTATACCAAGCAAAAAATGAGCATAGCGAAGTCAATCACATTTCAGGCAAGCGATACAATAATGAAGGAGTACGATATTGCCCCTTGTGCAATGCTTGGCGAGATAAAGGAGATAATCAAAAATGCCATTCTCAATGGCGAGATACCTAACGACTACGATGCAGCCCACGCCTTGATGGAGCGGCTTACCGAAGAGCGAGGACTAAAAAAGCGATGAACAAAATTCATCGCTTTTTTAGTTGTTAAATCTTAGTACACTCCTATTCTAATATTTGAGAACTATTTATAATAGAGCAAACCTCTTTTATTACCGCCTCTTGTTTTGTTTCAATTAAGGCTTCATAATCACATTTAGATTTATTTGACCACTTACCCGAAACCACCAATAACTCTATTGCTAAAAAGAATATAAACACAACAAAGTAAAACAAGGTGCTTGCCCAACTTGAAAATATAACCTTGTCCGAGAATGTAACCTCCAACTCGGTCAACAAGCCAATACTCTCTTTATTCTCTTTTACTAAATTATCTCGCAATGTCTGTATGTTATCAGTGGTAGTGCCAATATCATTACGCAAAGACTCAATTCTCCCATTTACACGAGCCAATTCGTCAATTTTCGGATTAGGGATATTAGACTGTTGATAACCTTTTGCCATTATGGGCTTACCTAATGAATCTAATTGACCTGTTGGGGTTAAATTGAATGTGATTGTTCTAATTACAGGCTTTTTGTTTATATCGTTTACCAATCGTGAGGATAGCAGCTCCAATGAGTCTAATTCATGCCGAAAGGAGCTAATTTTATCATCAAGAATCTTCTTTCTGTATTGCAGTTGATTATCTGCTCTCTGCTCAATAACCTCACTCAATTGAGCTTCAATATCTTTGGCAAAAATCGTTTGGTCTATCACCGTTGCACCGATAACTGCCATACACAAAGCCAACACCAATCGAAATGCCGATATAAAGTTATTTTTGCCAACAATGAGAATAATCTGTCGTTCAATAAGCAATATAACCACAGCAAAAATAGATGCTGTTATTGATGCACCCAAGGTATCTAAACCAAAATAACGAGTAGCCATACTAAATCCGATAAACGCCCATATCATCATTAGCAAGACGACCGCACCAACATATCTATTCAAAGCTTTGCGACTCGCTTCTGAACACTCGCAAAGTATTCTATAATTCCACCCAATCAAAAGGCAGGATAATTTTGCTCGAACATCTTTCATAAGTCATTCTATCTCATTATATTATTTACTTTATCTTCGCCTACGGCAGCAATACCTCTCGCAAATCCCATATCATAAGAGGTTAAGATAACCTTAGTCTTCGAGCCTAAATTATCCACATCTTTTGCAAGCAAGGTCAATTCGTCTAGGTGTCTTGTCAGAATGTTTTTTTGTTTCTCTAATTTGTTCAGCGTTTCAATAAATCCATTTTTCGAGGCTTGCTCAATAAGAGTTTCAATATCCGTAATTTTATCCTCATATTTCAGCATACTCTCTCGTATAAGTAGAGAAAGTCGCTCAACAATAGTCTTTTTATTACTCTCTTTGTAACTTGTTTCAGGAAAGGCTTTTGCATCAGAGTAACCTTTGGTTTCCCAATCCTCTTTAAGTTGGCTATACACCTCAAAGATAGGCAATTCGCTCTTTTCTACTCGTGTTTCCAATGTAAATTTCTCTTTTGGAATAGACACTGTAACAGGCTCAACCTTCAATTCATTTTCAATCTGTTCAGCCTCTTTTCTCTTAAAATTAAATAGTCCCATAATAGTTAAATTTGATATATTAATAAATGATTGTAGGTATTTCGTAGGCAGAATGGCCCTTACTATGACAGCGCTGACAAATGGTTATCAAACATTCACTTGGATAATCCCAAGGCAGTTTGAATATTCCCAATCGTTCCACATAATGATATTGCCTATGATGCACCTGCAAATCATCTTGTGCGCCACAAAATTGACAAGTATAGTTATCTCTGGCTAAAATTATTTCTCGTTTAAGTCTCCATTCAGGGCGAAATAATAACTCCCCATACGAACAATGTTTCCCATCTAATAGTGCCATGGCTCATAGTCCTGCTATTCGCACCTCAATAGCATAAAATAAAGAAAGCGTGATGCCGAAAGCCTGTCTTAACAAAAGTGGTTGTAGGATACCATTAGAAATAAAACAAGCAACAGCTTCACGCCATACCGAAATGGTATGACAGATAGCATGCCAGCCTATTCTCTTTCTAAGTCAGAACTTCCTACATTCCTTTTGTGAGAAATATGCTTACACTCTCTGTGTTACAATATGTCACCACAAATATAGCAACTTATTTTTGATTGAGCAAGAGGGGCGATAGGAAATGCCATAAAACTAAAAAAGCCAATGGCTAATGGCCAATAGCTAATAGCCCTCAAAAATAATCGGCAAAAAATTTGCTAAATATATACAAAGTATATACCTTTGCACCGTTAAAAAATTAACAATAGAGTATGCGAAGAGGTGCAACACCGTAATACTCAAAAGAAAAAAGGTTAAACAGGTTTTCTAAACAAATAAAATTTTATCAAAATTATGGCACAAATTAAGATTGGTATCAACGGTTTCGGACGAATCGGCCGTATGGTATTCCGTGCAGCTTGCACACAGACTGAGAAGTATGATGTAGTAGGTATCAACGACCTTTGCCCAGTAGATTACTTGGCTTACATGCTCAAGTATGACACTATGCACGGTCAGTTCGATGGCACTATCGACTACGATGCAGAGAAGAGCCTCCTCATCGTTAATGGTAAGGCTATCCGTGTAACTGCTGAGCGCAACCCTGAGGATTTGAAGTGGAACGAGGTTGGTGCTGAGTATGTAGTTGAGTCTACCGGTTTGTTCCTCACTGCTGAGAAGGCTGAGGCTCACATCAAGGCTGGTGCAAAGTATGTAGTTATGTCGGCTCCTGCAAAGGACAAGACTCCTATGTTCGTTTGCGGTGTTAATACTAACACTTACTGCGGTCAGACTATCGTTTCGAACGCTTCTTGTACCACCAACTGCTTGGCTCCTATCGCTAAGGTGTTGAACGACAACTGGGGTATCGCTGACGGTTTGATGACTACTGTTCACTCTACAACTGCTACTCAGAAGACTGTTGACGGTCCATCTTTGAAGGACTGGCGTGGTGGCCGTGCTGCTGCCGGCAACATTATCCCTTCTTCGACAGGTGCTGCTAAGGCAGTAGGTGTTGTTCTTCCAGAGTTGAACGGCAAGTTGACCGGTATGGCATTCCGTGTTCCTACTCTCGATGTATCGGTTGTTGACCTCACTGTAAACTTGGCTAAGCCTGCAACATACGCAGAGATTTGCGCTGCAATGAAGGCTGCTTCGGAGGGTGAGTTGGCAGGCGTTCTCGGTTACACCGATGAGGATGTTGTATCGTCTGACTTCCTCGGCGATGCTCGTACATCTATCTTCGATGCTAAGGCTGGTATCGCTTTGACTGATACTTTCGTAAAGGTTGTATCTTGGTATGACAACGAGTGGGGTTACTCGAACAAGGTTCTTGACCTTATCTCGGTTATGAAGGCTTACAACAAATAGTATTTGTTAAGTATAGTTGAATAAGGCTCGGAGTTTTGCTCCGAGCCTTATTTGTTGTAAAATCGATTACTTAATATATATATTATATAGATATGCAGGGTTAAGCTCTCTTATATAGTACCATTGCTCGTATCTCGCTTTACCTTTTTGCGCTCCTCTTCTCCATCTTTTTCGAGAATGTCATCACCCTCCCAGTCGAACATCGGAAACTCTTTGCGCTCGCCCAATTGGAAACGGGTGTAGGTTATCGGCAGACCTCGTTCGAGATAGATCTGCTCGTAGGCAGTCTTTACCGACAAGACCTCGTCAGCGTAGCCCGAACCGTAGATATCGTTATTTGCCACCTCACACTTCAAACCGAACTTCTCGATTACAGCCGAAGTGTAGGCGAAGAGGTGTTGCGAATCGGTTTTGAGGTTTATCCAGCCATCTTTGCGGAGCAACTTGGCATAGTACTCCAAAAATATCGGTGCGGTCAAACGCTTCTTCGCACGCTTGGTGCGCAACTGCGGGTCCGGAAATGTTATCCAAATCTCATCAACCTCGCCCTCGGCAAAGAGTGATGTTATAAACTCGATGCGGGCACGCAAGAAACCCACATTACCCATTTTGCGCTCCGTTGCGGTCTTTGCACCACGCCAAATGCGGGCACCTTTGATATCCACGCCTATAAAATTCTTGTCGGGATTGCGCTCTGCAAGGGCAACGGTATATTCGCCCTTGCCGCAACCGAGTTCGAGAACTATCGGATTGTCGTTGTGGAAAAAATCTCTGCGCCAATTACCTTTCAACGGGTGGTCGGTGCGGAACATCTCCTCAAATGCCGGTTGCACGAAACACTCGAAGGTTAGGTTTTCTGCAAATTTTCTAAGTTTATCTTTTCCCATTATTTTCCAAGCCATTAGCTATTGACCATTAGCCATTAGCTAAATTAAAAAACAAAATACCTTTAATTATCAACTGTCAATTCGTCAATTGTCAATTAAATAGAGTTCTATTCCTATTGCCTCCACACCTCGCACAGCTGATTGTGGCTCGAAGGAGAAGGTGTAGAGCCCTTTTTGATTTAATAAAACATCTGCCCGATATGGCAGACTCTCGGTTGTCGCCACTGTAAGCGCGGTGTGCGGATGTTGCAACTGCAACTCTATAACCTCCTCGAAACGGCGTGCATCAGGTGTTGTAACCACAATTTTGAGTGGCAGGGAGGCTTGTCTAAAATTGTCGTTGTAGCGTAACGCAATGTTGATGTTGCGCAACGAGATTGTATCTATATTGTCGTACTGAATGCTCTCTACACTATCCCACGACTGCATATCTACACCTACCATCTGTGTATTTTGTGGGGCAAGGCAACTGCACATCGCTATCGCCAAAACAGCCACTATAATACGCACACTGCCTCTCATTATTCTACTCTTGCTTAGGCTTGTTGTTATTATGGTGGTGTCTGTGCGGTCTGTTGTGGCGATTGTTGCCCTGCTGACCGCCTTGACCGCCTTGATTGTCTTGGTGAGTAGTTTGAGCGTTTTGACCACCATTGTTGGCGTTGCTTTCTTTACTCTCGTCTCTCGTCTCTCGTCTCTCGTCTAAATTATGTTTATTCTTCTTCTTTTTGCGCTTCTTCGCCTTGTCGAAACGGGTGATGCTATCCTCCTCTGTGCGATATGTCGGCTCATCGACATGTGGCTCAAAATCTTTGCCGAGTATAGACTCTACCTTTCCGCCATTGCGATTTACCGAGAGAATCTCTCGCACTCGCGATACCGGAATCGTTACCAAATTTGACATCGAATCCTTGCTTGTCGAGAATGTCATAGTGTGAGCAAGGATATCGCTCTTGACGAGGAAGTATTCGCCATCGATAGCCTGCAACGGCTCACGCAAACGAGGCATCGAACGGCGAGCATCAGCATAGACATCGTATTCGTAGGTGAGGCAACACTTCAACTTCGAGCATTGTCCAGCCAACTTCAATGGATTTAGCGAGAGGTCCTGTACTCGTGCCGCACCTGTTGTTACGCTCGAAAAACTCGACACCCACGATGCACAACACAACTCACGACCACACGCTCCGATACCGCCAATGCGACCGGCCTCCTGACGAGCGCCAATCTGCTTCATCTCGATACGGATATGGAACTGCTCGGCAAAAACCTTGATGAGTTCACGGAAATCGACACGACCATCGGCGATGTAATAGAATATAGCTTTAATCTTATCGCCCTGATACTCTACATCGCCAATCTTCATATCCAAGCCCATATCGGCTGCGATTTGGCGAGAGCGAATCATTGTTTCGTGTTCGAGGGCGATAGCCTCCTGCCACTTCTCTATGTCGTATGGGCGAGCCTTGCGGTAAATCTTCTTAAATTCTCCATTTTGTGGATTGAAACCAAGTCTGCGCATCTGTCGTGCCACCATATCGCCCGTGAGCGAGATGATGCCGATGTCGTGTCCGGGCGAAGCCTCTACCGCTACAATGTCGCCGATTTGCAATGATAAGTTGTTTACATTCTGATAGAATGAACGGCGAGTATTCTTGAAGCGTACCTCGAAAATATCTGTCGGGAAGTTGTCGGGGTACTCGCCGAGCCAAGGCTCCTCGTGCAGGCGGAAACAGCCACGAGCCTCTCTTGCATAAGGTTCGCCAGCCTCGTTTACACCAAAGGCAACGCCACGACCAACTTCGGGTTTATCATATTTTGTGTAATCCATAATTCGTAAAAGTCAATATTTTGCGTAAAGGTACGCAAAAAAAACGGAAAGCACAAAACGGAGAACTCTATATTTCTGACTGATTGGTCAAAATTAGTAGATAAAATCGTAGCAGTTTTTGTTTATCGGTCCAAAATAGTAGACAAAAGAGCCTCTCTAACTCTGCTTGATTAGGTTATTTTTGTGCAAGACATACAAAAAAGCAAAAATTGAATTTTAAGCAGATGAAAGCCAAGCAAAAAGGGCAGTACCAAGTACCACCCTTTTTCTCTTATTCAAAATCGGAGATGATTAGGTTATTTTTGTGCAAGGCTAGGCGACAAATCCGCAGCATAGTAAGCCTATGTGAGGAATTTGGCGACCGCCGGCTTGTGCAAAAAGAACCAATCAGAACGATTTTTTAGAATTCCATCTTTGAACGGCGCACATAACCCTCATAACGCCACTTTGCATTCTCCTCGGCTGCCTGATACAACTCCTCTGCCTCCTGTGGGAAGGTCTTTTGGAGCGAAGTGTAACGCACCTCCTTCAACAAGAAGTCGCGGAACTTCGACCAATCGGGCTCCTTTGAGTCGAGTACAAACGGATTCTTGCCCTCCTCTTCGAGAAGTGGGTTATAGTGCCACAAGTGCCAATATCCGCACTCAACAGCCTGCTTACCGATAGTTTGAGTGCGAGCCATACCGCCCTTGATACCATGGTTGATACATGGAGCGTATGCGATGATGGGCGATGGTCCCGGATAAGCCTCAGCCTCCTTCAATACATTGAAGAGTTGAGCCTGCGATGCACCAATCGAAACCTGTGCAACATATACATAGCCGTAGGTCATTGCGATAGCACCCAAATCCTTCTTGCGGATACGCTTACCCATCGAAGCGAACTTCGCAACAGCACCTACCGGAGTAGCCTTAGACGACTGACCACCGGTGTTCGAGTAAACCTCGGTGTCGATTACGAGGATATTTACATCCTCGCCCGTTGCCAATACATGGTCAACACCGCCGAAGCCGATATCGTAGCCCCAGCCATCACCACCGATAATCCACTGCGACTTCTTCACGAGGAAGTCCTTGTGTTCGAGAATTGCCTTGCACTTGTCGCAACCGCAAGCCTCGCACAACTCAACAACTCGCGGAGCAACCTCTGCCGACTTGGCTGCAAGGTGACGAACCTCCAACCACTCCTTCAATACGGTCTTCAACTCGTCAGAGCACTTCTCGCACTCCAAAGCCTCGTTTACGAGCGAAGCCAAGTTTTCGCGAATCTTCTCGTTACCGATGTGCATACCGAGACCGAACTCGGCATTATCCTCGAACAGAGAGTTTGCCCAAGCGGGGCCCTGACCCTTAGAGTTGGTGCAGTAGGGCGTCGAAGGAGCTGAACCAGAGTAGATTGAGGTACAACCCGTAGCGTTGGCAACCAACATCTTATCGCCGTAGAGCTGCGTGATGGTCTTGATATATGGAGTCTCGCCTCAACCTGCACATGCGCCCGAGAACTCGAACAATGGCTGCATAAACTGACTGTTCTTAACAGTCATCTCACGGTCAATATTCTTGTAACCAACGGTGTGGTGCATATAGTTCCA
>JAZOBZ010000072.1:0-23907 GCA_045596245.1 Alistipes sp. | reverse complement strand
GAGTGCGAAGTTAGCCACCAAACGCCACACTATAACGCTCTGCAATCGGAGGTGGAGTATTGGTTTAACGCAACGGAAGAGCTCTACGAATTTACCTATACTACCTGCAAGGGTATCTCAACAGATGCTGAGAATGCTACGGACAGTATGGAGTATATTATCGAGTTCGAGGCGACCGAGCCGTTAGTTTACACCGATAAAACGCTCTGGTCGGGCAAGATGGATATCCTTTATAAGGATAATATGGCGGGTACCGAGCGCAGTGTAACCGCCGATATTGAGCGCAGATTTGTAACATTTTATAATTAAATACTTTAAGGGTTTGTAAATACCCTCTGCCCTAACGAGCGCCTCCCCTAAACTATTATAAATTAGGGGAACGAGAAGTAGAATAAAAGAGATATGACAAAGAAAGAATCATTGCAGTTATTTGAGAAGCACAAGGTGCGAACTGCGTGGGATAGCGAACAGGAGAAGTGGTATTTCTCAATTGTTGATGTAGTGGCGGTGCTTACCGATAGCACAGATTACACAACTTCAAGAAAGTATTGGAATAAACTCAAACAGAGGTTAAAGGAGGAGGGAAATGAAACGGTGACAAATTGTCACCAGTTGAAATTACACGCAGCCGATGGAAAAATGCGTTTGACGGATGTTGCTGATACAGAACAGTTATTCCGTTTAATTCAGTCTATACCTTCGCCAAAAGCAGAGCCATTCAAGCAGTGGATGGCGCAGGTAGCGAGCCTGCGTATAGACCAAATGCAAGACCCCGAGTTGTCTATCGAGCAAGCAATGGCAGACTACAAGCGTTTGGGATATTCGGATGCTTGGATAAACCAACGCTTGAAGAGCATAGAGGTACGCAAAGAACTTACAGACGAATGGAAGCGCACGGGCGTACAGGAGGGTTTGCAATATGCAACGCTCACAGACATAATAACTCAATCGTGGAGTGGATTGCGCACCAAGGACTACAAAGCATTGAAGGGCTTACACAAGGAGAGTTTACGAGATAATATGTCAAATGTGGCGTTGGCTCTCAATATACTTGCAGAAGCCTCAACAGCAGAGTTGTCAAAGCAGAAAAATCCTTGTGGATTCAATCAGAACAAGACAATCGCTCGTCAGGGTGGTAGCGTAGCGAGGGCGGCACGAGTTCAACTCGAAAGTCAACTTGGTCGTAGCGTGATTTCTGAGGCAAAGGCAAGTGATTTCCTCCCCGCACCAACAGATGTAGTAGCAGAAGAAGTGAAAGAGTAATAGAAATAGAATCAACTTAAATGTTGCGATATGGAAACCAAGGAGAAAAACTTTGAGAACGACATTGAAGCCTATTTGTCGGCTAATGGCTAATAGCCTAACCGTAAGTGAGCATTTACGACACAAGTAAGGTGTAAAATTTACCAATCATAACAATTTTTACTATGAAAGAATTGATTTTTGCAACAAATAATGCCCATAAGTTGGGAGAGGTGCAGGCTCTGCTTGAAGGGGCTTTCGAGTTGAAAACCCTGCGCGAGTGCGGTATCACCGAGGATATCCCCGAAACTGCCGAGACACTCGAAGGCAACGCCTTGCAGAAGGCTCGCTATGTCTATGAGCGCACGGGTGCCGACTGCTTTGCCGATGATACGGGCTTGGAGGTCGATGCTTTGGGTGGTGCTCCGGGAGTTCGCTCGGCTCGTTATGCGGGCGATGCACACGATTTCGATGCAAATAACGCCCTGCTTTTGAAAAACCTCGAAGGTGAGGAGAATCGTTCGGCTCGCTTTCGCACCGTTATTGCACTTATTCTCGGTGGCAAGGAGTATCTTTTTGAGGGCAAAGTAGAGGGCTCGATTATTGACCACATGTCGGGCACAGAGGGTTTCGGATATGACCCGATGTTTGTTCCTGAGGGCGATACTCGCACCTTTGCCGAGATGTCGGCAGAGGAGAAAAACGCTATCTCGCACCGTGGTCGTGCAGTGGCAAAACTTGTAGAGTTCCTACAAACGGAAAACGGAAAGCTGAAAACGGAAAACTAATTAAATTAAATAAAACGAATCGTTTTACCTTTAATTATCAATTGTCAATTCGTCAATTATCAATTAGAAGTATGGCAAATTACGAAAGAGAGGATAAATACGACCTCGAAAAGATTGAACAACTGAAATATCACTATCGAGAGGTGTTACGCCTTCTCGGCGAGAACCCTGAGCGTGAGGGACTTATTAAAACTCCTGAGCGTGTGGCGAAGGCGTGGTCGTACCTTACAAAGGGCTACGAGCAGGACCCGATAGCCATCTTGCAGTCGGCAATGTTTAAGGAGGAGTACAAGCAGATGGTTGTGGTGAAGGACATCGAGTTGTTCTCGGTATGCGAGCACCACATGCTCCCATTTGTGGGTAAGGCGCATGTTGCCTATATCCCTAACGGCACCATTACCGGCTTGTCGAAGATTGCTCGTGTTGTGGAGTGCTTCGCACGCCGTTTGCAGGTGCAGGAGCGTTTGACTGTGCAGATTCGTGACTGCATACAGCAGGCGTTGAACCCTGTGGGCGTTGCGGTAGTTATCGAGGCTTCGCATATGTGTATGCAGATGCGTGGCGTGGAGAAGCAGGGCTCAAAAACCACTACTTCGGCATTTACCGGTATATTTCTCTCGGACCCACGCACCCGCGAGGAGTTTATGTCGCTGATTTCGGCAAAACTGCAATAATATACCATTTCAAAGAGAGATAAAACAAACAAATACTCCCCGAAGATTTGCTCTTCGGGGAGTATTTGTTTATATAAATCTGTAATACTACTACTCAACAGGGATATCCTTATTTACATTCTTTGAACCTACCAAAGCGTAGTAGAGCAAGAATGCAAGACCTGCAACAATTACCCAATAGCTTGTAAGGTAGCTACCGGTCCAATCAACAACGGCATTCTGAACGAATGGAAGAATACCTCCACCGCAAACCATTGCCATAAAGATACCGGCACCCTTCTCAGTGTACTTACCTAAGCCTTCAACCGCAAGGTTGAATATACCACCCCACATTACAGAGGTGCAAAGACCGCAAAGAACAAGCAATGCTGCGTTTACAGGAACCTCTGCCAAACCAAAACCTGCGGTTCCCTTGAATACAGGGAGACTGACACCCACCTGTGGTAGGAACATCGCACCCAAAACGAGCACCAAACCCACGCCCGAAACGGCAATAAGCATACTCTTAGCCGAAACCTTTGCTCCGAGAGCAGCACCCAAAAGACGACCTACAAGCATAAGCAACCAATATGTAGCAGTGACCGTTCCTGCAATAGCCTCAGCACCCGATTCTACCTGCAAACCACCATTCTGCAACCACTTCTGTAATACATTCGGAATGCCAACCTCAACACCTACATAGATGAAGATAGCAACAGCGCCAAGTACGAAGTGACGGAACGACATAGGACCATATTGCGACTTCTCCTCAACCTTTGCTCCAATCGATGGATTTTCAGGAATTTTTGTCATAAGGATAACCACAAATGCCACAGCAAAGATAGCGAGAGCAATGTACATCAATGGGAACACCTGACTGATTTTTGCATCAACAATGCTTGGAACAAATACACCAGTAAGGAAAATTACAGCTGTACCCATCAACGAATTGAATGAACCGCCCACCTGTACAAGCTGGTTACCACGATTACCACCGCCTCCAAGTTTGTTCAACATAGGGTTAACAACGATATTGAGCATACACATAGAGAATCCTGCCACGAAAGCTCCGAGCAGATATACTCCAAAAGCGAGGTTACCCTCCAAAAGACCTGCAATAGTCTGAATACCGACACCGGTAAAACCTATTGCCACAGCAGCGAGTGCAGTGAATTTGTAACCCTTCTTCTGCAAGAGGTTACCAGCAGGAATACCCATAATAGCGTATGCAATAAAATTGCATAGTACTCCGAGTGTTCCCATCCAATTTGCTACATGGAACTGATTTTTAAGAATGTCGCCCATTGGCGATGCCAAGTTTGTGACGAACGAAATCATACCGAAGAGCAAAATACACACGATGATTGCCGGCACATTAGAATTTTGTTTTTGTGACATAAAATTTTGGTTTTATTGGTTAAAAAATAAAAAGTCTCTTTTGTATTAAGACGAGAGACGAAAGACGAGAGACGAGAGTTTTAATGCAGAATGCAAAATTCAAAATGCAGAATGCAGAATGCAAAATGTAAAATTTTTTTCAACTACTCACTACTCTCTAATAAAAAGTTTTCCGTTTTATCTATCGCGCTCAACTACATATTCGCACAACGCCAACAGCGAGTTGCGGTACTCCGACTCCCCGCAAACAGACAATGCCGACATTGCGCGTTGCAAGTATGCCTGTACCGTTTCGCGAGCAAGTTCTACACCGTTGTACTCCTCAACTTTTCCCTGAATGTAAGCCACACTCTCCTCACTCTCGGCACAAAGTGGCAGATGGTACATAATCTCCTCCTTCTCCCCCTCCGACACTCGCTCCAAGACCTCTATCAGCGGGAGTGTTATTTTACGCTCTCTCAGGTCGTTGGCAGCGGGTTTTCCGGTGTTATTGTTCGGCACAAAGTCGAGTATATCATCTACTATCTGAAAAGCCATACCAAGCATCTTGCCAAATGTGCGCATCGCTGCTATTTTCTCTGGTGAAGCACCCACCGAAATAGCACCCACCGAGCCACAAACCGAGAAGAGCGAGGCGGTCTTTTTGTAGATTATATCGAGATAATTTTCGCGTGAGGTGTCCATCTTCGAGGCGTGGTCGCTTTGAATTAACTCTCCCTCGCACAACGAAGACATTGCCCCTATAATATGCGTAAGCAGGTCGTATTGTCCACTTTGCAGACCAATATTCATATTTCGGGCAAGGATATAATCGCCGATTATCACCGCATTGCGCGACTGCCAACGAGCATTTACCGATGCCTTGCCACGCCGCAAGTTCGACTCATCGATTACATCGTCATGAATAAGTGATGCCACATGTATCATCTCTACCAACATTGCGGCCAACATTGTGCGCTTACCGAAGTTTCCCGTAGCCGAAGTTGCACCGGCGGCAAGCATAACAACAATAGGGCGCAACCCTTTGCCTCGTGAAGAGAGCACATATTCAAGCATATCGCCGATAAGAGTTCCTTTTGTTTCGCTGAAATTTTTGCGAACAAAGGCGTCAAATTCTTCAATATATCCCTCTATCGGGCGGCGTATTTGGTCTAATGTAGTTGTCATAAAAGTCCTATCTTTGAACAAAGATAGTGAATTTTCGAGAGAATTGCCCCAAAAAGGGAATTTTTTTCTAACTTTGAGCGTTATTTTAGAAATCGATATGAAAAGTTTTCAGAAAATATTACGCAATGCTCTACCGACAGTAATGGCGATACTACTCTTTGGAGTGGTTTCGATTGTAGGTTTTGCTCCACAGTTGGAGGGAAGAGTATTACCACAACACGATATCCGCCAATTTGACGGCATGTCGCGCGATATTCGTGAGTGTAGAGCAGATTTTGATGAAGACCCTCAATGGACAGGCGCAATGTTTTCCGGTATGCCCGCCTACCAAATTAACATAAAATACCCGGCACAAATCATTAAACGCTCAGTAGATTGGGTGCAGTCGTTGTTTGCAGCCCCTGCTTCGATGGTATTCTTCGCAATGTTATCCGCCTTTGTGATGGCATTGCTAATGGGTATGTCGGCATGGGTTGGTATTGTTGTAGGTTTGGCATACGGTCTTTCGACCTACTTTTTCCTGATTATCGGTGCCGGACACATTACCAAGATGTGGGCGTTGATATATGCCCCTGCAATGCTCGGTGCAATACACCACACTTTGCGCCGTAATATGTGGATTGGAGGTGCCTTAACGGCTCTTTTTGCCTCGCTCGAAGCGGGAGCAAACCACCCACAAATAACCTACTACTTTGTCTTGGTTGCCGCAATTCTTTTTGTTTCCGAAGCAGTTTTTGCAATAAAAAACAAGGTGTGCAAAAGTTTTGCACAGCGCACTGCTGTATTGGTTGGTGCAGCAATTTTGGCCATCGGAGCAAATTTTGCGCCACTCTACTACACCATGCAACACACCTCCGATACAGTGCGTGGCGGAAGCGCACTTGCAGCCGAAGGCGACCGTAAAGGTTTAGATATAGACTACGCTACGGCGTGGAGTTACGGCATCGGGGAGAGTTGGAATATGCTTATTCCCGACTTTATGGGCGGAGATTCGGGTGCAACATTTTCGCGTGATGGAGATGTGGCGAAGGCGCTGAACGAGGTAGGTGTCGATAAGCGTGTGGCACAACAACTCCCGACCTATTGGGGCGAACAACCATACACAGCAGGACCTACATATCTCGGTGCAGTGGTGATATTTTTGGCATTGTTAGGATTGATTCTTGCTGCTCCGCGTGACCGTTGGTGGGTGTTGGCTGCAACACTTCTTGCCCTGTTTATGTCGTGGGGTTATCACGCTATGGGATTTACCGAATTTTGCTTCAAGTACCTACCTCTCTACAATAAATTCCGTGCCGTATCAACCGCTTTGGTTGTTATCGAGTGGAGCGTTCCTCTTTTGGCCGGCGTGGCATTGTGGCAACTCTACCAAAGGTGGGAGGATAAAAAGTTGCTCACTCGTGCTATTGCCATCTCGGCAGGCGTTGTAGCGGGCATCTGTCTGGTTTTTGCGGTAGGAGGCTCTTCGTTGTTTGATTTCGGTCGTGAACAAGATGGCGAGATGATGAGCGAGCAGTTCCGCTATATGCTACAAGGTATGGAGGGTGGCGAGAACTATATTGCACGCGGTATGCACACCGAACTCGGCTATCGTGTCGCCGATGCGATGGCTGCCGAGCGAGCTTCGATACTATCATCTGATGCGTGGCGTTCGCTCCTATTTATCGCTCTTGCGGCAGCACTCTTGTTGGTTGCGGTACGCATAGACAAAAAGTGGCGTTTGGGTGCATTGGCAGCAATAGCGATACTTGTTGTTGTGGATATTTTGCCTGTCAATCTGCGCTATGTGCCATACGAAACATTCGTAGCAAAGCGTAATACCGAGATACGGCCAACCGATGCTGACAAGCAGATTATGGCAGATACAGAACTTGGTTATCGTGTATTCAACCTCTCGGTGTCGCCGTTTAACGATGCTACAACCTCTATGTTCCACCGTTCGGTCGGAGGCTATCACGGCGCAAAGATGGGGCGTTATCAGGATTTGATTGATTACTATCTCAACAAGGGCAACGAGGCGGTACTCGATATGCTCAACACCAAGTATATCATCACTCGCGAGGGTGATGTCGTGGAGCGTACAACAGCAAATGGGGCGGCTTGGTTTGTGCAAAATATAGAGATTGTCGAGAACGCAGAAGAGGAGTTGGCTGCACTTGGCGTTGTGGACCTCAAAACTACTGCCGTAGCAGAGGTTGGTGCTCCACGACCACAAATTGAGGGTAACGGAGTCATTGAACTCAAAGAGTATCGCCCAAATCGTCTTGTTTATGAATACACCCTTGCGGGAGGTACAGGCGTGGCGGTATTTTCAGAAATCTACTATGATAAAGGTTGGCAGGCATACCTCGATGGCGAGCCTTGCGATTCGTTCCGTGCGGACTATCTTCTCCGTGCAATGGTTTTGCCCGAAGGCACACACACCGTAGAGTGGCGTTTCCGTGCTCCAAATTGGGGTTTGGCAGAGGCGATAACACTTATTTGCTCAATTTTGATTATCTTCGCACTCATAATAACAATAATTCACAGATACTATGGCTGTTGCACAAAGAAACATATCGCGTAGAGTTCGCTTTTCGTATGCTACCTCAACTATAAGTATGACGCTCGTGCTTTTTTTGCTCGGTGCGATAGGTTTTATTATGGCAAACCTCTTCACAACCACAAAGCGTATGCGCGAGAGTGTAACGATGATTGTGGAGTTGAAAGATGGCCTTTCGGAGGCAGAGCGTGATACAGTGGCGGTACGCTTGGCAGAGAGTGATATGGTCGCTTCGCTGAAATTTGTATCGAAAGAAGATAAGGCAGAAGACGAGGAGTTTAAGCGTGTATTTAATGTCGATATCAAGGGGATTTTGGGCGAGAATCCCCTACCCGATTCATACGATGTTACCCTCTCGGCACTCTCGGCAGATAAAGCCCAGCTCGAAGAGTTCGCCGAGGCGGCACGAAAGATTGAGGGGGTAGATTTCGTAACCTATCCACAAAGTTTTATCGAGGAGATGCACTCATCGCTCGACATTATGCAATTTATAATGTTAGTATTCGGAGGTGCACTGCTGATTGTGTCGTTCGTATTGTTGAATAATACGGTTCGCTTGGCTGTCTATGCACAACGCGAATTAATAAACACCTTAAAGGCTGTCGGTGCGACAAAATGGTTTATCATGCGACCTTTTGTTGGCAAAAGTGCGTTACAGGGTTTTGTAGCGGGTATTTTAGCAGCAATTTTGCTTGGCGGTACACTCTTTGGACTCGACTATGTTGTGCCAGGCATAGGCATCTTCCCGAAATGGGAGGAGGCTGGCATATTTGCAGCTATAATAGTTGTGACGGGCGTTGCTGTTGCGGTGGTTTGCACCTTGCCGGTTGTAAATCGTTTTGTAAATATGAAGACGAACAAGATATACCTCTATTAGACGAGAGACGAAAGACGAGAGACGAGAGAAACGGAAAATGGACCGCTGCGATTAAGTCGAGAGCAGAGGCAGCTTGCAGACTATGCCGAGACGGAGCAGTGAAAAGCCTGCGCAGCAGGATTAAAACGGAGAGTTAAGAGCTTGCAGCGCACTCCCTAAATTCCCTCATTTCCCTAAACTCCTTAAAAAACTTGTGCCTTGACAAGGATAGGGGCTCGGAAAATAGAAAAAGTTAATAGGCTCTAAAAGCAAACAAATATGAAAAAGTGGTTTAATAAAATAGATGACAAGAACGACAAGGCGATGCCCCTCACAATGCGCAACTATGTGCTGATACTTGTGGGAGCACTTTTAATTATTGTAGGTCTTATACTGATGTCGGGAGGTGGCGAGGCAACCCCCGAGGAGTTTCACTACGAGATATTCTCGTGGCGAAGAATCACCCTTGCTCCAATAGTTATTGTAGCAGGTTTCGTCTTTGAGATATACGCTATATTAAAACGATTCTAACTTAACAGCTGCTCTCCGAGATTGACCTTCTCGAACTTATAGCCGAGTCGGTGCAACTCCATTGCAGCACCTATACGGAACAGAACACGAGTCGCGCGGGCAAAGATATAAAACGCCTTGGTGCTCTGTGCCTCAACCTCCTCACGGCGGATATAGGTTATTGCCGTATTTGCGCAGCGGCGCATCATATCCTCAATCTTCTGCGATGACTCATCTTCGAGCGACAAGCCCAAGATATTTTGTACGATATGCTCGTCCATATCGTCAAAACCCTCTGCGCCGTGTAGTGCTGAATATGGCTCGGTGGCGTAAGTCGCCCAATCCTCGTCCCAGCGGTGTGCCACTGCCATTCCGACATATCCTGCCCACGCAATAGCGGCAGCTGGAAAGGTATTTACCTGAGGTACGGCATCTGCCATATACTCGGGAGCATACTCCTTCCAACGTTCGTCAATATCCTCCGATGAGAGGAGTGTACCTGCCAACATCTTGTGCGAAGTGCAAAGGCGTAACAACTCCTTCAAGAGGTTGTTCTCAAATGTATCGAAATATTCGGTCTGTTCCATAATAATTTAGCTATTAGCCATTAGCCATTAGCATTGTGTGATTAGTTGTAATACTATCGTTTGACTATCTGCGTGTAGTGAATATCCACCGAAGATGAGCCCACATAGATTGTCACATCCTTTGAAGCATCTGCCCAATTATGCGAGAATATATCGTAGTAGCTCAAATTCTTGTAAGGCAACTCTATCGCAAAGTGCTCTGTTGCACCTCTCTTGATAACCTTCTTGTCGTAGCCCTTCAACTCCTTTATAGGGTGCGGAACTCTCTTGTCGTTCAAACCTACATAGACCTGAGCAACCTCCGCACCGTCCATTGCACCTACATTGGTTACATCAAACTCCACAAGATAGCCGTTCTCCGAGGATGATACTTTGAAATTCTTATATTCAAACGAAGTGTAGCTCAAACCAAAGCCAAATGGGAAGAGAGGTTTCACCTCCTTACGGTCGTAGCCACGATAGCCAAGAAAGACTCCCTCTTTGTAGTTCACACGCTTGTAAGGGTTCGCGCGCACTGTTACATCGAGGTTATGATAGTAGTTGCCATATGTTGGATTATCCTCCAATTTTCGCTCGATAGAGATTGGCAGATGTCCACTCGGTGAGAGTTTACCTGAAATAATCTCAGCAATAGCCTGACCTCCCTTTTGTCCCGGATACCACGCAAGTAAAACCGCTTTGGCGCTATTAATCCAACTCTCCATCTCGAAGCCACCGCCGGCATTTACTACGACTATCACATTTGGATTAACCTCAGCAATCTGATTAATAAGTTTGCCCTGCTCGAATGGAAGTTCAAAGATACGGTCACGCCCCTCTCTTTCGGTTGAGGAGTCAAAACCGACACAAACAACAACGGCATCAGCCGATTTCAGTGCCTTGACATTGCTCTTTACAAAACTATTTGTATTGTTATGGTAGAACGAAATTAAGGCATCGCTCGAATTGTCGTAATACTCAATACGAACATCGTACTTGCGCTTTGCCTTTGCAGAGAGAGTATATGTACGAGTGCTTCGAGAGTGATTCCCCCAGTGTCCCATTACCTCTTCATCGTTGATAAACATACGGTAGCCGTCATCTCCCGAGAGCACAAACTCATACTCGCCATCGCTCTGACTACAAAATACACCACTCCAACGAATCGAGAAACCATCAGCACTCACAACACCCTTCTTTGGCGAACCCTTCTTCCAATTATACTTAATCTGCTTCTCCACGCGCTCCAATACGGCCTCTCCTGATAGAGTTTTATTATTGAAGTATTCAGCCTTTAAGCCTGGATTTTTGAGATCTGAGGAGGTAAAAAACTTCTCCTCCAATGAGTACGACAAGATATTATCCAACACCACTGTTTTATACTCCTCCACTTGCGAGATGCCCTCTGCTACCGAGCAGGTCTCGAATGGGTGAACGAAGCCGCTGCCACCTCCCGTAGGGACAACCTGCGACATCATGCCTGCGACAGTGACCTTACCCTTTTTGAGTGGCAAAATAGCATCATTTTTGAGCATAACAACACCATTTCGCGCAAGCTCCAACGAAGCGTTATCCGAGAATGGATTGCGCTCGCCAAGTGTCTCGTCTTTTTGTGGTCGGTCAAAGAATCCGAATGCAATAAGAGTTTGTAGAATATTCTGCACCTTTGTGTTAATAGTGCGAATATCCACAACACCATCGGCAATAGCCTGTGTAAGATGCTTCTTATTCATCAACTTTCCGCTTGGCATTTCGAGGTCAAGACCACCATTTGCAGCGTTGATAGCCGAATATGTGGCATTCCAGTCCGACATCAATATACCCTCGAAGCCCCACATTTTGCGCAGTACATCAATGTTAAGATAGGTATTCTCGGTCGCATGAACATTATTAATAAGGTTGTAAGATGCCATCAGCGAACCAACATTTGCCTCCTCAACCGCAGCACGGAAAGCAGGAAGGTAAATCTCGTGCAGAGTGCGTTCATCTACATCTGACGAAGTGTGGTGGCGGTCCCACTCCTGATTATTTGCAGCATAGTGCTTGATACAAGCCATAACACCCTGACTTTGGACACCTTTAATATACTGAACAGCTGTTTGCGCTGCCAAATATGGGTCCTCACCAAAATACTCGAAATTACGACCACAAAGCGGTGAACGGTATATGTTTACACCCGGACCAAGCAGAACATGCACACCTCGCGCACGACAATCTTGTCCCAAGCCAATGCCCATATTGTGTACAGCCTCTCTGTTCCAGGTTGCTGCTACGGCAACACCCGAAGCGAACATTGTACTTTTGGTGTTATTACGCACACCTTGTGGACCATCAGCCATGCGAATTTCTGGAATACCCAAGCGTGGAATGGCACGAATATAGAATCTTTTGTAACCACCGATATAGTCAAGTTTCTCCTCGATGGTCATCTTCGAAACAAGCTCAGCAGCTCGGTGCTTCGCCTCTTCGGTAATCTGTTGTGCCGAAATGGTTGCTACGGCAAACAACGCAAACAAAACAGTAAAAAGTCTTTTCATAATATATTAGTTTATTGGTTTAGTTGCAAATCTATCTGTCACAGCTGCACAAGCGGCATCGCCCGTAATGTTCAGCACCGTTCTAATCATATCGAAAATGCGGTCGAGGGCGTATAGCAATGGCAATCCCTCAATCGGAATACCCGCCGCCGCAAGCACTGCTACAACCATCAAAGTTGGTCCCGGAACACCTGCCTGACCAATACTGCCGAGCGATGCAGTAACAGCAATAGCAACATACTGAGCCATACCGAGTTCGATACCATAGAACTGTGCAAAGAACATCGCTACAAGGGTGTAGTAAATCGCATTTCCCGTCATGTTAATTGTTGCGCCAAGTGGCACCACAAAGCCCGAAACCTGCTTCGAGATACCCATATTGTCGCACGCCCCCATCGTCACAGGAAGCGTTGCCATCGAAGAGGCTGTCGAGAAGGCTACAATTTGTGGTCGCATCATCTCGCGGAAGAAGGTCTTAATACCAACCTTCGAGAGGAAAATCACCGTCAGAGGATATATCAGCAAGCCCATAACTGCCACAGCCAACAAGTCCACCCACAACAGATTTACAACCTTCAAGAGAATATCGAAGCCGAATGTTCCCATCGCCTCTGCCATCAATCCAAAGACGCCAAGCGGTGCGACCAACATCACTTTGCCAATACACCAAATCAGGGCTTCGAGTATATAGTTCAAACCATTGACAACCTTCGTGCGCTTCTGCTCCTCGATAGCCGCAATACCGAAACCGAGAAATAGCCCGAAAATTATGATTTGCAAGATGTTACCCTCAGCAAATGCCTGAATAGGATTTGTCGGAATCATACCTATAACGGTATCCCAAAACGAGAGTTCGGTGGCTGCCGCCTGCTCTGTCGAAGCATTTGCCATAATAGAGGCTATGCCCTCGGCGCTCAATCCTGCACCCGGCTTAAAAACAGCACCTGCAACAATTGCAATAATAATAGAGATAACGGTTGTGAGCAGAATATACAAAATGCTTGTAACGCCTATTTTGCCCGCCGAACGGCTACTACCGAGTGATGCTGCACCCGAAACAATCGATACCGCAACCAGCGGCACAACCAACATCTTGATAAGTTGAATAAAGAGCGAGCCAAGTGGAGCAAATATCTTCGCGCCATCACCCATAACTGCACCAACCACAACTCCTGCGACCATTGCCACAAGAATCCAAAAGCCCAAATTTTTCAGTAAGTTTCTCATAATACCACAAAGGTAATAATAATTAACAAAAAACCAACCCTTACGAGGTTGGTTTTCACTGACAAGCAGATATTTTCTACAACTCTGTCTTCCACAAGCCGTGCAAGTTGCAGTACTCATAAACTGCAATAGGCTTGCTATCGCATACGCAGACTACCGCCTCCGGTTTATCGGTCAAATCGACACGAATACCGCCCTTCTCGGTCTCAACATAGATAAAGGCGATATGGTGCTCCGGCAACATCGGGTGCGCCACACTACCAACCTCGACTTTGATGTGGCAATCGTCAATGCGTGTTACAACGGGAACATGCTTCTCGTTGCTTGCATCAACTGTGTTAGGTACCAACTCCTGCATCTTCTCACCACAACAAACCACAGGAACCTTCGAATCAACAACTTTCTAAATAACATTGCCACATGTGGCACATTTATAAAACTTCGTAGCCATAACTTTTCAAATTAAAAATTAAGAATTAAAAATTACCTATAATTGTCAATTGTCAACTATCAATTGTCAATTAAATTTACAGCGCCCAAATCCAAGGCACAACTGAAAGCACCAACAACACAAACAGCACGAAATAGAGCATTGCACGCCAAGCACTGCTTTTGATGTGCTTCTTGAAGAAACCATCTATTGCCGACCAGTGCAGCACGATATGCAACACAAGCAGCACAAGCAATACAACGCCTGCCCAGAGGTGGATATTTGCCCACATGCGGCGTCCGCAACTCAACACCCACGATGCTGCATCTCGCACCCAAGCCTCATGAGCCACGCGGCGCAACGGAGCGACAACTTTTATTACGATACCGCTAATGCTTGTAACCGCCATTGCAAGAAACATTGCAAAATCGATAATAATGTTTGTTTTAAGAGATACCTTCATAATCTTTCCTATCTTCTGTTAAGGCAAAGTTAATGTAAATTTTGGGTTTTCGCAAATCAAAAATTTCTATCGTAATATAAAAAAACCAATAAGTCCACTTGAAAAAGCGATGCAAAACAATAAAATACTTTGAAATTCGAATTTAAACCTATATATTTGTGGTTAGATAAGATGTTTTGTCTGAAAAAGGACATTTAAGAGGTGGATATAGTTATCACATATGTAAATGGGTTGGACCCGATTTGGCAACGCGACTACGAACGATTTACCAATCAGCCTGTACTCGAAAAGCGCTTCCGAGATTGGGGAACGCTACGCTACCTCTTTCGTGGTATAGCCGAAAATATGCCATTTATCCGCAAGGTACACCTCGTTGTTTCGCACGATAGCCAGGTTCCCGAATGGGTGAATCGCGAAGAGGTAAATGTGGTACTACACAAGGATATTATCCCTGCCGAGTATCTGCCCGTATTCAATAGCAACCCTATCGAGATGCATCTACATTGTATAGAGGGGTTAGACGAAGAGTACCTCTACTTCAATGACGATATGTTTCCGATGAAGCGATGTGAACCAACCGACTTTTTCCGCAATGGTAAGGGTATAATCGGTATGTCGTACCACATCTTTGTATGGGATATGTTCAAAGCGATATGTCGCAACTCCGACCGTTTTGCGCGCAGAGTTTTAGGGCGCTCCGATAGGACACTTCTCTTTCTTCGTCCACAACATATCTGTTCTCCAATGTTAAAAAGCGAGTGTGAAGAGTTGTATAATAGCAATAAGAGCGAGATTCTATCTCTAATGACACGCGTCAGAACAAAGGACAACCTTACCCAGTACATATTCCTCGACTATATGTACTTGAAGGGTAAACTCATAAACAAACGCCACTCCAAGAGGCATTTTTCGGTGGGTATAAGTACCATTAGCGGATTGACAGGATTTATAAAGAACCCTACCCATAAACTTGCCTGTATCAACGATGTACAACTCTCTGAGGAGCGTTATACGGAGTTGCGAAAGGCTCTGCTCGATGCTTTCGAGGAGCGATTCCCTCAAAAATCAAAATACGAGTTATGAGCGAAAAGATAGATGCCGTCATAACTTGGGTTGATGGTGACGACCCTCGACACAGAGCCAAACGACAACGGTTCGGCACGCAAAAGCACTTTGCCGAGGAGAATGTTGCCGGCGACACCCGTTTCAGCAATCTTGGCGAGATATTCTACTGCGTAGCATCAATCAACCGTTTTGCACCATGGATTAACAAAATTTTTATTGTTACAGACGAGCAAAATCCCAACTTAGAACCCTTTTTGGAGCAACACTTTCCACAGGGCTATATTCCGATTGAAATAGTTGACCACAAGACCATATTTCGAGGCTACGAGCACTATCTGCCAACCTTTAACTCCATATCTATCGAGTCGATGACATGGCGCATACCGGGATTGAGCGACAAATTCATAGAGTTCAACGATGATTTCGTGCTGTGTGCACCCGTTACACCTGCAGACTTCTTCGCCGGAGAGAACAAGTTGGTTTGCTATGCCCAAAAGAAGTCGTTTTGGTTTACACAACTCACTCGACTATTCAAATACCGAACCGGAGGGACAAAGGTCGTATCGTTCAAAGAGACAATGTTGAATGCGGCAGCCATACTCGGCAACAGACGATTCTTCTTGAAGATAGACCACACGCCAAGAGGCTTGTTGCGCACAGAATACGAGGTGTTGTTCTCCTCCTACACATATCAGATTGAACGCAATATCTCGCATCGCTTCCGTCACGCTTCGCAATTCAATCCTCAGGAGTTGCAATATCTTTCGCTATATATGGCAGGAAGATGCGAGTTGCGACCGGTGAAGGGCAACCTATTCTATCTGAAACCCAAGAAAGGAGTCGATTATATCGCCAAGAAGTTGGCTCTCTTCTCTCGCAACAAAGAGTGCAAATTCGGCTGTTTCAACTCATTAGACATGGCAAGTCCTGTGGGACAAAAGATGATTATCGAGTGGATTAAGCAGCGTATAGGTCTTTTGAACTAAATCACAAATTTCTCTATATACCATCTTATAATACGCGCCCTCAATGGTAGGCGTACACCTTGCGGTATAATCTCGTCTATTTTGCTGCACCACTCTTTGGCTATTGCTCTACTCTTGGCATTGTCGGCAAGCCTTAACAGATGACGCAACTTGCGCAGATACTGTTCTGCACATCGGCTCGATACCTCAATGCGTTCCTTATCGGTAAATAGCTCACTGTCACGAATAAACTCCAATCGCCAATATGTTGCACGGATAAAATCGCACATTCGCCTAAAATTGTCATGTTGAACATGCATACGGCTATCTTGACGAGAGTAATAACTGTAATAGGCTCTATTGATTGCGGCTGCCCTACCCGAACGAGCCATCAGAAGATGTGTAGAGGCTCTGTCCTCAAAGTACATTGCCGAGGGAATTGTAAAGCCATTAAATAGCTCGCGCTTAGCAAGAATAGTGGGAAAAACCTTAGAGATTTTGTCGTTAAGGTTAAGTATCGTTATCTCTTTGGCAGTGAGAATTCTAATCGAACCATCGTTGGGAAGTCGATACTTTGTACTGCCATCATCGTATGCCATGTGAAAGGTGCAACAAACTAATCCTAAGTCGTGTTGAATCGCCAGACTATACATATCATTGTACATATCCGGCGACACAAAATCATCACTATCGACAAAGCCAATATAATCGCCCGTAGCAACCTTAACACCCTCATTACGGGCAATCGAAGGGTCGCCTTGCTCAATAGTTATAACCTTTATGCGATTATCGCCCTCTGCAAAAGTTTTGCACACCTCCAACGAGTTGTCTGTCGAGCAGTTTTCAACAAGAATAATCTCGATATCGGATAGTTTTTGTGCGGTCAGCGAATTTACGCATCGTGGAAGTAGGTCGGCTGTATTGTGTACAGGTACAATGATTGATATTTTTGGCATATAATTACAATGTTAAATTTTCGGTCTTAGCGTTGGTGTAACTTATCAAATCTATTGGTGAAAGGCGCAGCTGCAATCCTCGTTGGCCGGCACTTATATAGATATAATCAAATTGCAGGCACGACTCATCGATAAATGTAGGAAAAGGCTTTTTCATGCCAATCGGGGTGCAACCTCCTCGGATATAACCCGTAGTTGGTAACAACTCCTTCATCGGTATAAGGTCGCACTTTTTGTTGCCCGAAACCTTTGCTGCCAACTTCAAATCTACCTCTTTGTCGCCCTGAATAACACAGACAAAGTGCCCTGTGCGGTCACCCTTCAATACCAATGTCTTAAATACCCTTTCAATAGGCTCTCCGAGCGACTCCGCCACATGAGTTGCAGCCAAGTCGTTCTCATCAACCTCGTATGGTATCAATTCGTAGTTTATTTTAGCCCTATCAAGCAGTCGTGCTGCATTAGTCTTATTTATACTCTGCTTTGCCATAATGCAAAGATATAAAAAAGGTTCGATTTTTGCTATAACAAACATACAAACAAATTACAAATAGTATGAAAAGAGTTAAATTCTACACACCTATGGCCATCTTGGCTCTAATGCTGTGCTTTGCATGCAGCAACGATGACAAAATTGATGACGAATTAAATCCGAGCGAAGTGAAGCATGTAGCGTTCGCCGAACAATTTGCTGAGGTACACCTAAGCAAAGACCTTCGCGAAGCGGCCAATATAACAGTAACCTGTATTGGTCTCGACCATCAATCATTAGACCTCTCCTCGTCAATAGTATCCAACCAAGCAAAAGTTAATGCCGAACTACCGATTGAGAATATAACATATCCTTGTGCATTGACCATAACAATCACTATAACACCTAATACGGAGTTCGTTCCCGAATTAAATCGTGTCTATAATTTCAGATATTGGGTAAAGGGTGTAGTAAAGCTTACTGACAAGAACCGAAAGGTCTTGGCCATAGGCGATGACACCGAAGAAGAGGGATTTAGTGTAACCGCACAGGAAGATACTCCTTGGAACAACTTGCTCAACATCTCGCCAATAGTAACATCGGTGCGAGTGGTAGAGCGAGCAGATGGCTCGTTGGAGATTGAGGATTAATTTCTGCCTACAAAAAAGAGTTGCAACGAACTATCTTCGCTGCAACTCTTTTTTGTGTAGATTATTGTATTTAGAAGTGCTTAACATCTTCGCCCAAAACCGCTGAAAGGAGGTTGTTTGCCGCCGAAGATGCTCCGATACGGAACAAATCTGTTGTAAGCCACTCCTCGCCAAGAATCTCCTCAACGATGGTGTAGTACAACGCTGCATCCTCAGGTGTACGAACGCCTCCCGCAGCCTTGAAGCCCACCTTCACTCCCGTCTTCTCGTGGAATAACTTGATAGCACGACACATCACAACAGCCGCCTCAGGCGTTGCTGCAATATCAATCTTGCCCGTTGAGGTCTTGATAAAATCGGTACCTGCCAACATCGCCAACAGTGAAGCATCGTGAATCAATTGTGGAGTTTTGAGTGCTCCCGTTTCGAGAATTACTTTCAATATGGTATCTGCACCCATCTCCTGACGGATAACCTCAACCTCGGCGGCAGCTTCATCGTAGTTACCGGTCAAAACCTTGCCCACATTCATCACTATATCCACCTCGTCTGCGCCATTTTCGATAGCCATTGCCACCTCCAACATCTTCACTTCGAGGAAGGTTTGCGATGCGGGGAATCCGGCTGCTACACTTGTGATTCGCATGGGCGAACCATCAACAGCCAAACCAACAGTCTCTACAAACGATGGATATACACAAATTGAAGCAACATTAGCCAATTCGGGATACTTTACATAAAAATCCACCGCCCTCTTAGCAAATGCCGACACCGATTCAACAGAATCATTGCAAGTCAATGTTGTTAAATCGACTGCCGAAAGGGCAAAAGCATAGACCTCCTTACGACAATTGCGTGCCGACAACTCCTTGATGCGTGCAACCTCTGCTGCAACCTCAGCCTCGGTCAATGCCGGAGCAAATTCCTGTAATTTTACCTTGTACTCCATATAGTTTTCTGTTTTCAGATTTCCGTTTATTCTATTCCGCGAATATATTTCTCCCAAGCCCAAGCCGAACGGAGTGTTTCGTCAAGTGGTCGCTCTGCCTTCCAGCCAAGTTCCTCGTTGGCAAGCGATGTATCCGCCCAAATAGCCACCACATCGCCCGCACGGCGAGGTGCTATCTTGTAGTTTAGCTTCAACTCATTCACGCACTCAAAGGTCTTTACCAACTCCAATACCGATACTGCACGACCTGTGCCAACATTGAATATCTCGTAACGCTCCTTGTTCTTATTGTCAATCATTCGTTTGATAGCAGCCACATGCGCCTTTGCCAAATCTACGATATCGATGTAGTCGCGCAAGCACGAACCATCGGGAGTATCGTAGTCATCGCCAAAAACCGAAAGGCACTCACGAACGCCCGCAGCGGTCTGTGTGATAAATGGAACAAGGTTCTGTGGCACTCCGCGAGGCAGCTCGCCAATCAATGCCGATGGGTGCGCTCCAATAGGATTGAAGTAGCGCAGAGCTATACCTCTCAAATCGCTATACGCCGTCACAGAGTCACGCAAAATATCCTCGCACATCTGCTTTGTATTGCCATACGAAGAGGTCGCAGGCTTGCGCGGAGTCTGCTCCGTAACGGGCAACTCGTCAGCCTCACCATATACCGTAGCCGATGAGGAGAATACGATGTTATGGCGGTTGTACTCGCGCATCAAATCCACCACATTCATAAACGAAACAAGGTTGTTGCGATAGTACTTCATCGGATCTGCCACCGACTCTCCCACAGCCTTAAATGCCGCAAAGTGTATTACTGAGTCGAACTCATAATGTTCGAAGACCTTGCGAAAAGCCTCCTTGTCGCAGCAATCAACATTGATGAAAGGCACATCTACACCTGTAATTTTGCGTACACCCTTCACACCCGACATGTCGGAATTGGAGAGATTGTCGGCTACGACAACATTCAACCCTGCATTAATCAACTCAACTGCAGTATGCGAGCCAATATAGCCCGCACCTCCCGATACTAAAACTGTTTTCTCTCCCATTTTTTGTAGTTATCTTACAACTCCTGCGTCTAATTTATGCGAGCAAAATATCTCGCTATACTACGCAAAGATAATATATTTTTATATATTTGCACTACTATTAACAAAAATTTTTAAGTGTATGAGCAACATTATCACTGCCGAACACATAACCAAACGATTCTCGGCACACACCGCACTCGATGATGTATCGGTCGAGATACCGCGTGGCTCGGTCTATGGTCTGCTCGGTCCGAATGGCGCCGGCAAGACAACACTTATCCGCACCATCAACCGCATCACACTGCCTGACGAGGGGCGAATCCTCTTCGATGGTAAGCCCATAACGCAGCAGGATATCTTCCGCATCGGCTACCTACCCGAAGAGCGAGGTCTATATCGCAAAATGAAGGTTGGTGAACAGGCCCTATTCCTTGCCCAACTCAAAGGGTTGTCGCGCCACGAAGCCCTTTTGCGATTGAAGGAGTGGTTTACGCGTCTTGAAATCGAGGATTGGTGGAACAAGAAGGTCGAAGATTTGTCGAAGGGTATGGCGCAGAAGGTACAGTTTATCGTAACGGTACTCCACCGCCCAGAACTCCTTATTTTCGATGAGCCGTTCTCGGGATTCGACCCGATTAATGCAAACCTTCTCAAAGAGGAGATTTTGCGACTGCGCGATGAGGGAGCAACTGTGATATTCTCTACACACAATATGTCCTCCGTTGAGGAGATTTGCGACCATATAACCCTTATCAACAAGTCGCACAACATTCTTTCGGGTAGGGTTGATGATATTCGCCGTGCACATGGAGGAAACATATTCTCAGTGCAGTATAAGGGCGATGGCAAGGCTCTCGCAGAGCGACTTGAAGGGGTATGCGAAATTCTTGCACAGGAGGATAACACAACAGGATACTCCTCGTTGAAGGTGCATATCGAGCGCAACGAGGATGTTCGTTCGGTGGTAGCACTTATAAACGACACAGTTGAGATGCGACAATTCATTGAAACTATCCCTTCGATGAACGACATCTTTATTCGGGCCGTAAACGGAACACTATAATAAACGGAAAACGGAAAACGGAAAACTAAAAACAGACACTTTAATTATGAGAAATATAGGATTAATTTTAATGCGAGAATTTCGCGAGCGAGTATATAAAAAATCGTTTATCATAACAACGATTTTAATGCCGTTGTTGATGATTCTCTTGGGTGCTGCACCAACTCTGATTATGGAGTTTGTGGATAGCGAAACCAAGAAGATTACGGTGATTGATGAGAGTGGCATTGTGGCTTCGCGCCTCGAATCGGACGAAGAGGTTGTATTTGTTTTGTCAGAGAATAATCTTGCCGAGACACTTGTTGCAACGGCAAATGACAAAGAGAACTTCGGGGTGCTCCATATTGGCAAAGATATAGTGGCTAATCCGAACGATGCACGACTCTACACAACATCTTCTTCTTCGCTTATGCTCGAAGACTTTATCGCCGACCAGATTGAGAAGGTTATCGAGAGCGAACGCCTGAAAGCCTACAACATCGAAAACATTGACGAGATTCTCGAAAAGGTGAAGGCTTCGGTACATCTAACCACATTCCGTACCGACCAAGAGGAGGAGTCGGCAGCAACCTCGGCAGTAGCCTCTTCGTTGATAGGTATGTTGCTCGGATTTTTGCTCTACTTTATCCTCGCCATCTACGGCTCGATGGTTATGCAGAGTGTTATCGAGGAGAAAAATTCCCGTATTTTGGAGGTTATGGTTTCGACCGTAAAGCCTTTTGAGATGTTGATGGGTAAGATTCTCGGTATCGCCCTCGTAGCGGCAGTTCAGGTGTTGGTTTGGGGAGTGTTGATTGTGCTTTTCAGTGCGGTCATTATGCCCGCTTTGATGCCTGAAAATATCCTCGACAGTGTGCATCAGGTACAGGCTGGTGCAGATGTTTCGGCTCTTGCCATGCAACAAGATGTATCGCCCGAAATGCTGACCGCCATGGCATCGCTGCTCGACACCGGACACCTCGCAATGATTATTGGTACGGTGCTGCTCTATCTTGTAGGCGGATTCCTTCTCTTTGCTTCACTCTATGCTGCGGTAGGAGCAAGCGTGGACCAGGCACAAGATGCACAGCAACTCACAACAATAATCACACTGCCGATAATCGTAGCGTTTGTTGTTACAATGATGGTGATGAAGGACCCCAATTCGCCGGTAGTATTTTGGTGCTCGATGATACCTTTTACCTCACCTATCGTTATGGTAGCGCGTATTCCGAGTGGTATCCCGGCGTGGGAAATTGCCACCTCGTTAGTATTGCTGTATGCTACTTTCACAATCTGTGTGTGGGGCGCAGCCAAAATATATAAGATAGGTATCTTTATGCACGGAGCAAAACCGACACTCCGCGATTTATGGAGGTGGTTGAGATATTAATACTCCTACCTATGAGATAGTTAAAATCCTTCGGAATTATATTTGTATATATGGTGCAGATTTTGGACATTGTCTTATTCCACATTATAAAATTCAGCAAAAAAATCACTTTTTTATTTGCTCAACCATATTTTTTTACTACCTTCGTGTAGCATAAAGCCACAAATAGTGGCATTGGCGAGATAAAATCCCTCCCCCGAAATTGTTCGGGGGGGGGGGATTTTGGGGTTCTAAATAGTTGTATTTCAGTGAGTTACGGTGTTTTAGCTAATAAATCACTTTAACTAAACTGAAAACGGAAAGCGGAAAACGGAAAACTTTTAATTAGTGAGGAGAGAGGAGTGAGGAGTTGAGAATGAAATGCAAAATGCAGAATGCAAAATGCAAAATTGATAATTTTTAATTCTGAATTCTTAATTTTTAATTCTTTCAGCGCACCCCTAACGACACTAACGACACTAACGCCCCTAAAAACTTGCGCCGTGACGAGGGTAGGAGTTCAGGAAACGGAAAACGGAAAACGAAAAACACATTTTTTAAACATTATAAACTAAATTATTAATTAACCTAAAAATTAGAAGGATGAAAAATTTTGTTAAAATTTTCATGACAGTTGTGGCGGGAATGATGGCATTCTCTTGCGCAACAGACACAACTGATGACCTTACAGCAAGTGTTGGCAAAGGTCAAAAAACAGTAATCAGCGTCTCGATGGAGGAGTCGCGTACTCAGCTTGGCGAATACAATGAAGCAAACGAGAAGTATCCGATGTATTGGAGCGAAGGCGACAAAATCTCGGCAAACGGTGTTATGTCGGAAGTGGCACAATTTACAGGCGAGCAATCGGCTGTTGCATTGTTTGAGTTTCCTGCTAATGCAAATTTAAAAAGCCCTTACTTTGTTACCTATCCGGCAGTAGCAAATGCAGAGGGTGATTGGCAGGTAAAGTTCGCAGCTGAGCAGAAGTGGACAATGGAGAAGAACACCACCTTCGATGAG
>JAZOBZ010000071.1:0-31163 GCA_045596245.1 Alistipes sp. | reverse complement strand
CAACATTCACTTTTAGCGGTGATATCAAGCGACCATATAACATCACCTACCCATACTGCGAAGCAACCTCCGCAGAGCAACCCGTTGTCGAGTTTCCTGCCGAGCAGAATTATACCGAAGGCTCTTTTGATACAAACTGCGCTCCAATGTGCGGATACTCCGAGAGCAGCAATTCTTCTACGCTGAAACATATAAACGGCGTTTTGCGCTTTCCGGTAACTGCATCTACTGACGGTGTAGTGCTTAATCAAATTGTTATCACTTCGACAAATAAAATCGCTGGCGAGTTTGCCGTAGATTGTCAAAATGCTACAATTGAAGCAACCGAGAATAGCGCAAATTCAATCACTTACACCGTAAATGAATCCCTTTCCACAACAGACGAAAAGGTGTTTTATATCACTATGCCGGCTGTTGATGCAGGCAGTTGTACGGTGGAGTTCCTCGACTCAAATGGTGAAAAAATGGTTGCCGAATGGCAAGCAAACACTATCAAGGCGGGGGTTGTCCGTGAGTTCAAGGAGATTACTTACATCGCAGATGCAACATGCGGATTAATCTCTTGGGATATAGAAGCCGATGAACTGTGCTACGATAATATCGCTAAGGGGTATGTCAAAGACAACAACGGCAATCCGATAGCAAATGTGGCTGTAAGTGATGGTTTTACTGTTGTGACAACAGACGAAAAGGGTTATTATTCGATGGAGGTATCTTCGGATTGTTGGTACATCTATATCTCGTTGCCGGCAGAATACGAGGTGCCGATTAACGAGTATGGACAGCCTTGTTTCTACAAAAAATATAACGAAAGTATATATCAATACGATTTTACCCTAACGCCACTTCCAGGGGGTAAGGAGGAGAAGTTTGCTCTGTTTGCAATTGGCGACCCACAGGTATCTAATGCAGGTTCTAAATTGCCAGAGTTTAACAACTATGCTGTACCGGGATTAAAAAAGCATGCGAACGAGGTTACGAACAGCGGAATACCATGCTATGGAATCACGCTTGGCGATATCATATCGAACAACACAAGTAATAGTGATGAGTATCTGCGTGATGATATGCGCAATGGATTTGCTGTATCCAAAACAGGTTTTCCGATCTTTCAGGTTATGGGCAACCACGACTACACATATTGCAACGAGGAGAAGCCATTGGTTGTTGATAGTCGTAGTTCAACTCTCAACTTGAAAGCCCAACGAAACCATGAGAATATGTTTGGTCCTGTCAATTACTCCTTCAATCGTGGCGATTTCCATATTATCGGAATGAAAGATATCGTATATAGATCGGCCACCGTTGGCGGTTCTTACTACTACGGATTCACGGAAGACCAGTACCAATGGCTACAACAGGACTTGGCTCTTGTTCCAAAAGACAAAGCGGTGGTATTGTGTGTGCATATTCAGATACTTAATCGTACTGCGAGATATTGTAGCCATGTTAAGAATTTGCTCAACGAGTTTAATGAGGCTCATATCTTGTCGGGACATACCCATGTAACCCGCAACTACGAGCACGCTGTTGAGGGACTTGCGACAACCAAAATATACGAACACAACGCAGGCGCACTGTGTGGCGCATGGTGGGCAACGCGTATATGCTCAGATGGAGTTCCTAATGGCTATCAAGTATTTATCGGTGGCAATGACGAAAACGGAGGCGGAAAGTTTGTAGATTGGTACTTTATGGGTTATTATGAAGGTACCAACTCGCGCAACAACCAAATGCGTCTATATCGTGGAGATGCCATCACAGGAGCCCCAGCACCTGAAAGCAACGAGGAGAACCCATACGGAATAAAAGGTTACTACCGCTTTAATTTTGGTGAGAATGTGATACTTGCCAATGTATATAATGCAGATAGCAAGTGGGTAATGAAGGTTTATGAGGACGATGAATATACAGGTAATATGGAGAAGGTTACCTATAATAGCCCATCATTCTCAACTGTTATTGGAGATAGCACATTTGAAAATCCTCGCCACTATCCTGACGGAGTGGATACGAGCCATGACATGTATGTTGCAGGACTATACACTGGTATATTAGGGCGTTACGACACCAGTAGCAACACACCGCCTTGGTGGGGCAAATGTAGGCACTTCTACAAATACACATTGACAAACCCTAAAAACAGAACAAATATCAAAGATATTGAGATTAAGGTAGTTGCTATCGACCGCTTCGGCAATGAATATACCGAAACAAAAATTACCGAAGGTACGGATTACACATTAACAAAGAAACAATAGAGCCTCAATAAGTTGTAAATTGCGATATGAGGTATTGCATTATCGCCATAGTATTAGCCTTTGTAGCACTTGGTTGTACGCCAAAGCCTAAAAAGAGTGAACCAAGCAGAAGTTACCACTTCCGCTATGTGCAACCTCCCATACAGGCGACCGAGGAGCAACAAGTCGCCTACATGCGTGACCACTATTGGGATAAGTTTGACTTTGCCGATACGCTCTACACCACAAAGGCTGATACAGTGGAGATGTTGAGAGCCTACGCCACATACCTCTCTAACTTTGTTTCGCCCACCGAGCAGGAGCCGATACGCAAATTGATGCAGCGTGCCTCGATATCGAAAAAGATGTTCGACTACTTCGTAATGCTCTCCGAGAAGATTCTGCACGACCCCAACTCGCCACTGCGTAGCGATGAGTTGTATATTGCCGTTTTGGAGGCGCAAATAGCATCTCCCCACTACGACAAGTACGAGAAGATGGCGCCCGAATACGACCTGCGCATCGTGTCGCAAAATCGCATCGGGCACAAAGCTAACGACTTCGACTATACCGACCGCAGAGGGCGCACACGCAATATGTACTCGTTAAAACACGACTTCGTCATCGTCTATATCAACAATCCGGGGTGTGCGATGTGTCGAGATATTACCAAGGCTTTAAAGCAGTCGCAGATAATCTCCGACCTGCAACGCAGGGGGCAGTTGAAAATTCTCGCCATATACCCCGATGAGAATCTCGAAGAGTGGCACAAACACCTCGGCGATATGCCTGCGGAGTGGATAAACGGCTACGACCGAGGGTGTCGTATCGAACGCGAAAATCTCTATAATGTGAGCGCTATTCCGGCACTCTACCTCCTCGACAAAGAGAGACGAGTTCTTGTCAAGGATTCGACAAATGTAGGAGAGATAGAGCATGTCCTGCAAACGGAAAACGGAAAACGGAACTGACGCAGCGGAGCGAGAGCAGAGGCTGCTTGCAGACTTTGCCGAGCCGCAAGGAAGAAAAGCCTGCGTAGCAGGATTAAAACGGAAAACTGAAAGCGGAAAACTGAAAGCGAAAAGCGAAAAACTAATTCTTAATTCTCAACTCTTAATTTTTAATTCTTAATTTTTAATTCTCAATTTAGCCCCTGGCTATATACAATATAGGTATATTTATCGTTTTTCGATGAATATGCTATTTTTTTGCACTATCTTGTAAAATTTTTAGTACCTTTTATTGCATAGTACTGAAAAATGCATTATATTTGCGATGACAAAGAACTAAAATAACAGGAATAATGGGCAAGTATTTTTTAACATTTGTGTTGTTATTGGCAACAACAGCACTATCAGCAAAGACCACCCTACTGGGAAAGGTGGTCGATGCGACCTCGCGCAAGGAGGTGGGTTATGCCACAGTCGCACTCTTGCGCGATACCACAATTGTCGCGGCTGTTGCAGCGCGTGCCGATGGCTCGTTTTCGCTCGAAACCGAGCAGTCGGGCAAGATGACTTTGGAGGTGTCATCTGTGGGCTACAACACCCACAAACAACAAGTTGAGGCGACAAACAAGCGTATAGATTTAGGCGAGATAGCCCTAACGGAGGGTGTTGCGGTAGATGCGGTAAATATCACCGTTCAGAAGCCTATCGTTACCGCTGATGCCGAGAAATTGACCTACTCGGTGGAGGACGACCCTGAGGCTTCGACAAGTACGCTCGAAGATATTATCCGCAAAGTGCCTCAACTTTCGCTCGATGCAAGCGGAAATGTATTGATGAATGGACAGAGCGACTACAAGATACTCGTAAATGGTCATGAGTCCTCCACCATGTCGCGTAACTTCGCCGATATTATCAAGAGTATGCCCGCTTCGTCAATCAAGCGTATCGAGGTCGTAACAAACCCCTCGATGAAGTACGATGCCGAGGGCGTGGGTGGTGTTTTGAATATCATCACCACAAAGGCAAAGTTCGATGGCTACAATGGTCGTGTAAATCTTGCTGCTGGCAATTGGTTTAATCGCAACTGGAACACCAACAACTCGGCACAATTTACGGTGCAGACCAAGAAGTTGTCGCTTTCGACTTCGCTCTACTACTCGCAGGCGTGGGCTAATAGAGATGCGGTGGGATATCAGAGCAACCATTTCGAGAATTTGGTAGATGGAGCCGGTTATCGCTATATGAACGCCGATGGCAACTATGGCTACGGCTACTACTCGCTCTATGGCAATGTAAATGCAAGTTATCAGATTGACTCGGTAAACCTCGTTACCGCCGAAGTTGGCGTTTGGGGTGGCAAGCAGAAGAGCGATGTCAGAGCCAAGTACGACTATTTCGACAGCAACAAGGCGTTGCTATATGGCTACAACTCACCACAGACCAACACGCACGATTGGTTTGGCGTAGATGCTACGGTAAGTTATCAGCACTCCTTCAAGGGCGAGGGACACACGCTGACCGTGTCGGACAATATCTCGATTATTCCGCCACAGGAGCAGATGCAGTTGCGACACTATCTCCCATACGGAAGTGGTGTTGCAGACACGAACATTTTGACCAATCAAGTTGCATCTGCACTGCAAAATGTGGCGCAAATAGACTATATCAACCCGATAAACAAGCACCACACCATTGAGGCAGGAGGAAAACACTCATACGACAATACGCTGACTGTTACGCATCAGATAAACAGCGATGCATCAGGAGTGATGCTCTCTGAGTCGAACGGAGATACTCGCCTTATACGCAATGTACTCGGTGTGTATGCAGGTTACGCCTACTCGATGGATAAACTTTCGGTGCGTGCAGGCGGTCGCTTGGAGGGGGCGTGGTACGCAACCGATTATCAGAGCGATAAGCGTGAGAAGTGGAACACCTCGCTTGTGAATGTTATTCCATATATCTCCTTGACCTATCTGCCAAAGACGGGGCACACACTCGCCTTCTCCTACACGGAGCGACTATCGCGCCCGGGCATACACGCTATGACTCCGTTTGTAACAGAGGGTATGGCAGAGAAACAGTACGGAAACCCCAACCTCCGCACAGGTGTTACTCATAACCTATCGTTGAAGTATGCCTATTCGGACAACAAGTGGAGCGCAACGGGCGAGTTGTATTCGCGCCTCTCGAACAACCTTATATCGGCATACTCATTTATTGACGATGAGGGTTTTGTGAACTCCACCTATCGCAATCACGGTCGTATGCGTGGTTATGGCGCAGGGGTGTCGCTCTCCTATCGCCCATCACACAAATTCAACCTCTCGCTCTCGGTGAGAGGTGGACACTTGGCGTTCAAGTTGCCTGACGAGGGCATTGAGAGCAAGGGCTGGACCTTGTCGCACAACCTCAATATGATGATTGCGTTGTGGAAGGGTGCAAGGCTCACGCTTGGAGAGTATCTAATGCGTATGGAGCCACAGATGGGCAGTGTTGGCACGAATTGGGTATTCGGAACGCAGGCTCGCCTCGGGCAGAAGTTGCTGAAAGATAAGTTGGAGATTGCCGTTGCGGTATATAATCCGCACGAACGACAATCAACCTTCAAGACAAAGTCCGACACGCCGACCTTTCGTCAGTGGGCATCAAATAGCACCGTAGGTCGTTGCATACGACTCTCCATAAGCTACAACTTCGGCAAGCAGGGTTTGTATGTCAAGCGTACAAACGCCAAGTCAGACGATGGTGGCGATAATATAGGTGGAAACTCAAAAGGAGCAGGATTATAAATATAACAATATAATAGAGTATGAAAGAGGCTATAAATGCAAATATCGGGCAGCAAGTCTTTACGCTTGACCGCGATGCCTACGACCGACTGACCATCTACCTCAACGATGTGCGCCGCCGCATCGCGAGCGATACCGAAGAGGTGATGAACGATATCGAGATTCGCATCGCCGAGATACTTCGTGAGGCTTTGCCATCGACAATGATGGTAGTAACACTCGCGATGGTAGAGCGAGCAATTGCCCGCATCGGCACGCCCGATGATTTTGGAGCAGAGAATCAAAGTGGAACTAAAAACAGTAGTGGTATGGGAGAAAAATTATTGCGCCGTTCACGCACCGACCGTTCGATAGCGGGAGTATGCGGTGGTTTAGCCAACTATTTTGGCATCGACTCAACGATTTTGCGTATTGTTATGCTCTGCCTGATAATATTTGGCGGAATGTCGTTGTGGGTATATATCGTTATGTGGTTGCTGATTCCGGAAGAGTAATTTGTCAAAATTGACAATTGATAATTGACAATTGACAATTAAAGGTAAAAACGATAAATCGTTTTTGATTTTGCTATCTTTTAACTAAAACAGCCAATGGCTAACAGCTAAGAACATGGAAAAAGATAATATAAAAGTACAGATGCGCAAGGGCATAATGGAGTATTGTGTGCTTGCGATATTGGCAAATGGCGATTCGTATGCGCCGGCCATTATTACCGAGTTGAAGAGGGCTGAAATGATTGTGGTCGAGGGTACGCTCTACCCCCTGCTGACACGATTGAAGAATGCCGGCTACCTGACCTATCGTTGGGAGGAGTCCTTGCAAGGACCACCACGAAAGTACTACACCCTGACTGCCGAGGGGCGCACCTACCTCGCATCGTTAGACGAGGCGTGGGATACGCTTGTGGAGCAGATTGATAACATCAGAAATAAACGATAAAAACTTTTGAATATGAGACAGAGAATTTTAGCTGCTGCAATATCTGCATTGTTAGTAGTGAGCAGTGCCTCCGCCTTTACTATCAAAGATGGAGAGGGTAACAAAGTGAAAATATCGCCTCTTGGGATTAAGGTTGAGGCAAGTAGTGGAGAAAAGGTCAGCATATCACCTTTGGGCGTGAAAGCCAAAGATGGCGAAGGCGCAAAAGTGAGTGTATCTCCTGCGGGCGTGAAAGCCAAAGATGGCGAAGGCGCAAGTGTTAGCGTAAATGTTGCAGGTGTTGATGTTGTCACCGATGGCGAAGCAAACACCAAGACCGGTATCGCACTCGCCAACGAGCACAAGATTGTGATGGAGGCCCGCCGTTCGGCAATGGATTTCAACGAGATAGAGGTGTCGAAGGCAATTCGCGTGATTGTCGAGGAGCGCACTACGGGCAATATCATCGTTCGTGCGCCACAGTCGGTTATGCCGTATGTGTCGCTCAAAGTCAAAGACGGCACTCTCTACGCCACCCTACTTTCGGGTACGCCCGTATCGCGCCGTTCTAACCTTTTGGCAGAGGTCTATGTGCCTTACAACGGACACATCAACGAGATTACAACCTCGGCTGCGGCTCGCGTGATTGTCAAGCCAACAATTTCGTGCAAAGAGTTGGATTTGGAGGCAACTTCCGCCTCGGTAATAGAGGTTACAGCAGCGGCAAAAGAGGTTTCGATAGATGCTTCGGGTGCTTCGACAATTAAAGCAGTGTTGGCAACCGATGACCTCGATATCGACCTCTCAGGGGCTTCGGTAGCCACCCTTACGGGACAGGTTACAGATGCCGAGATAGATTTGTCGGGGGCATCGACCTTGCGTGCCGAGAAGTTGCGCACTGCAACCCTTGACCTCGAATGTTCGGGGGCATCGAAGGCTTCGGCAATCGGCGTTCAATGCACTACGCAAGCAAGCGGAGCATCGGCAATAAATGTGGAGTGTCTGCAACTGCTGAACGCCTCGGCATCGGGTGCATCGTCAATCATTTATAGCGGTGATTGTCAAGTAAATATAACCTCCAATACAGGAGCAAGTTCAATTCGTAAAAAGTAGGAGGAACAGATATGAACGAGATTAAAAAATGCAGTATTTCGGGTGTTGGTTTTACCTTTGAAAAGGCGGCATACGACCGTCTTAATAACTACCTTGCATCGCTCAAAGAGGCGTACAAAAACAGCCCCGACAGCGAGGAGATTTTGGCGGATATCGAGGCTCGTATTGCCGAGTTGATACTCTCGGCACAGAGCGATGCGCAGTGCGTTGTAACACTGCCGATTATCGAGAATATCATCGAGCAACTCGGCTCGCCGGAGGCTATTTCGGGCGAGGAGGAGAAGGCGGGCAATAGTAGCGAGAGCCGTATTCCGCGCCGCCTCTACCGCGACCTCGAAAATGCGAAGTTGGGCGGTGTCTGCGCAGGTTTGGCAAAACATTTCGGCGTTGATGCAGTGTGGATTCGATTGGCTATGGCATCACCACTTATTCTTGTAGTGATTGGCGCACCATTCCTCCATTGGTTGTCCACACTCGGCGGCAATCTCTGCGCTGTCTTTTTTATAACCTACCTTATCTTGTGGTTTGCCATTCCAGAGGCAAAGTCGGCTCGTCAGAAGCTCGAAGCGGAGGGTAAGCCTATCTCTGCCAGCACCATTGCCAACCGCCAAGGAGCAACGCAGGAGGAGCAGGCGAAGTCGAGCGTGGCTTCGGTAGTAACAACTTTTGGTCGCTTTATGGTGATTGTGATGAAGGTGCTGCTCGGACTCTTGCTATTCCCTGTCGCATTTGTCGTATTTTTCCTACTGCTTTCGCTCGTTGTTATTACGGCAGGCGTAGGTGACCTGTTTATAGTCGATATAGGTAACTTCGCAGGAGTGATTGATGCTGCAAATGAGGTTGGTGTACCATTGATGGCTTTTGCGTTACTGTTAATCTTGGTCCCTGCAATCTATATCGGATACCTATTTGTTACCCTGCTGATAAACAAAAAGCCTCGTTGGTGGGTGTTTCTCGTAACAATTGTGGCGTGGTTACTTGTCCTTATAGGAACAATCTTTGCAGGTATCGACTATGCCGAAGAGCGTTCGTTTGTTTCATTCTCTTCGGATAGCGAGGTGGAGCGCATAATGAAAAAAGGAGATGACAAGAACAACCTATCCCGAAAGATTATGGAGGAATTGAATGAGGAGTTAGATGACGAGGAGAAGGCTCAAATCCAACAACTACTACACGATGCAAATGCAACATTCATAGACAAGTAGTCACTAAATAGAAAATATCGATATTGAGAGGTGCTTATATCAAAAATAATCACCTCTCTCTTTTTCTTTGGATTATAAATTATTTTTTTTATCTTTGCACCTATGAATACATAGCTAATATCTAACATATTACGACCATAAAAGAGATAATCATTAAACCATAAACACAAATATACTTATGAAGAAAACATTGTTAATAGTAGCATTAGTTGTAACGCTTGGTGCAGCAACACTCGCTATTGTAAAAGATGTCAGAACAATTAAGGTTGTTGCCAACACTCCTTCGGAGAATATCACAGGTGTTATGGCAACGGTTACCTGCGATGGCAACAGCGTTTTGGTAATGCCGGAGAAGGGTACACACAATTCTGAGTTGAGAATTACGGGTGATTGGGATTTCTCCGACTACAAAGCGGTGAAGTTCACCCTTGAAAACCTCGATGCGAAGCCTCTTCGCATGACATTTCACTTGACGAATACCGACAAATATCTTGGAAAGTCGCGCCGTTCGCATCCTGAAACCGTAGGCGATTTGTACTACCTCGCTCCATACGAGAAGCGTGATGTTGTGTTGAACTTCCCAGAGCCATTGCAGTACCCCGATGTTGAGGCAACACTTCGCAAGAGCCCTATGCGCTATACGCCATACTCTGACGAGTTTGGTTTTGCGTCATATTCGGGCGACCTCACCGATGTACACTACATCATATTCCAAGGTTGCTACTTGGCACTCTTCGAGAACGACCACGAGAATGGTTGGCGAGTATCTAATTTGAAGGTTGTACCGGGCAAGCGCAAGGAGAATCCTGCCGAAGTACAGATGCCGCACGATGAGTTTTTCCCATTTATAGACCAATACGGACAATACAAATACAACGATTGGAAGGGCAAGATACACTCTGACGAGGAGTTGCAGAAGGCTCGTGAAGTGGAGGAGGCAGACCTCGCTGCGCATATTGGTCCTACCGACCGTAACAAGTATGGCGGTTGGGCAAATGGTCCTCGATTCGAGGCTACCGGTAAATTCTACTTCAAGAAGGTCGATGGCAAATGGTGGTTTATCGATCCGGAGGGTTGTCTTTGGTGGTCACATGGCGTTGTGCGTGTGACGCCTTCTTCGGGAATTACTCCACTCGATGACCGCCGCGAGTTCTTCGAGAATCTGCCTGAAAGCGGAAGCGAATTTGAGCAGTTCTACTACACTCATGATGCACTTTTGAAGCCTTACTACACAGCGCGTAATATCAAGGAGACTTACGACTTCTCATCGGCAAACTGCTATCGCAAGTATGGCAAGGATTACAAAGAGGTTTATGGCGAGTTGTCGCACCGCCGTTTGCAGAGTTGGGGTTTGAATACCATTGCAAACTCTTCAGACAAGGATATCTGTTTGATGTCGAAGACTCCTTACATTGAGCGTTTGGAGGTTTTGGCACAAGAGATTAAGGGTTCGGGAGGCTCTTGGTGGCGCTTTATGGACCCTTGGGATCCAAGTTTCAAGCAGTGTATTATCGACCAACTCAAAGCCCGCGAGAAGGAGTTGAAAGACCCATATTTGGTCGGTTTGTTCGTGGATAACGAGTTGAAGTGGGGCAAGGAGTGGTTCCTTGCTGCTACCATTGCGAAAAACCCTTCGACACTCAAAGGTAAGCATGCATTGATTAAGCACTACAAGGCTAAATATAATGGCGACATTAAGGCTTTGAACGCAGTTTGGGGCACATCGTTTGCATCGTGGAATGCCCTGCTTAAAAACGAGCAGGATTTGCCGGAGCAATCACACGCTGACCTCGTAGAGTTCAACGACCTTGTTATTCACAAATACTTCCGCAACTGTCGTGAGGTATTCGATGAGTACGCTCCGGGACTTCTCTACCTCGGTTGCCGTTTTTCCGACTCGAACAAGAAGGCTATTATGATTGGTGCGCAGTATTGCGATGCTATCAGCCACAACTTCTATCGCTTCTCGCTCGAAGACTATACTCAGCCTGAGGGAATCGACAAGCCGTTGATTATCGGAGAGTTCCACTTCGGTACTCGCGACCGTGGTCCTTTCCACCACTCGTTGATTGAGGTCGATACGCAGGAGGAGCGTGCTGAGGCATACGAGGCTTATGTTCGCTCGGCTTTGGAGCACCCTAACATTGTAGGTACTCACTGGCATCAGTTCTCCGACCAAGCAACAACAGGTCGCTTCGATGGCGAAAACTTCAATGTTGGTTTTACCGATATTTGCGATACCCCTTATTACGAAATGGTTGAGGCTATCCGCAATGTAGGTTACGATATGTATAATATCCGCGCTAACGCAAAGCAATAGGAAGACCATAAATTAACACTTAAAACTACAAACCATGAAAAAAATTTGTCTGCTTCTGCTTGCAGTTTTTGCAACCACAGTGGCTATTGAAGCGAAACCAAAGGAGATTCGCATTTTCGCTGACACCCCTCGCGAGTGTATGAAGAGTGCCAAAGGTCGCCTTGTTGTTGAGGATAATAGTGCGATGATTGTTCCCTACAAGAAGCAAAAGCACACACGATTTACAATTAGCAAAGATTTCGACTTCACCAACTACAAGTCGCTATCGTTTACTCTTGAAAACCTCGAAGACAGACCGTTGAGAATAACACTCTTTATCACCAATACAAGAGATTATCTCAATAAGTTCCGTCGGACCACTCCTCAGACTACGGGCGATGTCTATTTTCTTGCACCGCACGAGAAGCGCGAGGTTGTATTGAACTTCCCTGAGCCATTGCAGCACCCCGATGTGGTGAAGGCATTTAAGTTGATGCGATATACTCCGTATGCAAGCGAGTTCGGTTTTGCCTCCTACACAGGCAATCTGTCCGATGTACGCTATATCTCGTTCCATAGCCAGCATTTGGCAGCAAATGATACCTATGCAACTAAGGGTTGGCGCGTCAACGACCTTAAAGTTATTCCGGGTAAGCGCGTGAAGAATCCGAAAGCGGTGCAGATGTCGTATAAGGAGTTCTTCCCTTTCATCGACCAATATGGTCAGTACAAGTACAAGGAGTGGCCGGGCAAAGTTCACTCTGACGCAGATTTACAGAAGGCTCGCGAAGTTGAGGAGGCAGACCTCGCTGCTCACCCGGGCGCAACAGACCGTAACAAGTATGGCGGTTGGGCCAATGGTCCAAAGCAGGAGGCGACAGGTCGTTTCTATCTCAAAAAGATTGATGGCAAGTGGTGGTTTGTCGATCCGGAGGGTTGTCTTTGGTGGTCGCATGGTGTAGTGCGCGTAACACCATCTTCGGCAGTAACACCTCTTGATGGTCGCCACGACTACTTCGAGAATCTACCAAAAGAGGGCGATGAGTTCGAGCAGTTCTATCACACCTATGATGCACTTTTGAAGCCTTATTATACGGCGCGAAATATCAAGGAGACCTACGACTTCTCCTCGGCTAACTGCTACCGCAAGTATGGTAAGGATTACAAGCAGATTTACGGAGAGTTGGCACATCGCCGTTTGCAGAGTTGGGGTTTGAATACCATTGCAAACTCTTCGGATATGGATATTTGCCACATGTCGAAAACTCCATATATTGAGCGTTTGGAGGCGAGAGGTGTACCTATCAAGGGCATCGGAGGGTGGTGGCCATTCCGCGATCCATTCGATCCAAGTTTCCGTCAGAGCATTATTGACCAACTCAAAGCCCGCGAGAAGGAGTTGAAAGACCCATATTTGGTTGGCTTGTTCGTGGATAATGAGTTGCGTTGGGGCAATGAGAGCTACCTTGCAGTGATGATTGCAAAGAACCCTGCGACATTGAAGGGTAAGCAGGAGTTGGTAAAGCACTACAAGGCTAAATACAATGAGGATATAACCGCATTAAACGCAGTTTGGGGCACATCGTTCGCTTCGTGGGAGGAGTTGCTCAACAACGATGCAGACCTTCCGAAGAAGGCTCACAAAGACCTTGTAGAGTTCAATGACAAGGTTATAGAGAAGTATTTTAGCACTTGCCGTGAGGTCTTCAACGAGTATGCTCCGGGCGTGTTGTATCTCGGTTGCCGTTTCGCGGGTGCCAACAAAAAAGCGATTACTATTGGTGCAAAGTATAGCGATGCAGTAAGTCACAACCTCTATCGCTTTACAATAGATGACTATGTACAGCCTGAGGGCATTGATAAGCCGATGATTGTGGGCGAATTTCACTTCGGTACTCGCGACCGAGGCATGTTCCACCACTCGTTGATTGAGGTTAAGAATCACGAGGAGCGCGGCAAGGCATACGAGGCTTATGTTCGCTCGGCTTTGGAGCACCCTAACATCGTGGGTACTCACTGGCACCAATTCTCCGACCAAGCAACCACAGGTCGTTTCGATGGTGAGAACTTCAATGTTGGTTTTACCGATATTTGCGATACCCCTTATTACGAAACTATCAATGGTATTCGTAAGGTAGGCTACGATATGTACAATATCCGTTCAAAGAAGTAGCAAGCATCTTTACAACAGAGCAGAAACCGCCTCTATAAAACGAAAGGCGGTTTCTCTGTTTTTATGTTCTTTTAAGGAAGTCCTTAAAAGATTCTACTTTTTTATGCAAAAAATGTATTATCTTTGGAGGTATTTTTTAAAATTGCATATTTATATGGGAGCAATTAAATGTATTGGCATTCTAACCTCAGGAGGAGATGCTCCGGGTATGAATGCAGCAATTCGAGCCGTAACACGCACCGCAATATATAATGGATTGCGAGTAAAGGGCATTATGCGTGGATATAAGGGTTTAATTACAGGAGAGATTGTAGATTTCACATCTTCGAGTGTCAGCAATATCATACAAAAGGGAGGCACTATTCTGAAAACCGCCCGATGTCCTGAGTTCCGTGATGCAGCAGGGCGACAGCAGGCATACGAGAATATGCGCAAGGCGCAGATTGACGCCTTGGTGGTAATTGGTGGCGATGGCACAATTACGGGCGCACAGACCTTCGCACAAGAGTTTGATATACCCATTGTGGCGTTGCCCGGCACTATCGACAACGACCTTTCAGGCACAGATGCAACCATAGGTTACGACACTGCACTCAATACCATTATGGAGGCTGTCGATAAGTTACGCGATACTGCCACCTCGCACGAGCGTCTATTCTTCATGGAGGTCATGGGTAACACCGCCGGATATCTCGCTCTCAATGGCGCACTCGCTTCGGGTGCCGAGGCTGCAATTATCCCTGAGATGGAGACAGAGACCGACCAATTGAAAAACCTTATCGACAACGGCTTCCGCAAGAGCAAAAATTCGGCTATTGTTCTCGTTGCCGAGAATCCCGCTACGGGAGGTGCAATGGGGTTGGCTGAGCGCGTAAAGAGGGAGTTTCCGCAGTATGATGCCCGAGTAACAATTCTCGGACACCTGCAACGAGGAGGTTCGCCTACGGCAGCAGACCGTATTCTTGCATCAAGACTTGGAGCTGCGGCAATTTCGGCTTTGAGAGATGGACAGCGCAATATAATGGTGGGTATCCGCGATATGGAGATGGTATATGTTCCATTCTCGAAGGCTCTCGGTCGCTCGAAACAGGTAAATAAAGATAATGTTGAACTTGTAAAAATACTTTCAATATAGTGAGACGATACACTCTATACATACTTCTATTTGTTGCAGCCATTGCTTATGGCAAGGAGCGCAGACTACTCACAATGGAGGATGCAATTCTCAATCGCAACCTCGTACCGCAGAATTACGAAATTCGTTTCAGCAAGGATAACCCTGCGATATACGAACACGCTAACGGCAAGGAGATAGAGCAGTATGACATTCGCACCGGAAAATTGCTGTCGAGCAAGCCAATACTTATCGGTATGCCAAACCCTTTCCGCAACCGCGCGAGCGTAAAGGAGAACAATGTTGTATGGTATGATGCCGAAGGCAAAGTTCATAAAGTTACCGACTTTGCCGACAAGAATATCGTCTGCGGTCAATCGGTTTCGCGCAACGAGTTCGGCATCAGCGGAGGTCTGTTTCCTTCGCCCAACAACTCGTTGGTGGCGTTTTACCAAAAAGACGAGTCGAAGGTTACGACTTTCCCTTTGCTGGACATAACCTCTCGCACCGGCTCGTTGGTCGAGATTAAGTACCCGATGAACGGTATGGCTTCGGAGCGTGTGTCGGTGGGAGTATATAATATGGCTCAAAATCGCACCATATACCTTGCCGTTACCGACTTTGACGAGGAGCGATATATAACAAACCTTTCATGGTCGCCCGACTCGAAAACAGTATATGTGCAGGTATTGAATCGTGCGCAGAAGGAGATGCACCTCAACGCCTACGATGCACTTTCGGGCGAGTTTGTCGCAACAATTCTGACCGAGCATAACGAGCGTTGGGTAGAGCCGCAAAACCCTATTCACTTTATAGACAACGACCGATTTATATACACTACGGATAATCGTGACGGATTCAAAAATTTGTACATTGTAACCCTGTCGAAGGGCACTATCGAGCGACTGACAAAGGTTAATGCCGATGTTGAGTATCTATCGCACAACGACCGCATGGTATTCTACTACTCGGCAGAGGTTTCGCCCGTAGAGCGACACCTTTTCAGCGTTTCGTTGCGCAACGGCAAGGTACGCCGACTCACTCGCAATGAGGGTTGGCACAACTGCGCCATCTCGCCCGATGGCAAATACTTCTCGGACAACTACTCATCGTTGAATGTTCCTCGCATTGTAGCAGTAGGCTCGACCGATGGCAAGATTTATCGTGAGGTGTTCCGTGCCGAGAATCCTTCAAAAGATTACAACTTCTCGACCATTGAACTCGGCTCGGTAAAGTCGGCATGTGGAAAATATGACAACCACTACCGCCTTATCAAGCCTTTGGACTTTGACGAAAACAAGAAGTATCCCGTAATACTCTATGTCTATGGCGGTCCGCACTCGCAAATGGTAACAAACTCCTTCCAAGCGCAGTTGCGCCGTTGGGAGATGTATATGGCACAGCGCGGTTATATAGTCTTTGTGATGGATAATCGTGGTACGCTCAACCAGGGTGCCGAGTATGAAAAGGCTATACATCGCCAATGTGGCAAGGTCGAAATGGAGGACCAAATGGCAGGCTTGCAGTGGCTTTTGTCGCACAAGTGGGCAGATAGGGAGCGTGTAGGCGTTCATGGTTGGTCGTATGGCGGATTTATGACTATCTCGCTGATGACGCACTACCCCGAGGTGTTCAAGGTGGGCGTTGCGGGAGGTCCTGTGATAGATTGGAAATGGTACGAAGTGATGTATGGCGAGCGATATATGGAGAGAGAGGCTACAAACCCCGAGGGCTTCGCTGCAACATCGCTTATAGCCCAAGCCAAAAACCTCAAAGGCAAGTTACTGATTTGTCAGGGTGCGATAGACGATGTGGTGGTGTGGCAACACTCTTTGTCATTCATCGATGCCTGCATTGACAATGGTGTAGCGGTCGATTACTTTCCCTACCCACGCTCCAAGCACAATGTGCATGGCAAGTGGCGCGTGCATTTGATGCAGAAAGTGACAGATTATTTCGAGGATTTTCTGCGATAAGTATGCCAAAATGGCAGACTTCTCGCCTTGGCACACTGCTTGATTAGGGACTAAACAACTTTTAATTTTGCATTTTTAATTTTTAATTTTTAATTTTGATATATTATGACAGTAAAACCACTTTCAGACAGAGTACTTGTACTCCCTAATCCTGCCGAAACAACAACGGCAAGCGGATTGATTATTCCCGATTCGGCAAAAGAGAAACCTGCCGCAGGTAAGGTTATAGCCGTAGGTCCCGGTACCTCCGAAGTAAAGATGGAGGTAAAGGTTGGCGATGAGGTATTGTATGGTAAGTATTCCGGAACAGAGATGAACATCGATGGCGAAACATACCTTATGATGGCCCAGCGCGATATCTTGGCAGTAGTTGAGAAATAAATTTCTCAAAATTGACAATTGATAATTGATAATTGACAATTAAAGGTATTTTTAATTAAAAGAGGCCAATGGCTAATGGTCAATGGCTAATAGCAAAAAAGATTATGGCAAAGGATATTAAATACAATGTAGAGGCTCGCAACCTTCTCAAAGAGGGAGTAGATGCTTTGGCAGATGCAGTAAAGGTAACACTCGGTCCAAAAGGACGCAATGTAATTATTGGCAAGCAGTTTGGCGCACCACATGTTACAAAAGATGGCGTAACAGTAGCAAAAGAGGTTGAGTTGAAAAATCCGTTTGCAAATATGGGTGCACAGATGGTTAAAGAGGTTGCCTCAAAGACCAACGATGATGCAGGTGATGGCACAACAACTGCTACCGTACTTGCACAGGCAATTATCGGCGTAGGTATCAAGAATGTTACAGCAGGCGCAAACCCTATGGACCTCAAACGAGGTATCGACAAGGCTGTGGCTACCGTTGTGGAGAGCCTTCGCGCACAGTCGCAGGAGGTTGGCTCGGATAACTCTAAGATTGAGCAGGTGGCAACCATTTCGGCAAATAATGATAATGCCATCGGAAAACTCATTGCCGAGGCTATGTCCAAGGTGAATAACGAGGGTGTTATCACCGTAGAGGAGGCTAAGGGAACTGACACTTATGTAGATGTTGTTGAGGGTATGCAGTTTGACCGAGGTTATATCTCGGCATACTTTATTACCAACTCCGAGAAGATGCAGACCGAACTCGAAAAGCCTTATATTCTTGTAACCGATAAGAAGATTTCGACCATGAAGGAGATTATGGGCGTGTTGGAGCCTGTGGCGCAAAGCGGTCGTGCACTCCTTATTATCGCTGAGGATGTAGATGGCGAGGCATTGTCGGCACTCGTAGTGAATAAGTTGCGTGGCACATTGAAGATTGCAGCCTGCAAGGCCCCTGGATTTGGTGACCGCCGCAAGGAGATGCTCGAAGATATTGCTGCATTGACAGGAGCTACTGTAATATCGACAGAGAAAGGATTGCGACTCGAAGATGCTACTATCGAGGCACTTGGTTCAGCCGAGAAGGTTACAATGAATAAGGAGAACACTACCATCGTAGATGGTTGTGGCGACAAGGAGTTAATCAAGGCGCGCGTAGAGCAGATTCGTGCATCAATCGAGATTTCTAAGTCGGACTATGACCGTGAGAAGTCGCAGGAGCGTTTGGCTAAATTGGCAGGTGGTGTTGCAGTACTCTATGTAGGTGCAGCTACTGAGGTCGAGATGAAGGAGAAGAAAGATCGTGTAGATGATGCTTTGGCCGCAACTCGTGCAGCTGTCGAAGAGGGTATCGTTCCTGGTGGCGGTGCTGCCTATATTCGTGCCAGCGAGGCACTCGAAGGCTTAAAGGGCGAGAATGAGGACCAGACCACCGGTATCCAGATTGTGAAGCGTGCTATCGAGGAGCCTCTTCGTCAAATCGTGAAGAATGCAGGTGGCGAGGGTTCAGTAGTGGTAAATAAGGTTCGTGAGGGCAGTGGTTCATTTGGCTACAACGCTCGTGATGACCGCTACGAAGATATGCTCGATGCAGGTATTATCGACCCAACGAAGGTATCACGCGTAGCACTCGAAAATGCCGCTTCAATAGCTTCAATGTTCCTCACTACGGAGTGTGTATTGGCAGAGCAAGAGCGTGAGATGCCTGCCCCTCCAATGCCGGGTGGCGGCATGGGTGGTATGATGTAGTGATTACCACAGAACAATACGAACAGGGTGTGTCTAGCAAGAAAGTTGGACACACCCTGTTTTAAGGTTGCTCTAAGGCTGAAAAAACGCAGTTCTCCTGATATCAATGAGCATTTACAAACAGGACAAATGCTGAAAGAGCTTTGTTAGGCGGTTTCCATCATATACTATTTGTTGTAGGTATGACGATGACTCTCACGAAACTGTCGCGGTGTTATACCCTCAATCTTACGAAATAGCGTTGAGAACTGCCCCACACTCTCGAAGCCGAGTTGATAGGCTATCTCGCTAATAGTTTGATGTTCGGAGACAAGCATCTCTTTGGCTCGACTTATCAATATGCGAGAGATATATTGTGCCGGCGAGATACCAGTAAAGCGTTTAAACGATTGACGAAACCACGAATATCCAACGCCAAGCGAATCGGAAATATCTTCGGCTCGCAGAGAGTGATGTACTCGCTCTCGCATAAGTTGTCGTGCATCATTTATTATCTCCTCGGTACGATTTGTCCCTTCGCCATAATTTCTATTTCGATATAGAACATGACCAAGTATATGTGTTACAATGCCTGCCAATAATTGTTGGCTACCCATACTCTCCTTATCGGCAATGCGTATGGCATCTTTATATAAGGATATCAAGGAGTTGCTGATACCTATTTTAAGGAGAGCATTTCTTCGGTCAAAAAATCCGGCTGAGACAATTCTCTCTGCTACTCGTCCCCTAAAACCTATCCAGTATTCGCTCCAACCATCTTGCTCACTCGGTGCGTAGCTATGTCTTTCACCGGGGAATAGGATTATTATCGTTCCTGCTTCAATTCGTTGGCGAGGGATTGACTGCGACTCAAAATAGCCGCTACCCTTCTCTATATAGACCAACTGAAATTCATCTAATACCCTACCCCCCTGAGGCTTAAAATAGTAGGAGTCGGGGTGCTGTTGCATTGCAGGATAGTCCTCGTTCGGAGCGATAGTCTGTCGCCCAACAGTAGTCACTACCAAACCCCAATCCCAATCATTAAATCCGATAGTCAGATATTTTAGAGAATTAACGCCAACCTCTTTCATTTTATGTCAAATTTGAAAGATTTAATATCATTTTTGAAAATCAAAGTTACTAAATATATTATTAATTTTGCAAAAATTAAATAGAATTTTCTCAAAGAACATGAGGATTTACAACTTCTTAGCCTTCGATTTAGGTGCAACAAGCGGGCGTTCAGTTATAGGAACACTCGAAAATGACAAATTAAAAATACGAGAATTGACTCGTTTCCCAAATGAAATAATTGAATTACATGGTAAACTCTATTGGAATTTGCTGGGTTTGTACGAACACCTAAAAGAGGGACTTACTGCATGTGCAAAGGAGGGTATTACTCTAAATTCCATCGGTATTGATACTTGGGGTGTTGATGTTGTGCCTATTGGAGAAGATGGCTCTATTCTCGGTATGCCGAGAGCCTATCGTGACCCATATACTGTAGGTGCGCCGGAAAAGTACTTCGAGATTGTACCTCGTGAGGAGGTTTACAATAAGACGGGTATTCAGATTATGAATTTCAACACCTTGTTCCAAATATATGCCGCTGTGAAAGAGGGTTATATCCCTGTGATGAAGGCTAAGCGTCTGTTGTTTCTTCCCGATGCTTTGGCATATATGCTTACGGGCAAGGAGTTCTGCGAATACACCATCGCTTCGACCTCGCAAATTCTCAACCCTCGCAACGGAGAGTTCGAGGAGTCGTTATTGAAGGCGGCAGGTGTGAGTGCCGATATTTTGCCTAAACCGCAACTTCCGGGCGTTGTTGTGGGAGCGTTGTGCGATGCGCTTGCTACCGAAACCCGTATTGGCAAGGTTGATGTCGTTGCGGTGGCAGGACACGATACCGCTTCGGCTGTGGCAGCGGTGCCTGCCGAGAACGAGCGATTTGCATACCTCTCTTCGGGTACTTGGTCGTTGATGGGTATCGAAACCAAAGAGCCTATCATCAACGAGGAGTCGTTCCGTTACAACTTTACAAATGAGGGCGGTGTTGATGGCACTACGCGCTTCTTGAAAAATATCTGCGGAATGTGGATATTGGAGCAGTGTCGTAAAGAGTGGAAGCACGAGGGTAAAAACTATACATATCCAGAGATTGTCGAGATGGCAAACTCGGCGGAGCCATTTGTGTCGTTTATCAACCCTGATGACGCATCGTTTGCTAATCCGCAGTCGATGTTGCGAGCAATCGAAGAGTTCTGTATTCGCACAGGACAGACACCTCCGCAGAGCGACAAACAGATAGTCCGCACAATTTTCGAGAGTTTGGCGCTGCGCTATCGTGAGGTGTTGGAGATATTGGAGAGCATGTCGCCATTTGAGATTGATATATTGCATATCATCGGTGGTGGTGCAAAAAATGCGCTGCTCAATCAATTCACTGCTAATGCCATCGGTAAGCGTGTTGTGGCAGGTCCTTCGGAGGCTACCGCTATCGGAAATATCATGATGCAGGCTATCGGAGCAGGAGTTGTCGGCTCGTTGGCAGAGGCTCGCAAGATTATTCGTGCCTCGATTGAAACGGAGGAGTTCCTGCCCGAGAATAGTGGGCAGTGGAACGCAGCATACGAAAAATTTCACAACTTAAAATAATACAAAACTATTAGAACTATGAATGAAGCAAAAATCAAACAGGCTTATGACATTGCCGTAGAGCGTTATGCGGAGTTCGGCATTGATGTAGAGAAGGTGCTTGAAAAGTTGCACAAGGTTGAGATTTCGATGCACTGCTGGCAGGCTGATGATGTAAATGGTTTCGAGTCGGCAGGCGACTTGACAGGCGGTATTCAGACCACAGGAAACTATCCTGGCAAGGCTCGTAATATCGAGGAGTTGCGTGCTGATATCTTGAAGGCTAAGTCGCTTATCCCCGGTAATCAGCGTTTGAACTTGCACGAGATTTATGGCGACTTCGGTGGTCAGTTCGTGGACCGTGACCAAGTTGAGCCAAAGCACTTCGAGAGCTGGATGCAGTGGGGCGCAGAGCATGGAATGAAGTTGGACTTCAACTCGACTTCGTTCTCGCACGCCAAGTCGGGCGACCTCTCGCTCTCAAATCCGGACAAGGCTATCCGTGATTTTTGGATTGAGCATACAAAGCGTTGTCGTGCCGTAGCAGAGGAGATGGGACGCCGTCAGAGTGACCCTTGTATCATGAACTTGTGGGTACATGACGGTAGCAAGGATATTACCGTAAACCGCATGAAGTATCGCGAATTGTTGAAGGATTCGTTGGACCAAATCTTCGCAACAAAGTACGACAATATGAAGGATTGTATCGAGTCGAAGGTGTTCGGTATCGGTTTGGAGAGTTACACCGTAGGTTCTAACGACTTCTATATCGGCTATGGCGCACAGAACAATAAGATGGTAACTCTCGATACAGGTCACTTCCACCCAACCGAGAGCGTTGCCGACAAGTTGTCTTCGTTGTTGCTCTATGTTCCGGAGGTTATGCTCCATGTGAGCCGTCCTGTTCGTTGGGATTCCGACCATGTAACCATTATGAATGACGAAACGCTTGATTTGATGCAGGAGATTGTTCGTTGCGATGCTCTCGACAAGGTACATATCGGTCTTGATTACTTCGATGCTTCGATTAACCGTATTGGTGCTTATGTTGTCGGAACACGAGCAACCCAGAAGTGTTTGTTGCGTGCGATGTTGGAGCCACTTGCACAGTTGCGTGAGTATGAGGCAAATGGTCAGTTCTTCGAACGTTTGGCACTTTTGGAGGAGGCGAAGGCTCTCCCTTGGAATGCAGTGTGGGATATGTATTGCTTGCGTAATAATGTTCCTGTTGGCGAGGCATTTATCGCTGATGTACAGAAGTATGAGAAAGAAGTAACCTCTAAACGTTAATTTATTATGTATCGTATAGTTCTTAATGAGACATCATATTTTGGTGCAGGTTGCCGTTCGGTGATTGCCGATGAGGTGGCAAAACGCGGTTTTAAGAAGGCATTCTTCGTGACCGATAAAGATTTGATTAAGTTCGGCGTTGCCGAGAAGATTGAGGAGGTGTTGAAGGGCGCAGGTATCCCTTACGAGATTTACAGCGATGTGAAGGCTAACCCGACAATCAGCAATGTTCAGAATGGCGTGAAGGCTTACAAGGCTTCGGGCGCAGACTTTATTATCGCTTTGGGCGGTGGCTCTTCGATTGATACGGCAAAGGCTGTGGGTATCATCGTGAATAACCCCGAGTTTGCAGATGTTCGCTCGTTGGAGGGCGTAGCACCTACAAAGCACCGCGCTGTGCCAACTTTCGCTATCCCTACAACCGCAGGAACAGCGGCAGAGGTGACAATCAACTATGTTATCACCGATGAGGAGGCTAAGAAGAAGATGGTATGTGTGGACCCTAACGATATCCCGATGTGTTCGATTATCGACTGCGAGTTGATGTACTCAATGCCGAAGGGCTTGACTGCTGCTACCGGTATGGACGCATTGACTCACGCTATCGAGAGTTTTATCACTCCGGGTGCGTGGACAATGAGCGATATGTTCGAGTATAAGGCTATCGAGTTGGTGGCAAAGCACCTTCGCAATGCCGTAGAGAATGGCAAAGATGAGGTTGCTCGTTCGGGTATGGCTGAGGCACAGTATATTGCAGGTATGGGCTTCTCGAATGTAGGTTTGGGTATCGTTCACTCGATGGCTCACCCTCTTGGAGCATTCTACGATACTCCGCACGGTGTGGCAAATGCACTGCTCTTGCCTTATGTTATGGAGTACAATGCCGACTCGCAATCGCGTGCCAAGTATCTCGACATTGCCAAGGCTATGGGTGTAAATACCGATGGTATGAGTGTAGATGAGGGAGTTAAGGCTGCTATCGATGCAGTTCGTGCGCTCTCGTTGAGCATCGGTATTCCACAGCACTTGTGCGAAATCGGTGTGAAGAGGGAGGATATTCCTGAGTTGGCAGTTGCAGCATTTAACGATGTCTGCACAGGCGGCAACCCACGCCCTACCTCGGTTGAGGATATTGCAAAGTTGTATGAAATTGCCTACGAATAATATTTCGCTATGGATATCTTAATTGGTCTTTTGATTATTGCAGTAGGTGCATTTTGTCAATCGAGTTGCTATGTGCCTATCAACAAAATTAAGGGTTGGAGTTGGGAGTCGTATTGGCTTGTGCAGGGCGTCTTTGCTTGGATACTCTTCCCGCTTCTCGGAGCGTTGTTGGCTGTGCCTGAGGGGCGCAGCCTGCTCGAACTCCTCGAAACAGGAGATAGCTTCAATATCTTAATGACGGCTGTTTTCGGTGTGCTGTGGGGTATTGGAGGACTGACCTTCGGGCTCTCGATGCGCTATCTCGGTGTGGCTCTCGGTCAGAGCATTGCTCTCGGAACATGTGCAGCAGGAGGTACTCTCTTGGGTCCCGTATTGCTCAATGCATTCTTCCCTGAGATGGGTGCGTTGGAGTCGCTCACATTTACAGTTATTTCGGGTGTAGTTGTTACCTTGCTTGGCATTGCAATTATCGGCATTGCCGGAATGATGAAGGCAAACTCGCTTCCGGAGGAGGAGAAGAAGGTGGCAGTCAAGGACTTTAACTTCCCGAAGGGTATCGCTATCGCTCTGTTGGCAGGAGTTATGAGTGGTTGCTTTAATGTAGGTTTGGAGTTCGGCAAGGATATCAACTTTGGCGAATTGACAGCCCCTATGTTCAAGACCTTGCCTGCGACACTGCTCGTAACTTTGGGCGGATTCCTTACAAATGCTGTGTATTGCCTCTATCAGAACTTCAAAAACAAGAGTTTCTGCGACTACAAGCAGGGCAAATTGTGGGGCAATAACCTTTTGTTCTGCGCATTGGCAGGAGCGTTGTGGTACAGTCAATTCTTCGGATTGAGTCTTGGTAAGGGATTTCTCACCGAGTCGCCAACGCTGATGACTTTGTCGTTCTGTATCTTGATGGCACTGAATGTTACTTTTGCAAATGTTTGGGGTATAATACTTAAAGAGTGGAAGGGCTGCTCGAAAAAGACCATTGCAGTACTTGTTTTGGGTATTGTGGTTTTGGTTTTGAGTTCGTTCCTTCCCGAATTATTAAAATAATAGGAAATATGAAATCAATATTGGAAAATCGCCCGACACTTGCTGCCGAGGTTGAGAAGGTTGCCGAGGTGGCAGGATATCTCTGGCAGAAGGGTTGGGCAGAGCGTAACGGTGGTAATATCACGGTAAATATCACCGAGTATATCGATGACGAGATTAAGGCAATGCCTGCAATCAGCGAGGTCTATCAGATAGGTGCGGTGTTGCCATACTTGAAGGGCTGCTATTTCTACTGCAAAGGTACAAATATGCGTATGCGTGACTTGGCTCGCCGACCTATGGAGAATGGCTCTATTATCCGTATCTTGGAGGATTGTGCATCGTATGTTATCATTGCAGATAACGCAGTGAAACCTACCTCGGAGTTGCCATCGCATCTCAGCGTACACAATCACCTTATCAGCATTGGCTCGCCATATAAGGCTTCGTTGCACACCCACCCAATCGAGTTGGTGGCGATGTCGCACAGCAAGGAGTATCTCGAAAAAGATGTAGCTACGAAGTTGTTGTGGAGTATGATTCCCGAAACAAAGGCTTTCTGCCCTCGCGGATTGGGTATCGTGCCTTACAAGTTGCCGGGTTCGGTGGAGTTGGCAGAGGCTACTATTGCCGAGTTGGCAGACTACGATGTGGTGATGTGGGAGAAGCACGGCGTATTTGCTGTAGATTGCGATGTGATGCAGGCATTCGACCAAATTGATGTTTTGAATAAGTCGGCTCTTATCTATATTGCTTCTAAAAATATGGGCTTCGAGCCTGAGGGTATGAGCGAGGAGCAGATGCGCGAGATGTCGGTAGCATTCAATCTCCCTAAATAACCCAATATACAAAACCTCAAATTAAAATTATCGAATATGAAAACAAAGCAAGCTTTAACACTACTACTTATGCTCTGTGTATCAGCAAGCGCATTCGCAACGGAGCATATAGGCAAGCGCATAGATGCGCTCGATAACTCGGCTTGGAAAGCATCGCAATGGCTTTCGGCAGCAAATGCCCCCGTACACAAAAAGCGTTCAAATCGTGCTCCTGATGGTGCAAGTTGGTTTGTTACCACTATCAAAAACGACAAGAAGGTGGTTTCGGCAAAGTGGATGGTTACATCGTTGGGTGTTCACGATATCTTCGTAAATGGCAAGCGCGTGGGCGAGGAGGTACTCAAACCGGGTTTTACCCATCCATTGAGAACTCGTCTGTCGTTTACATACGACATCACCGATGGTTTCAACTGCAAGGCAAAGGCGAAGAATCAACTCTCGGCGCAGGTAACATTTGGTTGGTGGGGCGACAAGATTGTAACCCCCGATAGATCAAAGAGTATGTGGGGTACAAAGTGCGCCTTTCGTGGCGTATTGGAGCTAACCTACGAGGATGGCACAAAGCAACTCTATGGTACCAACTTGGAGGATTGGAAGGCCGGTATTGCCGGACCAGTGAAGCACGCCGGTATCTTCGATGGCGAGGAGTATGATGCTCGCGAGAAGATGGGTTATGCCAAAGTTTCAAGGCTCTTGGCACCTGAGTTGAATAGCGAGTTCAGAGCCGATCGCGGAAGGAAGATTCTCCCAACAATAGGTGCCGAGATATACCACCGTCACGACATCGCTCTCTTGCCCGTAAAGGCCTACACTTGGAGAGGCGTTGAGGGTGCTAACGACAAGCAGTATGGCAAAGTTATCATCACCAAGGAGTTTGCCCCAGGCGAGGAGATTGTTCTCAAAGCGGGCGAGACTTTGGTTGTAGACTTCGGACAAAATAGTTCGGCCGTACCTTCGTTCCTCTTCAAGGCGGCTAAGGGCACTACTCTAACCTGTCTACCGGGTGAAATTCTCAACGATGGCAACGGTGCAAAGAGCAGAAGAATGGATGGCCCTGAGGGTAGCGTATTCCGCCGCAACCTTCGCTCCCACAAGGATTGTATGATTTTGAAATACACCTTTGGCAAAAGCAAAGATTATGTGAGCTACCGCCCTCGCTACACCTTCTTTGGCTATCGCTATGTATCAATCACTGCAACCGACGAAGTGCGCATCAAGAAGATTGAGTCGATACCTGTAACATCCATCGCGAAGGATATAGAGATTGGTAGAATCACCACGGGCAACGAGCTCATCAACAAGTTGATATCGAACACCTACTGGGGACAGCTCTCGAACTACCTCTCGGTGCCTACCGACTGTCCACAGCGCAACGAGCGACTCGGCTGGACTGCCGACACTCAGGTATTTGCCGAGACAGGTTCATTCTTTGCCAATACGCTCGACTTTTTCCACAAATGGATGGGTGATATGCGCGACAGTCAGAGCAAAACAGGAGCCTTCCCCGGTGTGGCACCACGCGCGCAGTATGGTAACGGAATGATGCGTTTAGGCTGGGCTGATGCAGGTATCATCGTGCCTTGGACTATTTGGAAGCAGTATGGAGATAAGAAGATTGTAGACGACAACTGGACTGCAATGAATAAGTTTATGACTCATGTCTACGAAACAAAGTACGACCACAAGGCTCTCGCTAAGGAGAATGGCAATAGCCAATATGCCGATTGGTGTGGCTACGAGCCATTGGAGACTTACTACCGCCGTCATCGCATCCCTGATACCAAGCAGATACGCCCTGAGGCTATCGATTGGTGGAGCTATCTCAGTGCTGCATATTGGGCTCTCGATGCAACCTACATGGCCGATATGGCAAAGGGTACAGGTCGCGATGCTTCGAAGTATCAGAAGATGGCCGATGAGGCTATTGCCTACATCAACGAGAAGTTTATCAATGCAGATGGCACTTTCAAGAACGAGATTCTCAACACGATGCAGACCCCTGCTCTCTTCGCACTCAAAGTGGGTGCTGTAAAGGGAGAGGCTAAGGCAGCCATGATTGCTCGTCTGCGCAAGAATTTCGAGGAGCATGACAACTGCTTGCAGACAGGCTTCCTCGGAACATCTATCTTGATGGGGACACTCACCGACAATGGTATGGCAGATATAGCCTACGAGCTACTTTTCCAGCGCAAAAATCCGAGCTGGCTCTACTCTGTGGACAATGGAGCAACCACCATCTGGGAGCGTTGGGATGGCTATACCAAGGAGCACGGCATCGGCAAGGGAGGTATGAACAGCTACAACCACTACGCTTATGGTTGTGTCTGCGAGTGGATTTGGGAGACAGCAGCGGGTATCTCGTCCGATGTGTCGGCTCCGGGCTTTAAGCATATCGTAATGAAGCCTGTGCCCGACAAGCGTTTAGGCTTTGTGAAGGCTGAGTACAACTCGGCGGCAGGTCTTATCAAGAGTGCTTGGCGCTATGAAGGCGATAAGTGGATTTGGGAGTTTTCAATCCCTGAGGGTTCAACCGCAAGCGTAACCCTTCCGGGCGAGCAGGAGGCTACACTCTATACAAGCGGAACATATAAGATTGCGATGTGATGCAGGCATTCGACCAAATTGATGTTTTGAATAAGTCGGCTCTTATCTATATTGCTTCTAAAAATATGGGATTCGAGCCTGAGGGTATGAGCGAGGAGCAGATGCGTGAAATATCGGTAGCATTTAACCTCCCTAAATAGTAATTGAAATCAAATCTTAAACAATCTTAAACTATGAAGAATAGAATTTTATTGACAATTGCATCATTATCTATCTTGCTGATAGGCTGCTGTAACAGAGGAGAGGAGTATGTCGGCAAAAGAGTAGCGGCGTTGGACAACTCTGCTTGGGAGGTATCGAAGTGGATTTCGGTTGTCGATGCTCCCATTGTGCCAAAAATCCCGAATATCGTTCGTGCTGCCGATGGAGCGAGTTGGTTTGTATCAACCGTAAAGAGTGAAAAGAAGGTTGTTTCGGCAAAGTGGATGACAGCCGGTTTGGGTGTCTATGAGTTGTATGTCAATGGCAAGCGCGTAGGTAACGAGTTCTTAAAACCGGGATATACAAGTACCGATAAGACCAAACGCTCTTTTACTTACGATATTACCGATGCATTTAAGACCAAAGAGGGGGCTGAAAATACTCTCTCGGCACAGGTTACTCCCGGTTGGTGGGCAGACCGCATTGTATCGCCACGCTACAATATCGGTATGACGGGCGAAAAGTGTGCTTTCAGAGGTGTCTTGGAGCTCACCTTTGCCGATGGTTCGACAAAATTGTATGGCACAAACTTAACCGATTGGAAGGCCGGTATTGCAGGTCCGGTGAAGCACGCGGGCATTTATGATGGTGAGGAGTATGATGCTCGCGAAAAATTGGGTTTTGAAACTCCTGAGAAATTATCTGTTCCCGAGGAGAACACCGAATTTGCAGGAGAGATTTTGCCATCTGCCGGTGCGGAGATATATCTGCGCCACGACCTTACACTCTTGCCTAAGCAGACTTATGTCTATAAGGAGGTAGAGAATGTCAAGGAAGAGGAGTATGGCAAGGTCGTTATTTCGCGTACATACGAACCAAACGAGGATATTGTACTCTATGCAGGCGAGACTCTCGTGGTAGATTTCGGTCAAAACTGCTCTGCTGTACCTGCATTCGAATTTAAGGCAGCCGAAGGAACAACCTTAACTTGTCTTCCTGCCGAGATGCTCAACGATGGTAATGGTGCCAAGAGAAGAAGTATGGACGGTCCGGAGGGTAGTGTTCATCGCCATAACTTGCGTATTCAAAATGATGGCATACGCTTGATTTACACCTTTGCAGGGGGTGAAAATTATGTGTCTTATCTCCCTCATTACACATTCTTTGGCTATCGCTATATCTCTATTACGGCAACCGATACGCTACATATTAAGAGTGTGAAGTCTATACCTGTAACATCAATTACCGAGGATATGGAGATTGGAAAAATCACTACGGGTAATGAACTGATAAACAAACTTATATCAAACACCTATTGGGGTGAGTTGTCTAACTATCTCTCCGTACCTACCGACTGTCCACAGCGAGATGAGCGACTTGGTTGGACAGCCGATGCACAGGTATTTGCTGAGGCCGGTTCATTCTTCGCCGATACGCAGGAGTTCTTCCGTAAATGGTTGCGCGATATGCGCGACTGCCAAAATGAGTTGGGCGGATATGCAGGTGTTGCTCCCGCAGGACCTCATGGTGACCACTATATGCGTTTGGGTTGGGCAGATGCAGGTGTTATTGTGCCTTGGGTTGTGTGGAAGCAATTTGGCAATACCCAAATTATAGATGAGCATTGGGATTCGATGGAGCGCTTCATGAAACATGTCGATGAGTCGAAGTATGACCATATGACACTTATCAGCGAAAACCACGAAGGACAATATGCCGATTGGGTAAGTTTCGAGCCTTTGGAGAGCCATTTGATTTTGTATAAAAACAAACGCATATTGCCTTCTGGCAGAGTATATATACCGGAAGATGCTCTCAACTACTGGAACTTTATGAGTGCATCGTATTGGGCTATCGATGCCGAGTATATGGCAGATATGGCGGCTGCAACCGGTCGTGATTATGCTAAATATCGCGATATGGCAGCGCGTGCAAAAGCCTATATAAAGGCGAAGTTCGTAAATGCCGATGGTACATTCACAACGCCTATACTCAACACAATGCAGACCCCTGCTCTCTTTGCTTTGAGGGTTGGTGTTGTTGAAGGTGATGGCAAGGCAGCGATGATTGAGCGCCTGCGCAGGAACTTTGAGGAACATGGAGACTGTCTGCAAACAGGATTCCTTGGCACTTCGCTTTTGATGCCTGTTTTGACTAATAACGGAATGGTTGATATAGCATATACGCTACTCTTCCAACGCAAAAACCCAAGTTGGCTCTACTCGGTTGATAATGGTGCGACTACTATTTGGGAGCGTTGGGACGGTTACACCAAGGAGCACGGACTTGCAAAAGGCGGTATGAATAGTTTTAACCACTACGCCTATGGTTGTGTCTGCGAGTGGATTTGGGAGACAGCAGCGGGTATCTCGTCCGATGTGTCGGCTCCGGGCTTTAAGCATATCGTAATGAAGCCTGTGCCCGACAAGCGATTGGGCTTTGTGAAGGCGGAGTACAACTCGGCAGCAGGTCTTATCAAGAGTGCTTGGCGCTATGAAGGCGATAAGTGGATTTGGGAGTTTTCAATCCCTGAGGGTTCAACCGCAAGCGTAACCCTTCCGGGCGAGACGGAAGCTACCATAT
>JAZOBZ010000070.1:0-21571 GCA_045596245.1 Alistipes sp. | reverse complement strand
GTGATAGGTTGGAGGAGATTGATGTTATCTCGAATATAAATCGTGCCGATGTCGGGCGCGTGTCGTTGGTGGAGTTTGCGGGTGATGCGAAGTCGGATCGTAGCCATGTCGTTCTGTGAGCCAAGGAGTTGGCTAAGACATTTGTCTTCCTAAGACCGCTTGGCCTCCGACTTGTGATAGGTTGGAGGAGATTGATGTTATCTCGAATATAAATCGTGCCGATGTCGGGCGCGTGTCGTTGGTGGAGTTTGCGGGTGATGCGACCTATTGGTTTCAAGATGCCGACTTTGTCTTGGGCAAGGTCGATGATGTGCGCCGCAAGGCGTTGCAGGATAGCGATGAGCCGGAGGAGATAACCGCAAAACTTACCTCGCGCAAGGAACTCGTTGAAAATATGTCGGGGGCAAATGTGGTGTTGCTACGAAACACTCTGTCGGAGCGACCTGCATCGCAAACCATCTTGTTTCATACCTCTCCACAAAATAGTTTTAACAAAAACTTCGAGGTTCTGGCAGACGAACTCGTTGCACGCCATGAGGCGGGCTATCGCACTCTGCTGATGTCGGAGAATAGGGCGCAGGCGGAGCGATTGGAGGGGTTGCTCTACGCTACGGGGCGTGATGATGCAAAGTTTGAGCTGGCGCGATTGACACTCCACAACGGCTTTACCGACCACGACCTCAAAATATCGCTCTACGCCGAGCATCGCCTCTTTGAACGCTATCGCCGCTACAAGATAAATGGTCAGATTAAGCGAGACGAGCAGATGACCATTGCCGAGTTGAATTCGTTGCAGGTGGGCGACTATGTTACCCATATCGACCATGGCGTTGGTCGCTTTGGTGGCTTGGTGAAGATTGAGGAGGGCGGCAAGATGCACGAGGCGATAAAACTCGTCTATCGTGATGGCGATGTTCTCTTTGTAAATGTCCACTCGTTGCATCGTATCGCTCGCTACAAGAGTGGTGATGAGGAGGCGCCGAAGGTGCATAAACTCGGTAGCGGAGCGTGGCAGAAGATTAAAAATGCCGCTAAAAAAGCGGTTAAAGATATTTCGAGGGAACTTATTGCGTTGTATGCCAAGCGTAAGGCGAGCGAGGGCTTTGCCTTCTCGCCCGATAGTTACCTGCAACAGGCTTTGGAGGCTTCGTTCGAGTGGGAGGATACGCCCGACCAATTGAAGGCTTCCGAGGCTGACAAGCGAGATATGGAGTCGGAACGCCCGATGGACAGATTGCTCTGCGGAGATGTCGGCTTCGGAAAGACCGAGGTGGCAATTCGTGCAGCATTCAAGGCAGCAACCGATGGCAAGCAGGTGGCGGTGCTGGTGCCTACGACAATTTTGGCACTGCAACACTATCGCTCCTTCCGTGAGCGTCTGCGAGAGTTCCCTGTTACGGTGGAGTATCTCAACCGAACGAAGAGCGCAAAGGAGAGCGCACGCATATTGGAGGAGTTGCGCTCGGGCAAGATAGATATTCTAATCGGCACACACAAGATGCTCGGCAAGGGGGTTGAGTTTAACGACCTCGGCTTGCTGATTATTGACGAGGAGCAGCGATTTGGCGTTGCAGCGAAGGAGAAACTTACGCAACTGCGCGTGAGTGTTGATACGCTTACGCTTACCGCTACGCCAATTCCTCGAACTTTGCAGTTCTCGCTGATGGGCTCGCGCGATTTGTCGATTATTTCGACTCCTCCGCCAAACCGCCGACCGATACAGACCGAGTCGCACACCTTCTCGGAGGAGTTGGTAAAGGAGGTTGTCGAGGCGGAGTTGCAGCGCGATGGTCAGGTCTATTTTATCCACAACAGGGTGGAGGATTTGATGACTATCAAGGGTATGCTGATGCGCTTGTGCCCTGAGGCTCGTGTGGCTGTGGCGCATGGACAGATGCGACCTGCCGAGCTGGAAAAGACCATTATGGACTTTATCTACCACGACTTCGATATCTTGGTGGCTACCTCGATTGTGGAGAGTGGCGTGGATATTCCGAATGTAAATACGATAATCATCAACAATGCCGACCGCTTTGGTTTGAGCAACCTGCACCAGTTGCGAGGTCGTGTGGGACGAAGCGACAGAAAGGCGTACTGCTATCTTTTGTCGCGCCCTGACGAGATGCTGTCGAGCGATGCAAGACGCCGCCTGCGAGCGATTGAGGAGTTCTCGGATTTGGGTTCGGGCTTTAATATCGCGATGCAGGATTTGGATATCCGAGGTGCAGGAAATCTCCTCGGTGCAGAGCAGAGTGGCTTTATCGCCAATATCGGATTTGAAACCTACCAGAAAATCTTGAACGAGGCTATTGCCGAGTTGCGTGCCGAAGGACTTGATGTTGCAGGTCTGAGCAACGAGGAGCAGACGGTGGTTGAGGAGATGCGCTATGTCGATGATGTAACGCTCGAACTCGATGTTGAGGCGGAGTTGCCGGAGGAGTATGTTCGCCAGCAGGCAGAGCGTCTGAAATTGTATCGCAAGATAGATGCAATGACCGATGAAACCTCGCTTGCGAAGTTCGAGACGGAGTTGGAGGATAGGTTTGGCAAGATGCCGCAGGCAGCGAAGGAGTTGATGAATGCGGTGCGTCTGCGTTGGGAGGCTATGCGCCTCGGTATGGAGCGTGTGAAGGTTAAAAATGGCTTGATGATAGTGCGCTTTGTGGGCGATGAACAGTCGCCATACTATCGCAGTGAGGTCTTTATGGAGTTGCTGCGCAAAATTACGACACAACCCGACCGCTTTGTGCTGAAACAGAGAGATGGCAAGTTGCAGATGACCGTACGAAGAGTTGAGAGTGTCGCTTCGGCAGTGAATGTATTGAAAAATTTATAAAAACCGACTAATTGTCAATTATCAATTCGTCAATTGTCAATTATTAAATTTATGATAAATTTAATCATAGATGAGGGCAATACTTTGTGTAAGATTGCCGTTGTGGATAAAAGTGAGGTACTTTGCGAAGTATCTGCGCCCGAATTTGATTTGGCGAAGGTTGTTGTATTGAAGGAGCAATTTTCGTTCGATGGGGCGATTGTCGCATCAACTCGTGGCGGGGCAGAACGCATTTGCGAACAACTGCGCTCGAAAATAGCAAAGGTATTACACTTTACATCGCAGACAGAGGTGCCTATCGAGATAGATTACTCTTCACCGCAAACTCTTGGTGCTGACCGAATTGCAACGGCAGTAGGTGTGGTTTGCGAGATGGGTGTGAAAGATGCTTTGGTGGTCGATATGGGCAGTGCCATAACTTATGATATTATCGAAAACGGAGTCTTCAAAGGTGGCAATATCTCGCTTGGTGTGGCGATGCGATTTAGGGCATTGCACGAATTTACAGCAGCTCTGCCGTTGTGTGGGGCAACCGAGCCGAATGGCGAGTTCGGTCGCTCGACCACCGAAGCGATAGAGCAGGGTGTGATGCAGGGTGTGTTGCACGAAATTGAGGGCTATGCGGAGAGAATTTCGGCAGCAAATGTTAAAAAATGTATAATTTTTTGCGGTGGTGACGCCGAAAGTTTTGTTAATCGAATTAAAAGTGCGATATTTGCACCTCGTAAACTTATGTTTACGGGATTGAATAGGATTTTGGAGTACAATGTATCGAAAAACAATATATAGGAGCTTGCGTGTTGCAGTGGTTGCTGCCACATGTATAATGCTTGGCGTTTTGTCGGTGTCGGCACAGGGTGGTGCGGCGGTTACTGCATATTCGCCATATACGATGTTTGGTATCGGAGAGTTGCAGACTATCGGTACAGCACAATCTCGCTCTATGGGCGGTGTGGGCGTTGCTTGGCGTAGTACCCAGATGCCAAGCATGGCAAACCCCGCAGGATATAGCGCAACATTGCAGAAAAGTTTCCTATTCAATGTGGGACTCGAAGGTAACTTTTTGCAGAATAGCCAAAGACAGTATAGTGGCAATAGTTATACGGTGGCAAAAAATGGTAAGAACTCTATAAATATCCACGAGATAGCTGTGCAATTCCCATTGGCAAAGCGTTTGGGTATGGGTATCAGCCTTATGCCATATAGCAGTGTAGGCTATAAGATGTCATTCCTGGACCAAAGCGATGATATCGCCGGAAATATCGGTGCAGCATCTTATACCTATTCAGGCGATGGCGATGTTACTGAGGTGAAACTCGGTGTCGGCTGGGAACCATTTAAGAACTTCTCGATAGGTATTGCAGCCAAGTACTATTGGGGTAAGATAACTCATAACTACACATCGGCAGTGGAGAATGACTTTGTTGGTAGTGGCACATATTTGTCGGTGGTAGGCGAAGATGAATACGCCATTTCGAATTTCAAGTTCCAAGTGGGCTTACAGTGGAATGTAATATCCAACGATAAGCAACTGCTCACACTGGGTGCAACATACGACTATGGTGGAGGTTTGCGTCCCAAGGTAACAAAGAGTATGTTACTCAATAATATCTACGAAACAGAGGTCTTGTACGAGAGTGGAGTGTCGCAGATGCAACTACCTCACAGCGTTAAGGCAGGTATTATGTATCAAAGTCCGAAAATTTCGGCGGCTGTCGAGTATGAGTTCCAAGCGTGGAGTGGCAACAAAGGAAGATTCGAGGAGATAATGAATAACAATATGACGGTGAGGTATGTAGATACTCATACTGCAAAGGTGGGATTCTCTTATACTCCAAACCGTTTCGATGTTCGTAATTACTTCGATAGAGTCTCTTATCGAGTTGGTTTCCGTTATAGCAATTACTACCAGGAGTATAATGGTCATGGTATTCCGCAATATGCTGTAACGGCAGGTTTCGGATTTCCACTCAAATTTATGGGAACATCGAGTATAGATTTATCGTTGGAGTATGGCTTGCGAGGCTCGCACGCATTGATGAATGCATCGCCGAAAATCGGTATGATTCGTCAAGATTACTTTAAGATAGGACTTGGATTCTCTCTCTTTGGTGAGGACTATTGGTTTGTAAGACCAAAGTATGATTAAAGCAGACGATTTTTAACAAAACAATATAACTATTAGAAGTATGAAAACAGTAAAGCTATTTATCGGTTTGGCATTTGCGCTCGTTGCAGGCAGTGCCTCAGCGCAGGATTTTAGTGATCCGCAGTATGCAAAGTGGGGAGATACTCCCGAACAGCGTAAGGAGAATATCTTGGCAAGTACCTTCTTGAAGGAGGAGTTGAATAATCGCAATTTCAATCAGGCAGCAAAGTACTTGCAGCAGTTGTTGGAGCGTTGTCCTGCTGCTTCGGAGAATACTTATGCTAACGGTATTCGTCTCTACAAACAGAAGGTTAATCGCGCTCGTTCGTTGGCTGAGAGAAATGGCTATGTCGATTCGTTGCTTCTTCTCTACGATATTCGTTTACAGTATTTTGGTGCTCACCCAAAGCGTGGTAAGGCATATATCCTCGACCGTAAGGCTCGTGAGCATTTGACCTATCGCGAGAGCGACCGCGAGGGTATTCGCAAGGATTTCGAGGCTGCTATTGCAGCACAGGTTGAGGTAAATGGAACAGCCGACCCTGAGTTGGTGGCTATATACTTCAAAAATTTGTGTGATGACTACTCAAATGATATTGTTGATGCGATGACCATCGTTAATACATACGATGCAAATGCAAAGTATTTCGAGAATATTGACGCTTCGCAGATTGAGTTCAAAAATCAGTTCGAGACATGCTTTGGTGCAAGTGGTGCAGCTTCGTGCGAGAACTTGCAGAAGATTTTTGAGCCTAAGGTTGCAGCAACTCCTAATGATGAAGCACTCTTGGCACATCTGTTTCAGCTTATGGCAAAGGCTAACTGCGAGAGTGATTTCTTCCTTACTGTTGGTGAGTTGTACTACGGTGTGAAACCGCAGTCAAATGTTGCAATGTTGTTGGCACAGGTATTCCAGAACAGAAAAGATTTTGCAAAGGCGAATCAATATCTTCGTGAAGCTTTGACAAAGGAGAGTGTTGCTGAGGAGCGTGAAAAGCTGTTGGCTCGTATCGGTATCCTCGAAATGACTGCCAATAATTATGGCGCAGCAATTAAGGCGTTTAACGAGTCGATAAATATCGATGACACTGATGACGATGGCTTGGCTCTATACTTCTTGGCGCAGTGCTATGTTGCAGGCTCGAAGGATTGTGGTTCGGAGTTGGCAAAACATTCGGTTTATTGGTTGGCATACGACCTTGTGCAGAAGGCTCTTCCTTTGTTGGAGGTTACCGATGCAGCAGTTGCTGCAAATGCTAAGAGCCTTGCAAATAGTTATCGCTCGGTATTTCCGACTGCTGAGGAGTGCTTCTTCGCAGAGTTGAAGGAGGGCGCACCTTACACTATCAGTTGTGGCTTGGCAAAGGGCATGACTACAAAAGTGCGTTATCGTGCGCAGTAGAAGATTGTAGTGTAGAGAGATGATAAAAGGACTTTACAGAACACTCTTGGTAGCACTTCTTTTTGTGGGAAGTGCTATCTTGCTGTTCTCTTGTAAGTCGAAACAATCCAATACGGAAGAGTCGCTCGATGCTATCAAGACAGAGGAGAGCGAGAACCTTACGATTATAATGTCGGAGAATGGACGCAAGTCATATCTATTTAAAACACCTCTGCTCGAAGGTTATATGCTTGGTCGTGACCCATACCGAGAGTTTCGTAAGGGTATCTCGATAACTACATATCAAGACGATTCGCTGACTACGGTAAATTCGGTGCTGGTGGCAAACTACGCCATCTACTACGAAAATCGTAAGTTGTGGGAGGCAAAGGGTGATGTTGTGATTACGAAACATGATGGAACTCGCCTCTATACGCAGCAGATATTTTGGAACTCGATAACCAAGCGTATCTACTCCAATGTAGATACTCGTCTTGTCAGCGATACCGATGAGGTGATTGGCGAGGGTTTTGAGTCGGACGAGGATATGACAGAACCTCGTTTTCGCCGTTGGAAGGGTAAGATGCAGGTCGATACAGAGGAGCTGCGTAACGGCTCGAAGGAAACTGCAACCAACTCGGAGCAACAACCGGAGGAGAAGAGTGTAACTCCGAAACAGAAGCCTGCCACTCAGCAGAAGCGCTCACAACAGCCAAAAACAGCTCCTAAACGAGATGAAAAAGTGCCTCAGCCCAAAGGTCAAAGACCAATGAAAGATGTGCAGATAGAGAAGGGTGCATTTACAGAGATGTCGCCATCGCCATTTGGAAATGCTGGCAAGATAAATACGACATCGATAAATAGCGCTCCGCAGCGTATGTCGGATAAAAGTTTAAAGGGTATAGAGAAGTAGAATGGAGAATATCTATGTATCAGTTGCGTTGGTGCTGCTAATGATTGTGTTGTCGGCATTTTTTTCGGGAATGGAGATTGCGTTTCTGAACAAGAATCGTCTGCGCCTTGAAATAGACCGCAAACAGAGTCGAATGTTCGACTATATCGCCTCGCTATTCTCTCGCCATCAGGGGGAGTATATCACTACAATTTTGGTGGGTAATAACATCGCATTGGTAATATACTCGATGAGTCTATCGTTGGTACTGCGCGAAATAGCACGCCTTATGGGGTGGGTGTCGGTGCAGGAAGGCTCCATACTTATCGAGACCATAATACCTACGATTGTCATCATCTTCCTTGGAGAGTATCTTCCGAAGTCGATGTTTAGAAGTAATCCCAACTTCTACTATCGCTATCTCTCTCCTGTAATGTATTTCTTCTATATATTGCTGTATCCGATAACCCGTATGGCTACGCTTATGTCGTATGGAATGTTGCGCCTTGTAGGGCGTAAGGCGGGTGTGTCAGAGCGACAGATTGAGTTTGACCGTAGTGATTTGGAGAGTCTGCTCGAAAACAATAACTCGGTGGAGTCGGCTTCGGAGGCGGATAATGATATCAAGATGTTCCAAAATGCTCTGGATTTTGCCGATTTGAGAGTTCGTGATGCTATGGTATCACGCATAGATGTTGAGGCGGTGGATATCGAGGACTGTACGATGGAGGAGTTGACAAAGAGATTTGTCGATACGATGTACTCTCGAATTTTTGTATGGCGCGACTCGATAGATAATATCATCGGCTATGTCAATTCGAAGAGTCTGTTCGAGAATCCAAAGAGTATAGAGGAGGCCTTGATGAAGGTAGATTATGTTGCCGAAACGCTCCCGTTGCAGGACCTACTTACGCAATTTACCAAAAATAAGAGTAGTATTGCGGTTGTGATAGATGAGTTTGGTGGTACTGCGGGTATTATATCGTTGGAAGATGTTTTGGAACAGATTTTTGGCGAGATTGAGGACGAACACGATAAACCCGATGTAGTTGAAAAGAGAATTTCGGAGAGGGAGTTTGTATTCTCATGCCGTTTGGAGGTGGAGTATTTGAATGAAAAATATAATCTCGATTTGCCTGAGAGCGATGAGTATGATACGCTTGCCGGGTACATAATATCACGATACGAAGAGTTGCCGGCAGCGGGTACGGTTATGGAATTTGATGGCATGCGTATCAAAATTTTAAGCACAACTCGCTCGCGTATTGAATTGGCAAGGGTTGAGATAGTATCAAAAAAATAGTAGTAAGCGATAAAAAAAATGGCTAAAAAGGTCAGATATTAGAATAAAATTCGTACCTTTGGGGATTAAATAAGTTTTTTGAATAATCAGACGATAAATTAAAATTTAAAAACATTAATCAATATGGTAAGTTTGAATACTTTAAGAACCCAATTCGGAGTGCTGCTGTCAGTTATTATTGGCGGAGCGTTGTTGGCGTTCATTCTCTCGTTGAGGACAGAGATGGGATTTTCCGGCAATGATCCGGAGGTTGGAGAGGTTAATGGCAAGGAGGTACACTATTCGGAGTTCCTTGCTGCATACGAGGATGTTAAAACCCAAATGGGTGGCGATAACTTCGATTACGACCAGTCAGCTCAGGCTGTTTCGATGACTTGGCAGTCACTTCTGGCTGACCGTGTATTTGTTCCGGGTTTTGAACAACTCGGTTTGACAGTTGCTCCTACTGAGCGTAAGTCTATGTTGCAGGGTGAGTTGCCATCGAGCGTTTACAGCAGTGTATTCGCAGACCCTCGTACCGGAGTGTATGATGTGGCTGTTGTAACCGACTTTTTGGCACAGGCTGATGGCAATCCTGAAATGCAACGCATCTGGAACCTTATTGACAAGCAGGCTCGTATTGAGCGTATGATGAACAAATATATGGACTTGGTTCGTGGTGGAGCATACGCAAACGCTCTTACATTGAACAAGGGTGTAACAGCAGAGAATAATACCTACAAAGGACACTTTGTTGCTTGCAAGTACTCTTCGGTTGCAGACTCGCTTGTAAAGGTTTCGCAGCGTGATATCAAGAGATACTACAAGGCTCACAAGGCAAACTATGAGCAAACTCCTTATCGCACTGTAAATTATGCTCATTTTGAGATTGAGCCAACCGATGCAGATAAGAAGGCTATTGAGGAGAAGGCTAAGAGTAGCAGTGTAGAGTTTGCACAGGCAAAGGATATTAGAGCTTATGTTCGCGAGGAGGCGCACGCTTCACTTGCCAATGTATATGTTGCAGCTAAGACACTTGATGCTGACGAGGCTAATGTGCTTCGTGCAGGAAAGATGTTTGGTCCGGAGTTGCAGGGTGATGAGTGGTATGCTTCGCGTGTAGTTGAGAGTCGTAATGTGCCTGATTCGCTCGAATTGCAGCATATTGTGGTTTCGTATATGGACTCTGAGTTGGCAGATAGCCTCTATAATGTAGCACGCAAGAAGGGAACTGACTTCGCTGCTTTGGCTGCAAAACATTCTGTTGCAGGTACTGCTGCTGATGGTGGCGTTATTGGAAAGGTTGCATACTCGACTTTGTCACCTGAATTGGCTGATGCCTTTGTTTCGGCTCGTAAGGGTGCAGTTGTAAAGGTCGCTTTCGGTGATGCAATTCAAATTTTCAAGGTGTTGGGTACTGGTCCTGTAACTCGCCACTACCGCCTTGCAACATTGACCTATCCTGTTGAGGCTTCGCAGGAGACCATGCGTACCGTACATAAGGAGGCAAGCACATTTGCGGTAACTGCTAAGGGTTCGGTTGAAAAGTTCGAGGAGACTGCTAATGCACAGTCGGTGATGACTACTACAATGAATGTTAGCGAAGGTAGCCGTAATGTTCCGGGTTTGTCTAATTCGTTGGAGGTTGTTCGTTGGGCCAATGATGCAAAGGTAGGCGAAGTGTCGGATATTATCAAGCTCGAAGATGGCTATGTTGTGGCTGTTGTTACAGCTATTGATGATGCCGAATACAAGCCACTTGATAAGGTATCGACTCAGATTAAGAATATCTTACTTCGCCAAAAGAAGGCGGCTCTATTGAAGGAGAAGATGCAGGGTGCAACTTTGGAGGAGATTGCTGCAAATGCAGATGCTAAGGTGGAGGAGTTCTCCGATGCAAAATCCTCGGCATACTATGTTAAGGGCTTGGGCGTAGAGCCACGAGTACTTGGTGCAGTAGTATCAGTTTCGGCAGATGCAACAGGTGCGGTACTTCCACTTGTTGAGGGTAATAGCGGTGTCTATGCTGTGGTTGTTGATGAGGTTGCAGTTGAAGACAAGCAGAGTGTAGAGGCAGAACGCGTTAAGGCTCAGGCTGAGGCAGAGTCGATGGCATCGCGCCGTGCAATGTGGGCATTGCAGGATAAGGCAGGTATCAAGGATTTGACAGTAGGATATTTCTAAAATCTCTTGTGATAAGCCACAATCTACGGCATATCGCTACAAGTAATCACCCTCGGGCTGTACGCTTGGTACTATCCCGAGGGTGATTCTTTTCTCTGCACCAACCAAACTCCGAGTGTCATTACGGCGCAATCATTATCAGGGGTTGTCGTGGTTTGTTAGTGGGTGCGTTACAACTCTTTACTCTTCACCCTTATTTCTTGCTGATTATCGGTATTTTATCCTCGTTTATATAAAAAATTACTTTAATTGTCAACTGCTAATTATCTATTATCAATTATTTTATATATATTTGTAACACTAAATTGTGTCAGTAGTGCACACATGTATTATATATAGGTAGAAGATTATGAAAATCGTTATTGCAGGAGTTGGAGAGATGGGTAGCCACTTGGCTAAGATGCTTAGCGGAAACGGACACGATATTACCGTGATTGATGCCGAACCGAAGGCGTTAGTTGAGGTTGCGAGCCTTGCCGATATTATTACGGTAGAGGGCGATTCGACTACATTTGCGGTGTTGCGTAAGGCTTCTGTGCGTAAGTGCGACCTGTTTATTGCGGTGCACCCTGTCGAAAATGATAATATCCTCGCAGCGATAATGGCGAAGCAGTTGGGCGCGAAAAAAGCGATTGCCCGCATCGATAATAATGAATACCTCGAACCGAATAACAAGGAGATGTTTATAAATATGGGTATCGACTATATGTTCTACCCAGAGAAGATTGCTGCGGAGGAGGTTATTTCGTTGCTTGGTCACTCTTCGACAACAGAGTTTGTCGATTTTTCGGGCGGAAGATTGTCGTTAGTGGTCTTTCGCTTGGAGCCTACATCTCCTTTGGTAGGGCGAGAGTTATCGGGTTTTTCGGTTGATGAGAATGCTGCATATCGAACTGTGGCTATCTCCCGTGATGGAAAGACTTTGATTCCGCATGGCACGGATTCGTATATGGTTGGGGATATGGTCTATATTATTGCTCGTCACGACTCCGTAGGTGAGATTATGGCATTGTCGGGGCAAGGTGATGTAGATGTCAAGAATATGATGATTTTGGGTGGTTCCCGTATCGGAGTGCAGATTGCGCAGGCGATGCAGGAGGATGTGAATATCAAACTTATCGACTACAATGCAGACAAGGCATACCGTTTGGCTGAGCAGCTCGAAAAGACCTTAATCATTAACGAGGACGGTAGAAATACTGAGGCAATGATGGAGGAGGGGTTGTCGAATATGGACGCTTTTGTTGCCGTTACGGGACGAAGTGAGACAAATATCCTTACTGCGATGTTGGCAAAGCGTATGGGAGCCAAGAAGGTTATTGCCGAGGTGGAGAACCTGAATTATATAAATCTTGCTGATAGTGTCGGTGTGGATACTATCATCAATAAGAAGATGGTTACGGCATCTAATATCTTCCGTTTCACGATGTCCACCGATGTCTTGGCGATAAAGTGTTTGACGGGAAGTGATGCTGAGGTGTTGGAATTTATCGTTAAACCTAATTCTCCTGCTACAAAGGCTCCAATTAAAGATTTGGGGTTGCCGAGCGATGTGACAATTGGAGGTATTGTGCGAGGAGATAAAGTCTTTATAGCATCGGGAAGTACCGAGATTGCTGCCTATGATAGAGTTGTTGTATTTGCTATGCCTTCGGCAATAGGTGAGGTAGGTGAGTACTTCAATTAATGGAGTGAGAGTAAAAACTAAATAGATTAGCCCATGTATATAGCAATTGCAGGAAATATCGGTAGTGGTAAGACTACACTGACCGAGATTTTGACAAAACATTATGGAGCAAAGGCCTACTATGAGGATATCGACAATCCTTATATCAACGACTTTTATGAGAATATGAATCGCTGGGCATTTCAGTTCCAGGTCCATTTTCTTGCAAGCCGCATTCGTCAAACGATGGATATGCTTGCAGATGGTTCGGCGGATATATTCCAGGATAGAACAATCTACGAAGATGCCTATATCTTTGCAGGCAACCTTCATCAGATGGGCTCGATGTCTTCACGAGATTTCGGAACTTATATGAAGTTGTTCGATATCTCGACAAATCTTATCCCGCAACCAGACCTTCTTATCTATTTGAAGGCGAGTGTGCCAACTCTTGTAAAGCAGATTTGTAAGCGTGGTCGTGATTACGAGCAGAATATCGAGGTAGGTTATCTGGACCGTCTGAACAATCGCTATAACGATTGGATTGAGAATCACTACAAGGGCGAGGTATTTGTTATCGACAAAGATAACGAGGACTTTGTGGAGAATGTAAAGGTTTTGGAGGCTCTTTACGAGCGTCTTGATGCAATTAAAGCCTCGGAAAAGTAGCCAATGATAGCATTGCCTGTTGCCTTTACGGAGCGTATGCGTATGCAACTTGGAGCAGATGAGGCTGAGCGTCTTGTCGAGGCTCTCGATACGGTGCCGCCTGTTGCCGTACGCCTTAATCCTGCCAAGTGTGGCGAGGAGGGAGTGTGGAGCGATGGCGAGGTTATAGAGTGGAGTAGGTTTGGTCGCAGATTAAAGGAACGACCATCATTTACACTCGATACGGCATTTCATGCAGGGGCGTACTATGTTCAGGAAGCGGCATCGCAATTTATAGATTACATACTCTCTGGCGAGAATTTGCATGGCAAACGAGTGCTGGATATGTGTGCTGCTCCGGGAGGTAAAACCACAATCTATTCGACTGCCGTAGGTGTTGAAGGGCTGGTTGTAGCCAACGAATATGTAAGGTCGAGAGCAAATATCTTGGCTGACAATGTGCGCAAGTGGGGTATGGGTAATGTGCTGGTTACCAATAACGCACCCGAACACCTGTCGCAGTTTGAAGGGTGGTTCGATTTGGTTGCTGTTGATGCTCCGTGTTCGGGTGAAGGTATGTTCCGTAAGGAGGAGGTTGCTCGTGAGGATTGGAGTGAAGAGGCTGTGAAGATGTGTGCTGCACGGCAACTATCGATTGTACGCGAGGCGTGGCAAACGCTTAAAGAGGGCGGATTGTTCATATATAGTACCTGCACCTTCAATGAGGATGAAGATGAAGGCGTTTTGAGCACCTTTATAGAGGAGATGGGCGATGTTTTTGCTCCATCACAGAGAGTTGAGATAGACGAAAAATGGGGTGTTGTCATGGGCGAGGTTGGTGTATTCCAGACTTTCAGGTTTTTTCCTCACAAAACCAATAGCGAAGGTCTGTTTGTGGCGGTAGCACGCAAAGCGGAGCCTACGGCACAACGCACTCCGAAGGCTCGAAAGAGGGTTATGCAGGAGGTGGATAAGAGTGCTCGCAAGGAGTTATCGCGTTGGCTGCAAAAGGCGGAAAATCATATATTTACACAGGTTGGTGATACCATTTATGCCTATCGGTCCGAGCACTATAAGTCGGTGCAGGCACTCTCTGAGAGTTTGACTGCTATATATTCGGGTGTTGCAATGGGACAGGTGTTTAAAGGTAAATTGAAACCTGATTGGGCTTTATCACAATATGTGGGTTTGGAGCGTACTGCGGTTATGGTAGAGGAGCTGGACGAAGAGAGAGCTTTGGACTACCTCCGCAAGAAGGATATCGCCGTAGGAACGATGGCGGAGGGTATCAACCTCGTAACACACGAAGAACGAGCGCTGGGCTTTGTAAAGAGAGTTGGTGCAAGGTGTAATAATCTGTATCCCAATTCGTTGAAGATATTGAATAAATAGAGAAAAAATATATATTATGACAGAGAAACTCTACTATACTATGAGCGAGGTGACGGAGATGCTCGATGTTGGACCAGCCGCTATACGCTATTGGTGCAACCATTTTAGCTGTCTGCGTCCGAAGCGTAATAATAGGGGCGTCCGTATATTTTCGAAGTATGATGTTGAACGCTTGAAGCGTATTTATCACCTGTTGCGAGAGCGCAAAATGACTATTGAAGGGGCGAAGCAGGCGATGCGTAGGCGAGTTATCGATGCCGAGGATAAGAACTCCGATGTGGCGTTGTTGGAGCAGTTGCAGTCGTTGCGCGCAATGTTGGTTGAGGTGCGTGAGAGTATTGGAGAGGAGGAACCGGTAGAGGTTGTAGCAGAGAAAACTGCGGTGCAATCTCCTGATGGCGAACAGCACGAGCCTACTCCAAAGAAAAAGCGAGCCCCACGCCGTAAATTGATAGGTGAGGAAGGTGTAGTTGAAAGACCTCTCTTCCCATTCTACGAACAGACACTTTTCTAAAACGAAAGAGAATGAAAATCAGAGATGTAATTGCTCCGATAGAGGAGTTTGCACCACTCTCGTTGCAGGAGTCGTACGACAATTCGGGGCTGGTAGTTGGTCGCCTTGATGATGAGTTGCAGGGTGGCGTTCTGCTTGCAGTAGATGTTACCGAAGAGGTTGTCGAGGAGGCGATAGAGAAGGGGTGCGGTCTTATAATCACCCACCACCCGATAATTTTTCACCCGCTGAAACGGCTTAATTCGGCGTCTGTGGTGGAGCGTTGCGTGGAGATGGCAATTCGCAATAATATAGCACTATATGCTTGTCATACAAATCTCGACTCGGCACCAAACGGAATGAGTTGGCGTGTGGGTGAGATGCTCGGCTTGCAGAGTATGGAGGTGCTGCAACCAACTGCTGAGAACGCAGGTTTTGGTGTTGTGGGAACACTTCCGCAAGGAGTTGGCGAAGAGGAGTTTTTGCAACAAGTAAAGAGAACCTTTTCGGTTAAGGCTTTGCGACACAGCGCACTGCTCGGCAGTGAGGTTAAGCGTGTTGCAATATGTACCGGTGCAGGAGCATCGTTGATGTCGGAGGCAAAGGCTTCGGGCTGTGATATATACCTTACTGCCGACCTCAAATATAACGATTTTTATATCCCTGACTCCCAATTTGTAGTTGTTGATATGGGACATTTTGAGAGCGAATTTTGCGCAATTGCAATTTTATTTGATATTTTATCAAAAATTTTTATTAACTTTGCGCTCCACAAGAGCGCTCAATCGAAAAATCCGGTGCATTACTTTGTGTAAAGAGTTGATGTATAGGAGATTGGGGCTTTCGAGTTGCGATTTTCTTGAAAGAAGATAAAGATAAAATTAAAATATATGGCTACAAAGAAAAAGACAGCAGAGGTAGATTACTCGATGTATGAGAAGATTGTTGCTCTCTACGAGTTGCAGAAGATTGACTCTCAGATTGACGAAATCAACAAGGTCAAGGGTGAGTTGCCTTTGGAGGTAGGGGATTTGGAGGATACCGTAGCAGGTTTGAATACCCGCCTCGACAATATCAATCGCGAGATTGATGAGTTGGCATCGCTTACCAAACAGCGTCAGCGCGAGATTGAGGAGGCAAACGCATTGATAGCTCGCTACAAAGAGCAGCAGGATAATGTCCGTAACAATCGTGAGTATGAGTCGTTGGAGAAGGAGATTGAGTATCAGTTACTCGAAATTACCCTTGCTGAAAAAAGATTGAAGGAGTACGCTGCGGCAACTAAGACCAAGAAGGCTGCCGTAGATGCTACAAAGTTGGAACTCGCAGAGCGTCAGGCTGACCTTGATGTCAAGCAACAGGAGTTGGCAAGCATTGAGAGCGAGACTGCTGAGGAGGTTAAGGAGCTTGCTGCAAAGGCAAAAGTTGCGCAATCAAAGATTGACGAGCGTCTTCTCACTGCTTATGCTCGTATCCGTTCTAAGGTACGCAATGGCTTGGCAGTTGTAACGGTAAAGCGTGATGCTTGTAGTGGTTGCTTCAATCGTATTCCACCGCAGCGTCAGGCTGATATCCGCCTTGGTAAGAAGTTGATTGTGTGCGAGTATTGCGGTCGTATTCTTGTTCCGGGCGAGGAGGAGTAAAATCGTTTTAAACGGTGAATTTTACACCGTTCTTCAATAAGCGAGTCCCTTACATACGCTAAGTATGTTGCGGACTCGCTTTTTCGTTTGGCGCAAAATGTTATCGTTTATCTTCGCTCTCCGTTAATCCTGCTTTGCAGGCTTTTCTTCTTTGCAGCTCTGAAAAATGCAAATAAATTTGCTTTTTCACTCGCTCCGCTGTGTCAGTTTTCCGTTTTTTAAGTATCTTTGCACTCGATGATTGATAGAGATACCATAGATAGAATCTATGCCGCAGCAGATATTGTTGAGGTGATAAACGACTATGTTACGCTTAAAAAGAAGGGCGTAAACTATCAGGCGTGCTGTCCGTTCCATAACGAGAAGACGCCTTCGTTTGTCGTATCTCCATCGAAAGGCTTGTTCAAATGTTTCGGTTGTGGTAAGGGTGGAAATGCTGTGTCGTTTGTGATGGAGCATGAAAATATCACCTATCCAGAGGCGTTGAAAATAGTAGCCAAGAAGTACGGTATCGAGGTTAAGGAACGAGAGGAGACCGAAGAGGATAAAATCCGCAACAACAACCGTGAGAGTATGTTTATGCTCAACTCGTGGGCTGCGGAGTACTTCGTGAACACGCTCCACAATACCGATGAAGGCATTAGCGTAGGCTTGTCATATTTCCGTCAGCAGCGAGGTTTCTCGGAGGCTACAATCAAAAAATTCGGACTCGGTTTCTGCCCTTCAAATGGCGATAAGATGTCGCAAGATGCCTTGCGTGCAGGCTACAAGGAGGAGTTTCTGCTTTCGACAGGTCTTTCGATTAAGCGTGAGGCAGATGGTTCGGTTTTCGACCGCTTCCGTGAGCGAGTGATGTTCCCCGTACACAATGTATCGGGACGCATTGTGGCATTCGGAGGTCGTACACTTCGCACCGACAAGAAGGTCGCCAAGTATCAAAATTCGCCCGAAAGCGAGATTTACAGCAAGAAGAACGAGATTTATGGTCTGTTCTTCGCAAAGAAGGCCATTCAGCAGCAGAACTACGCCATTATGGTCGAGGGCTACACAGATGTTATCTCGATGCACCAGTCGGGTGTGGAGAATGTTGTAGCATCTTCGGGAACATCGCTTACGACCGAGCAGATACGACTTCTCTCCCGCTTCTCGAAGAATATCACTGTGATGTACGATGGCGACTCGGCAGGTCAGAAGGCATCGTTGCGCGGTATAGATATGATATTGAAAGAGGGGTTAAATGTTCGTGTCGTGCTTCTGCCGGTTGAGCACGACCCCGATTCGTTCGCTCGTTCGCACTCCGCCGAGGAGGTGCGCGACTATGTGGAGCGCAACAGTCAGGATTTTATCTCCTACAAGGCAAAATTGCTCCTCTCCGATGCTGGCGAGGACCCGATAAAGCGTAGCGAGGTTATTCGTGATATGGTACAGTCCATATCGGAGATTCCCGATACGATTCAACGCTCACTATATATTAAGGAGTGCTCTCGCCTGATGAATGTAAGCGAGGATATTCTGTTGCGAGAGGTTGCCAAGGGGCGTATGCGCTCGCTGGGTGACCGTGAGGCGGAGGAGTTTGTAAATCGCGAGAGTCGCAAGTATTGGCGCAAACGAGAGGAGGAGCCTGCTGCAAGCGAAGAGGCGGAGCATTTCGGGAATCTAACTATCGGAAGCAGTTTGGAGTCTATCGAGCGAGAGTTGATATACTACCTCGTAGTGCATGGAGTAAAGAACTACGACTTTCGTGAGGGGCGCAAGTTGATACCGATGAATGTTGCCGAGACCATTATTGACGAGATGTCGATGGACGATATGCACTTCCACAACGAGGCGTACAACAAAATTTACGATATCTATCGCGAGGCTCGCACAACGGGGCGTATTCCCCAACCCGATGAGTTTACATCGCACAACGATATAGCGGTTTGTGATGCTGTGACGGACCTTTTGTTTATAGATGACCAATACTCCGAGAGTGAGATTTGGACCAAGAAGGAGGTGCATACTACGACCGAGTCGGAGGTATTGGGCAAGGGTGTGCCGAAGGCGATACAACTCTTCAAGACCAAGGTTATAACGGGAATGTTAGCCGAGTTGCAGGCAAAGTTGCAAGATGAGAATCTAAGCGAGGAGGAGCAGCTGGATATAGCCTCAAAGATGGCTCAACTAAACCGCCTGAAAGTGATGCTTGCCCGCAAAACAAACCGATTGACGATATAGTAGTAGAAATGGCGAGTTACAAGACTCGCCATTTCTACTTATCAAACTTTAATTTCAATCGTTCATATATCTTCTTCTGAATCTCTTGAGAACATTTATCTATCGCTTTTTCATTTGCAATTGCAATCACCCTACCTTTCTTATCGTATATCCAATAGTTTCTATCAGCTCTATTACATTTCTCGCATTGCGGGATAATATTGCCCTCTTCTAAAGGCTTTAATGGATTCATATGTCCCTTCTGCAATACGGTTTTTGTATTTTTCCAATGCTTATGAGGCTCACCCTCTTTTGAGCCACAAGTTGCACAGCAATAATCATATTGTTGCTTCAATAATTCAAAGAAATCTCCATCCTCCTTATACACTCTACGCTCTTTCGTAAAATCAGGATAACACTCTGTCAAAGATATCAACTTATATTCTCCACTGTTCAAATTTATAGAATTATTATCTTTTCTTGTACCAGATAATATATACCAACCTTTCTGCGCAGCAAGATGACGAGCCTGTTGTACATCAGTTGTATCTTTATAGTATCTTCTAATGAATTTGGTTAGTTCGCTCTTTGTCACCACACTAGTATTAGGATAATTCTGAGCAAGATAAATTAATACAAGTGCATCTTTTGTAAAATTATCACCCTTTTTAAGATTTGGCAAATCCACACCTTTTGACGCAAGATACTTTTCATGATGTTTTTTAATAACATCGTAGGTTGCAATAATTTCTGCTTTATTCATACAAATAAAATTTATTTGAAAAAATATGACAAATCTTTTCCATAGCGTTGTGCCAACCTATACAACATAATTGCTGACACATTAATATCGCCATTTTCAATTTTTGAAATATGGCTTTGAGATATAATGCCTTCATTTTGTAAATCAATCTGCTTTATACCCAATTCATTGCGGGTCTGGTATAGCCGACTCGCAAGTTGTTGTTTTAGTTTTTTCTGTTCTGTCGCTTTCATGAAAACAAATTTAGTATAGAAAATCTCATATTCCATATTGGAATATCAACAATAATCACTAACTTTGTACCCGAATATAGGGACACTGATGTACAAGGTTATAGATTTATTTGCTGGTGTAGGAGGTTTGAGTTATGGATTTGCCCATGACCCAAGTTTCTGCATCATTGCTGCAAATGAAATTCTTAAACCTATGGCAATAGCCTATTCATTGAATCATCCTACCGTAAAGGTTTACAATAAAGATATCAAAGATTTCTCCTTAGATGATTTGACAAATGATTTTGGAATTAAAAAAGGAGATATAGATATCGTAGTTGGAGGTCCTCCATGTCAAGCATATTCAACAGTGGGCAAACGACTGATTGATGACCCAAGAGGCAAATTATTTCAAGAATACTTTCGTGTTCTTTCAGAGATAAGACCAAAGTTATTCGTTTTTGAAAATGTAAAGGGGTTGCTTTCTATCCAAAACGGGGCTCTCTTTTCTCAAATAATATCCCTATTTCAAAGCATTGGATACAATGTAAAATGGGAAGTTCTAAACGCTGCTGATTATGGTACACCGCAAATAAGAGAACGAGTTATTATTATTGGTTCGCTTATAGACAACAAATTTGAATATCCATCGCCGACCCATAGGAGTTTGGATAACACTAATTTGTACAATGCACATTTGAAACCATACATTACACTCGGTGAAGCTATTGGCGATTTGCCATCAATAAAAAGTGGAGAGAAATGTTCTAAATACAATTCAGCGCCACAAACTGAGTATCAAAGAGAGATGCGCAAAGGTGCAACAGAAGAACTTGCTGACCATGAAACACCAAGGAACAACGAGAAACTTGTAAAACTAATGGAAGCGTTACCTGATGGTGGTACGCCACAAGATATTCCAGAAGAATTACGACCTTCAAGTGGTTTTGCTAATACATACTGTAAATTATGGTGGGATAAACCATCAACCACTATTACAAGAAATCTTAGTTGTCCATCATCTTCACGATGCATTCATCCTCGTGCGGCAAGACCGCTATCAACAAGAGAGGGTGCTAGATTGCAAGGTTTTCCAGATACATATATATTTTATGGCACTAGGTCAGAAAAGAATTTACAAATAGGTAACGCAGTTCCGACTCAACTGTCATCTGCATTAAAGGATTCTATTAAACAGTATTTAGAAAATACCCTATAAGCAAGAGATAGCGAGGTTACTCCTCGCTATCTTCTATTTTTAGGCGTTTGGCGGTTTTAACGCCTAACTCTTTAATGCCCTCAACTCGTGAGAGAAGATTACCCTTACCACTCGACAATTTTTTGTACGCCTCCTCATAGACCGCATTTGCCTTATTGAGGTGCTTGCCGATATCCTCCAAATCACCTACAAAGCCGACAAACTTGTCGTACAATTTACCCGTCTCGTCCGCAATCTTCAAGGCATTTTTAGTCTGCTTATCCCTAATCCAAAGTTGATACATCAGTTTCAGCACCGAGATAAGGTGCGTAGGGCTGATTATCACAATATGACGCTGATAGGCACTCTCCCACAACTCTTTATCGGCATTCAGGGCAGCCAAATATGCCCCCTCATTCGGCACAAACATCATCACAAAGTCTGCCGCATTCTGAACATATTTCGGATACTCCTTGCGTGCCAACTCGTCAATAGGTTGCTTCACCGAGCGCAAGTGCGCTGCCAATGCCGCAGGTTGCTCCTCTGCCGAGGCATTCACATAGTCGGTATATGCCGTAAGCGACACCTTCGAGTCTATTACAAGACTCTTACCCTCCGGCAGATAGAATACCGCAT
>JAZOBZ010000069.1:0-3852 GCA_045596245.1 Alistipes sp. | reverse complement strand
GAAACATCAATTTAACGCAACTCTGCATCGCTTAATGCTATTTTATCGAAACTTTTATGATTTCCGTCTATTGAAATTTTACCCCCTCAATCCACAACAACAAACAAGCCTGCCTAACTTTTTTACTTGTTAGACAGGCTCCTAATTGTCAATTCTTAATTCTCAACTCTTAATTGTGGAAATTTTCAAAGAATTTCCACAGCACTACGCCGCCCGAAACCGAGACATTCAGCGAGTGTTTTGTGCCGAGCTGCGGTATCTCGATTGCCGAGTCGCAGACATCGACCACCTCCTGCGCTACGCCCTCCACCTCGTTGCCGAAAACAAGGGCATATTTCTCGCCCGAAACAGGCTCGAATTTATCCAACATAACCGACTCCGCAATCTGCTCGATGGCGACAATGGTATATCCCTCACTTTTAAGTTGTTGCACGCACTCGACAGTGGTCGGAAAGTGAGCCCATTCAACCGAAAATTCTGCACCCAACGAGCTCTTGTGAATCTCCCTCGAAGGGGGCGTTGCTGTGATGCCGCAGAGGGCTATTTTTTCGACTGCAAAAGCATCGCCTGTGCGGAAAAATGCACCCACATTTTGGGCGGAACGGACATTGTCCAAAACCACCACTACGGGCATCTTTTCCATCTTGCGAAACTCCTCAACCGAGGGGCGACCAAGCTCGGCGTTAGTTGTTTTTTTCATTTTACGCTTCAATTATTTGCCACAAAAGTACGAAAAAATAAAAAATTTTCACTATTTTTGACCGATTTATGCGTGCGTATGTGCGAAATGGTTAGAAAGAGTATCATACTTTTAGTAGCTTTGTTGTTATCACTCAGTGCTTTGGCGCAGAGTGAAAGGCTCTATTTGGATACCGATTTCGACTTCGATTTCGACAATACCGAGTATTCGGGCAGCGGTCTGGGTGCTTCCGAAACGCTCTTCGGCATCTCGCTTGCGCCCGTACTGCGCTATGAATGGAACGAGAAACACTCGCTCGGTGCAGGTGTCAATATGCAGAAGATGTTCGGCTCGGTGCGCTTTCTTGACGATGTAGACCTTGTGGCGTACTATCAATTCCATAGCGAAAAGTATGGCGCAGTGGCGGGTTTGTTCCGCCGCGAGAAGATGATTGGTCACTACTCGGAGGCGTTTTTCAGCAGTGCGTGGTTGGCGGATAACCGCTTGGTGCAGGGCTTGGCGTTGCAGTACCACGACAAGGTGGGCTTTGCCGAGTTGGCGGTAGATTGGAACGGTATGTACTCGCTTGAAACAAGAGAGCAGTTCCGCATTCTCTTTTCGGGCGAAGGTCGCTTTGCTAAGGTGATGTATGCAGGTGCTTCGGCAGCGATGCAGCACTACGCCAATCGTGCCGATTTTCAGCAAAATGTTGTGGATAATTTCACTATAAACCCATACATCGGTGTAGATTTCGAAGCCTTCTTCGATTTTGATATCCGCCTCGGCTACTTGCAGTCGTTGCAACGTGATAGAGTTACGGGGGGGGGCTGGCATACTCCGATGGGTGGAGAATTGTTCTTCCGAATGAGCCGTTGGGGTGTCTTTATCTCAAACAACATCTATGTAGGCAAAAATCTGCAACCGCTATACAACTCGGTTGGCAAGGAGGGTACGATATATGGTGCAGACCTCTACGCCTCGGACCCCTTTTATGGAACAACAACCGGAATATACAATCGTACGGGCATTGGCTACGAGCGCAACTTTTGGAAGGAGCGCATCAAGGTCAAGGCGGAATTTGCATTGAAAACAGATGGCAAGAGATTATATAACCAGCAGATTATTTCGTTGGCGGTAAATCTTGCGCCAAAACTTTACGATAAAGCAAACAAACGAACAAAATAAAGAAGAAAATTATGGCTAATGAGAATGTTGAAGTCAAGGAGAAGTCTTTGAACTTCCTTGAAGAGATTATCGAGGAGTCTATTGCGAATGGTTTGTCGCATGTGCAGACACGATTTCCACCGGAGCCAAACGGCTACCTCCATATCGGACACGCAAAGAGTATCTGCATAAACTTCGGCTTGGCGAAGAAGTATGGCGGTAAGTGTAACCTCCGCTTTGACGATACCAACCCTGTAAAGGAGGATACCGAGTATGTAGATTCGATTAAGCGCGATATCAAGTGGCTCGGCTTCGATTGGGCTATCGAGCGTTACGCTTCGGACTACTTCGACCAGCTCTACGAGTGGGCAATTGTCCTTATCAAGAAGGGTTTGGCGTATGTTGATGACCAGACACAGGAGGAGATTCGCCTGAATCGTGGTACTGTGTCCGAGCCTGGAAAGCCATCGCCTTGGCGTGACCGTTCGGTAGAGGAGAACCTCGACTTGTTCGAGCGTATGCGTGCGGGCGAGTTTGCCGATGGCGAGAAGGTGTTGCGTGCAAAGATTGATATGGCGCACCCTAATATGCTCTTCCGCGACCCTATCATGTACCGTATCCTCCACACCGAGCACCACCGCACAGGCAATAAGTGGTGCATCTACCCGATGTACGACTATGCTCACGGACAGAGCGACTCGATTGAGAATATCTCGCACTCGATTTGTACTTTGGAGTTCGATGTTCACCGCCCATTGTACGATTGGTTTATCGAGGCGTTGGAGATCTATCCATCGCACCAGTACGAGTTTGCTCGTCTGAATTTGACCTATACGATGATGTCGAAGCGCAACCTCTTGAAACTCGTTCAGGAGGGTGCAGTATCGGGTTGGGACGACCCACGAATGCCGACTATCTGCGCACTGCGCCGTAAGGGCTATACCCCTGCATCGGTGCGAGCATTTGCTGAGATGGTGGGCGTGGCAAAGCGCGATAATGTTATCGACCTTGGCAAGATGGAGTACTGCGTGCGTGAGGACCTGAACAAGGTAGCCGAGCGCCGTATGGCAGTATTAAACCCTCTCAAAGTGGTTATCACAAATTGGGAGGAGGGCAAGGTTGAGATGCGTAAGGCTGTCAATAACCCTGAAAATGAGGAGGCGGGTATGCGTGAGGTTCCTTTCTCGAAGGTTATCTACATCGAGCGTGACGACTTTATGGAGAATCCTCCAAAGAAATACTTCCGCCTTTCGCCGGGTAACGAGGTGCGTTTGCGCTACTCGTACCTTATCAAGTGCGATGAGGTTATCAAGGACGAGGAGGGCAATGTTGTTGAGTTGCGCTGCTCATACGACCCGATGTCGGGCGAGGGCTCATCGAGCGATGGTCGCCGTGTAAAGGGTGTTATCCATTGGGTATCGGCAGAGCATGCTGTTGAGGCTGAAATCCGCTTGTATAACCCATTGTTCAAGACCGAAGACCCATACGACACTTCGGAGGGACAGACCTCTTGGCAGGACAACCTCAATCCGGAGTCGTTGATTGTTACGAAGGGATATTTGGAGCCGGCATTGAAAGATGCACCTATCGGCACAACATATCAGTTCGAGCGTGTGGGCTACTTCTGCCCTGATACCGACTCGACAGCCGAGCACTTGGTATTCAACCGCACCGTAACCTTGAAGGACTCGTGGGCGAAGATTAACAAATAGACGAGAGAAAGCGCCGCAGGCCTAAATAAAAAGTACCATTAATTGTCAATTATCAATTGTCAATTATCAATTTGAAAGATGAAGTTTCGTACCGAAATATCGTTGCAGCCGCTTGCAGAGGGGATAGACCATAGCGCAAAAATTTTTGCTCTTGGTTCTTGCTTTGCCGAGCGTGTGCCAGAGCGACACAAAAGAGCGAAGTTTTCGGTTACGACAAACCCTTTTGGGGTGCTGTTCAATCCGCTTCCAATTGCGAGTGCAATTGTGCGTTTGGCAGATACAAGGGCTTTTGCAGTG
>JAZOBZ010000068.1:0-24260 GCA_045596245.1 Alistipes sp. | reverse complement strand
GACCTTAATCATTTTGAGTGCCTCCTCCTGAGCCTCCTCGCGAGTTTCGTGTGCGGTGTGTCCCTCCTGCCACAAGAACTCTGCGGTACGCAAGAACAAGCGTGTACGCATCTCCCAACGCACCACATTTGCCCACTGGTTGCAGAGAATAGGAAGGTCGCGATATGAGTTAATCCAACCCTTATATGTATTCCAGATAATTGTTTCCGATGTAGGGCGGACAATCAACTCCTCTTCCAAACGAGCTGCAGGGTCCACCACGATGCCCTTGCCATTCTCATCATTCTTCAAACGATAGTGGGTGACCACAGCGCACTCCTTTGCAAATCCCTCTACATGGTTTGCCTCCTTCGAGAAGAACGACTTCGGAATAAAGAGAGGGAAATAGGCATTCTGCACACCTGTCTCCTTGAACATTCCGTCCAAAACCTCGTGCATCTTCTCCCAAATAGCATATCCGTAAGGTTTGATAACCATACAGCCACGCACTGCGGAGTTCTCCGCCAAACCCGCCTTCATTACAAGGTCGTTGTACCATTGCGAATAGTTCTCTTCGCTCTTGGTCAAATCTTTCAATTCTACTGCCATATATCTTCAAAAATTCAAAATTCAGAATGCAAAATGCAAAATTAAGTTTGCAAAGATAGCGTTTTTTTATTATATTCGGGATATAATCCCGATTTTTTATTGTTTTTACAACGCTTTAACTTACAAGAGTTACCAAACGAATGGGAATATACGCCACCTAATTCGTTGGCAATACTCCTCATAACCCTTCAACTCCTTGCACAAAAGTCGCTCCTCGTCAATCGTTCGAACAACTACAACCGGAAGGTAGAGAAGCATTAACAAAAACGCCCACCACGAATCAAGCACCAACGGCATAGAGAGAAACATCAGTAGCGTGGCAAGATACATCGGATGGCGAACAATGCCGTATAAGCCCGTCTGTACAACTCGCTGTCCCTCGCTAATCTCGACCGTACGAGAGAGCCACTCGTTTTCCCTCATAACCTCCCAATATAGTGCGTAACCGATTAAAAATGTAATCATTGCAACAATCTCCATCGTGCGACCTACATCACTCCAACCAAAGCGATAATCAAGCCCTGCAACAACGAACGACGCCACAAAGACAAGTCCCGATAACTTCACCACCCTACTCTGCGTCGAGCGTTTTTCATGAGAGGAGAGGCGTCTCCTCAACAATTCGGGTGCAAACACAAGCAGCATCACCCCCAACACCAACATAGGTACAAAGAGTATCAACATCAATCGCCAAGCACCCTCGTAACAAATATTTCCCGCTGGCACAAATAGCAAAAGTGCCAACAAGACAACACCACCAAGGAACTTTGTCAAGGCAGAGAATAATAATTTCGCATCCACCGCTACTCTCTTTTGCGCACAACTACGCTCTGCAACATCTTGTTCGAGGTCGTTACCGGCGAATTTTTCTCGAAATATACCCTGTCCAACTCAAAGACCAAGAGGGGCAATCGCACCTCATTTTCACACTCGAAATGGGCATAGTTGCGAGCGACATAATCGGCTACTGCAATCTTGTATTTTCGGTCCTCTCGCAAACGAGGAAAATGGACATCGTACGCCATATCGTTTTCATCGACAATAATCTTGTAAGGCGTTGTGGCATAGAGGTCCACAACATGCGACTCCTTAGCATTTACCGTATCGTTATACTTCTCCACAATCAACTTTCGCAACTGTGCCGGCGTCATCTCCACAAGATGCACCTGCGAAAAGAATGGCTCATTGTCAAAGAGGGTTTTCACCGTTACATCTCCCTTCGGTAATCCCTCAATAATACGCACACCTCCGCGGTGGTAGATACCAATCTCGGCACCCGTTGCCTCCTTGATGATTTTTGTTTGCAAATTACACAATCCGACATGGTTGGTCGAGTGAGCCATCGAGCCGACAACCTCTTGCAGTGCAGGATTTGCCTCAATCTCCTTAATCTGAGCCTCAACCTCTGCATCTTTTGCATAATTTTTCAGTGGGATATTCTCATATTCGATACTTACGACCTTGCTGCCACGCATCTTTACCTTTGTCACACCCACATATTTGAGTTTACGCTGAGTCTGACCTACTACTGTTCCATTCACAACAGTGTCAAGAAGTCTATGTGTATGTCCACCGAGAATTACATCGTAACCGTTATATCGCGCTGCCAAAGCCAAATCACGGTCGTGCCCCATGTGCGAGAGCAGCACCTTGACATCGCCATCAGACTCATCACCCTCGCTCTCTGCGACAATCTGAGGATCCTCAAACTTCAACCCCTCGAAATTGATATCGTTGCCATCAGGATGACCGTTGGAGTAGCTTGTAACAACTCCTACAAAGTCGATTTCTACCCCCTCTGGAGTCTCGATTTGATACTTCGGTGCAACGCCATCAAGCACGCCACCTTCAGAGCGCATATTGGCACACACCACCTCAAACTCGGCTGCATCGATCGCGCCTGCCAAAACCGGCTGTCCGGGATCAAAATCGTGATTTCCGAGCGTTGCAACATCGTATCCCACAGCATTCATCAACCTAATCATCGGTAATCTGCCCTTCGCCAAATCGACATAAGCATTTCCTGTCCAGCGGTCGCCCGCATCGACCACAATGGTAAAGACCGTATCGCGGCACTCCTTTACTGCCGTAGCGAGGCGCGCCATATTACCGAGTGAGGCGTGCATATCGTTGGTCGAAAGAATTACAAATTCACTCTTTTTGTATCCGACCAAAAAGAGCATAAAGAGACTATATGCAAACGCCAATACTGTCCCTGATATTTTCTTCATAGAGCATCTATTTACGCCATCAAAGGCGGTCATCAAACCGCCTTCAATGACTATATTTATCTAATTATTAGAGTGTTTGAAGGAACTCTGTAACATTCTTCTCGATTCGCGCCTCCACATCATCGCACTCAGCCTTTTCGAACTTCTCGCCGACAATCTGCTCGTACAACTCGATATAACGCTCGGTAATGCTATCCACAATCTCAGGAGTCATATCAGGCACCTGCTGTCCCTCCTGACCTTGGAAACCGTTAGCCATAAGCCACTCACGCACAAACTCTTTCGAGAGTTGCTTCTGCTTCTCACCCTTCGCAAGACGCTCCTCGTAACCCTCAGCGTAGAAGTAACGCGAAGAGTCAGGAGTATGAATCTCGTCCATAAGGTAGATTACACCATTCTTCTTGCCAAACTCATACTTTGTATCCACAAGAATCAAGCCCATCTTGGCAGCTATCTCGGTACCGCGCTGGAAGATTGCACGAGTATATTTTTCGAGCTGCTCATAATCCTCGCGCGAAACGATACCTTGTGCGATAATCTCCTCCTTCGAGATATCCTCATCGTGTCCTTCGGCAGCCTTGGTTGTAGGGGTAATGATTGGCTCTGGGAACTTCTGATTCTCAACCATTCCCTCCGGCATCTCAACGCCACAAATTACGCGCTTACCTGCCTTGTACTCACGCCAAGCGTGGCCCGAGTGGTAGCCACGAATAACCATCTCCACCTTGAACGGCTCGCACTTGTGACCTACGGTAACCATTGGGTCGGGAGTAGCGATTTTCCAGTTTGGAAGAATATCGGTTGTTGCATCGAGAAACTTCGCTGCAATCTGATTAAGCACCTGTCCCTTGAACGGAATACCCTTAGGCAACACAACATCAAATGCCGAGATTCGGTCCGACACCACCATCACAAGATAATCACCCTCGATGCTATATACATCACGCACCTTACCTACATAGTGAGCTGTCTGCCCAGCCAAATTCAAATTTGTCTTAACAATTGCTTCCATTTTCTATATTTTTATTGATTTCACACATTCATACTCTTTATGGGTGCAAAGATAATAAAAAAGTAGCTTGATAAATCGTATTAACATCAAAAAATCACTATTTTTTTGAAAATTTCATTTTAAACATTTTTATTCATTATAAATGGATATTTATTCTATTATCTAATATGTAACATTTTCGATATAACAGAGTAGCAACCTCCATGCAGCGCTATTAATAGAAGGGAAGAAAGATGGAATTTCAATCCACATTTACTGCTATACATCAACAACTTACCCACATTCAGACACACAACAATATGACATATATAGGACCTACTCCTACAATCAGTTGTTACACCTCACTGCAATTCAAAATGTAACAACATTACTATACGCTCATATTTTTATCCAAAAATGCCCCACAATACAATACGAGGGCAATACGCCGAGTTTTTAAAATTTTTTATATTTTAATTTGTAATCTATTCACGCAACTTTACTTACAATTTGAAAGTATTTTTAAAAATTTTACATAATACTATCAAAATCACACATTTTTATTCGAAAATTATTTGGCAATAAGACATTCTATTGTTACCTTTGCAACCGAACATACTTTATATTTATTTATTAAAATTAATGCTTATGGTTAAAAAAATTGTACTATCAATTGCCGCTGTTCTCTTTGCATGTGCTTCGGTATTTGCACAGAACAGACAGGTTGCGGGTACGGTTTCTGACTCAAACGGCACTCCGATTGTTGGTGCAACAGTTGTGGTAGAAGGTACCTCACTTGGCACATCAACCGATTTACAGGGTAAGTACACATTATCGGCTCCCGCTAATGCTACCCTCGTAGTATCGTTCATCGGTTACGAAGAGTCAAAACTCGCTATCAATGGTAAAACAACCGTAAATGTTACTCTCAAAGAGGCATCAAAGTCGATTGACGAAGTCATCGTTGTCGCTTTCGGTGAGGCGAAGAAAGACGCATTTACAGGTTCGGCTAAGGTCGTTTCGTCTGAGGACCTTACCAAGACTCAATCATCGAATGTATCTGACGCCTTGATTGGTAAGGTTGCAGGTATGCAGATGTCATCTTATTCTGGTCGTCCGGGTTCTCAGCAGAACATTACCGTTCGTGGTATCGGTTCAATCAACTCAGGCACACAGCCTTTGTGGGTTGTAGATGGTATGCCTTACGAAGGTGATATCAACAATATCAACCCTGCCGATATTGAGTCTATTACTGTACAGAAGGATGCTGCTTCGAATGCATTGTATGGTGCTCGTGGTGCAAACGGTGTAATTATGGTTACTACAAGACGCGCAAAGGCTGGCGATGCTCGCGTAACCTTCGATGGTAAGTGGGGACTTAACACTCGCGCTTTGCAGACTTACGACTATGTTAATGATCCGGGTGAGTACTACGCATTGCACTATCAATCACTCTACAACTTCTATCTCAATGGTGGAGATATGAGCAAGGCTGAGGCTCACTTGGCTGCAAACAACCTCCTTACATCAAATAACCCAGGAGGTTTGGGCTATAATGTGATGAGTGTTCCTGCCGGACAGACACTTATCGGTAGTAACGGAAAGTTAAACCCTAATGCTACCGTAGGTCGTCTTGTTACAATGGAGGATGGAACTCAGTATTGGTTGCAGCCTGACGATTGGTTTAATGCACTTTATAAGCCTTCATTCCGTCAGGAGTACAATGTGAATGTATCGGCTGCTAACGAAAAGGCCAATTTCTTCGCTTCGTTTGGTTATTTGGACAACGATGGTATCATCGATGGTTCAAATCAAGAGCGTTATACTACTCGTTTGCGTGCAGACTATCAGGCAAAGAAGTGGTTGAAGGTTGGCGGTAACTTCGCTTACACTCACTTCACTTGGAGACAAGGTGACCGTAGTGATATGGAGGGAGAGTCAGATGGTAGCGTATTCGCAACAGCGTTGAGCACAGCTCCTATCTACCCTATCTACATCCGTGACGGTAAGGGCAACCACATCTACGACAAGTGGGGATTCCCTCTCTACGATATCGGTGATGGTAAGAACGCAGGTATGATGCGTACAACCGGTGGTACATCAAATGAGTTGCAGGATATATTGCTCAACAGATTTACCTCGGAGGGTAATGCATTTTCGGCAAATGGTTTTGCAGAGTTGCGTATCTATCGCGATTTGAAGTTCATCTTCAATGCAGGTATGAATCTCGATGAGACTCGTAGCACAAGCCTCCTCAACCCATACTATGGTCAGTTCGCGACTGAGGGTGGTATTGTGTCAAAATCTCATGGTCGTGAAATATCTTACAACTTGCAGCAGTTGCTCAACTATACTCACACATTCGGCACACAGCACAATCTCGACATTCTCGTAGGACACGAGACTTTCGACTATAAAGTCTATGGTTTAAGTGCTTCTAAGGCTAAGATGTTCTCTTATGATAATGATGAGTTGTCAGGCTCGGTTGTTGATAAGCAAAGCGCAGCTTCTTCAATCTCGCACTACAACAACGAGGGTATCTTCGGTCGTGTGCAGTACGATTTCGATCAGCGCATCTTTGTTTCGGCATCGTATCGCCGTGATGCATCTTCGAAGTTCCACCCAGACCATCGTTGGGGTAACTTCTGGTCGGCATCGGCAGCTTGGGTAATTAACCGCGAATCGTGGTTCCCTCAGAATAATGTTGTTGATTTGCTCAAATTGAAGGCTTCGTATGGTTCGCAGGGTAATGATAATATCGACTCATATCTCTACACAGACATGTATTCGATCGCGAATGACGGTCAGGGCGGTATTGCAACCATCTTCGCTCAGAAGGGTAACGAGAATATCACATGGGAGACCAGCGGCAACTTGAATGTCGGCGTTGAGTTTGGCTTGTGGCAGAATCGCTTCTATGGAAATGTTGACTACTTCTATCGTAAGACATCGGATATGTTGTTCTTCCTCTCTGTTCCTGCTTCGTTGGGTTACAGTGGCTACTACACCAATATCGGTGATATCGCTAACCAAGGAGTTGAGTTTGAGTTGGGTGCAGACCTTATTCGCCGCAAGAACTTCGTATGGAACTTCGGTATGAATGGAACATTCTATCGCAATAAAATTGTTAAGCTCCCTGAGCAATACAAGCAGCATACAACCAGTGATGGCAAGCTCAAAGGTTATCATAAAGGTTCTACATTCATGGCTGAGGGTGTATCCTACATGCAGTGGTATATCCCAACTTACGCAGGTGTAGGTAAGGACGAGTTTGAGGGTAAATCAACTTGGTATGCTTACCGAACTGACGAGAATGGCAACAAGGAGCGATACATTACCGATCAATACAGTGTTGCCAGCCAGAATGGTCGTGAGTTCCAAGGCGATGCTACACCGGACTTGTATGGAGGTTTCAATACTTCGTTTATGTTCTATGGTGTAGATATCTCGGCTAACTTCACCTACCAAATTGGTGGATTGGCATACGATTCGGGTTATGCTTCGATGATGGGCTCACCTCAACAGACTTCGGTAGGTTTTGCTCTCCACCGCGATTTGTGGAATGCTTGGACTCCAGAGAATACAAATACAGATATTCCTCGTTTCCAGTACAACGACCAGAATTATGGTAGTTTATCAAGCCGTTTCTTGGTTGATGCTTCGTACTTGAACATTCAGAATATCACCGTAGGATATACACTACCACAGAATATCACTCGTAAGTTCTTGGTTGAGAAGTTGCGTATCTACTTCGCTTGCGACAATGTATTCTATTGGTCTCAGCGTAAGGGACTCGACCCTCGTCAGTCGATTTTCGGTTCGACCAACCCTTACTATTATTCTCCTGTTCGCACATTCTCAGGTGGTGTTACTATTACATTCTAATTTAAGAGAGAAAGGAAATTAAGAGTATGAAAACGAATAAGATATATAAGTTAGTAGCCTTGGTGCTTGGCACCTCGGTATTGGCTACGGGCTGTATCCAGGAGACTGTACCAATGGGTAGCGCAGCTACTTCGGAGCAGACCGGAGAGTCACCATTTGCGGCAGATGGTATGGTATCGGCAATTCCTGCTACTATTATCCAGAACAACATCTACGGTGGCGACCTTCACGATGATTTTGGTTATCCATCTGTTTTCTGGCACACCGACCACGCTATTGGTGAGTTGTTCCCATCGAATGCATATTCAGGTGGTAACCAGTACTATGACCGTGCTCACTTCTTCACATACCAGTATGGTTTGGGACCTAACGGTTATTGTGGCTTGATTTGGTACAACTACTACCAATGCATGAAGCCGGTAAACGACCTTATCAAGGTGTGTGGCGACAGTGAATTGTTGGCAGAGCAGCGTGGTGTTGCAAAGACATTCCGTGCATTGTACTACCTCGACTTGGCTCGTTTCTACGATCCTCTCTACGCTGTATCAACCGAGAGACCTTCGTATATGAGTGAGTTGGAGGCTGTAAAGGGCTTGACAGTTCCTGTAATTGACGAGAATGCAACTGAGGAGATCGCACGAAACAACCCTCGTTTGCCTCGTGAGGAGATGTTCCAGTTTATTTTCAATGACTTGAACGATGCAGAGATTGGTTTGGCTAACTACACACCTGCAACGAAGAATCTTCCATCGTTGGGTGTAGTATATGGCTTGAAGGCTCGTGCATACCTCTGGTTAGGAGGTTTCGAGGAGGGCTTGTACGATACCGCAAAGTATCCTGATGTCCTCACCGGTAACGCAGCGTATGCAAAGGCTGCTGAGTATGCTCGCAAGGCTATCACAGCTTCGGGCTGCACTCCACTCTCGGAGCAGGAGTACTGCGATCCTATCAGCGGATTCTGCAAGATTAACAACGCTTGGATGTGGGGTATGATTCAGTCTGCCGAGACCGTTTTGTCGAACCTTCACTCGTGGGCAGCACACATGTGCCCTACCGCAGGTTGGGGCTATGGCTCAGGCGCACAGCCGGGCGTTCGTAAGGCTACCTACGAGCGTATGTCTAACACCGACTTCCGTAAGAAGTTGATTGTTGGTCCTAACACCACCTACGCTGACTACAAGGATGTTACCGACCTCACTGAGGCTGAGTGGACAACCTTTGGTTTGGAGAAGAAGGGTATCCGTACCTACTGCCACCTCAAATTCCGCACAAATGGTGAGAAGGTAAATTCGACAACCGGAAATATCGTTGATATTCCTATCATGCGTGTAGAGGAGATGTACTTGATTGAGGCAGAGGCTACTGCTCATTATGATGAGGCAACCGGTAAGCAGTTGATAACTTCGTTTATGACTTCATATCGTGATCCTAAATACAGCATACCTGTAACCGCAGACCTTGTTGAGGAGATTATCTTCCAGAAGCGTTGCGAGTTGTGGGGCGAGGGTGTATTGTTCTTCGACTTCAAGCGTTTGGATATGGGTATCGATAACGCATACGAAGGTTCTAATGCTCCGGCAGGTGCAGACTTCTCATCGCAAGGTCGTTGCCCAATTTGGAACATCTGTATTCCATTGGAAGAGGTTCAGCAGAATGTTGCTTTGCAAGAAAAGAACAATCCTGATCCATCTTACACTCTCAAAGCAAAGAGTGAGATGCCTGAATAATCAGAACGAAAGGATATATAGTTAAATAAATAAAATTTGAGATATGAAAAATTTGAAAATGTTATATATCGCTCTTATAGCGTTGGTCGCAGGTGCATTTAGCGCTTGTACTACCGACTATGAGCCGGGACCACAGGCTAAGGGACCGCAAGTAATGTTCTTGGCGAACAACCCTACGAGTTTGGAGTTCACAGGCGATGTAAATGAGAACACGCAAAAATTGACATTGGCTCGTGTAGAGAAAGATGAGGCTCTTTCGGTCTATCTGCTCACCGAGATTGCAGAGGGTGACGAGAGCATCTTCTCAATCCCTGAGGAGGTAGTATTTGCAGCAGGAGAGGCAACTGCCGAGTTGGTGTACACTGTTGACCAGAGCAAGCTTGCCAACGACAAAACATACACTGTAAACTTTATTATTGCAGATGAGAATCTCACAACTTCATACGGTTATAACGAGTGGAAGGTGAAGTATGCTTTAAACCCTTGGGAGCTTGTTAAGGACTCGAAGGGTAACAATGCAAAGGGTAAGTTCCGCGGTGTATCTGCCATTGATGCATTTTGGGGTGTTGCAAGTGCAGAAGAGTTCGATGTGGATATCTACAAGCACAAGAATTTGCAACAATACAAAATCGCAGACCCTTGGGTAAAGGTGTATATGCTTGGCTTAGAAGTAGAGTCTGAGGAAATACTTGCAGGTCAATTCTCTTGGACAAATGCAGACCTTATTGTTGATTTCACCGATCCTACCAATGTAAAGATTCCTACTCAGAAGATGGGCATATCGGAGGACTATTACGGATATGGAGAGGCTTACATAGCAGGTTCTGGAGGAACACTCGAAGATGGTGTTATTACATTCCCTAAGGGTGGCATAGGATATGCACATATCAATGCAACAGGAGGTAGCCTCATTCCTTGTAATGAAGATGGTCTCTTCCGTATCGTATTACCGGGCGTTGAGGTTGCAGACTACTCGTTGGCTGTTGCATACGATGGTATGGATGTAACTGCTGATGATAAGGTTTTTGCTAAGTTCAAATTCTCGTACGGAGATGATGTTACAAATGTTAAGTATTTGATTCTCAATGGCAATTGGGAAAGCAAAGCAAATGAGGCTTTGACTACTCTCTTTGCAGGCGAGGACAAGAATATCCTTTCTATTCCTGACTTTGTACAAGGTAGCAAAGTTGCTAATGTAAAGGTTGGTTTGGAGCCTGGCGTTTACACTATCGTTACTGCACCAGCTGACAAGAGTGGTGAGTTGCGTGCTAAGGAGGCTATCGTTAAGTCGTTCCCATTCAAGGGTATCGGTGCAGAGGAGGAACACCCTTGCGTTCTCGAGGTAAGTACAAAAAAGATGTCTGAAACCGTTGATATCTTTGGCGAAGAGGAAGTTGCTGCAAACCCTGATTATGTCGCATTCGCATTCAACATCGTTGGTGAGCAGATTAAGTCTTGTAGATACTATATCAACACATCTGCGGTAATTGCTGATCTTCTTTCTATGGGTATGACATTTGATTCAGTCCTTTCAGAGTATGGTAGAGATATAGCAATAGAGCGTTTGTCATTAATCAATAGCGAAGGTGGAATGGCATCATATTTCAGTGGATTAAATCCTGACACAGAGTACCTGCTTCTCGTATATGGAAAGAATGAGTACGACGAGGAAACGATAGTTTATGCTACTCATGCCACCGATGCTGTTCCATACGATGGAGAGTTTGTAATCGGTCAGTACGATATGTATAGTAAGTATGTATATGGCGAGGGTGCAAATGACTTTATAGAGTCAGATTGTAGATTGACTATCGAACCACAACTTATCAATAATGTAGCTTCTGAAACTGAATTCTTTGTAAGCGGACTTGGTACTGACACTGGTACAAGATGGTATGCAACTTACGACTCTGCGGCTGGTACATTTACAGTAAGTGGTATTGAAGAGGGCTATGAAAATTACGGTTGCCAGTTCGGAACGCTGTATGGTTATGCTAATAAAGAACAGACAGAGGCATTTGGATTTTACTCTTTTGCATCAGAAACATCGAAGGGAAATGATCCTCTTGTATTGACAGTTGATGCAACAACCAAGCAGCTCTCTGGAATGGGTTCATACCAATTCTCATTGCCAATATTCGATATGACTACTGGAAAGCAGGTAGCTTCTTGGGGTGATTACTTTGGTAGTGTAACAACATTCACCCTTGTTAAGGAGAGTGACAATGAAAATAGTAGCGATAATGAGGATAGTGGGGCTTCAACCGCTTCGGTTATGAGCACAAACAGCCTCTCCGTCAAAGTTCCATTCAGCAGCGTGAATGTATCAAAGATAAATGATGTAAGCCGCTTCGCCATGAAGCCTGCAATAAAGATGAACTTTAGTAGTTTGTCGACAAATAGTGGTATTCTCTCTGTTAAGCCATTCTCGGTTGAGAAATACACCCCTGCAAAGGTTAAGGGTTTCACAAAAGTAAAGGCTAACGCAGCGGCTATCCGCCGTTAGTCCGACTACATAACACTGTCAGAGCGAGCACACAATGTATGCTCGCTCTGCGGTGTCTAAAAAACTATTTATAATTTATTTACATATGTATCGATTTATCAAACTACATTGCGCATTGGCTATTACCGCGTTGGTGTTTGCTCAGTGTACCAAGGATTTTACAAATGATATCTCTGTTGGAGAGTCGCAAGACGCCTCTGCAACAAAGATTATCAACACATCTCATTCAGCAGTTGCGGGTTCGCTTATCGTCAAGTTCAACGAGGCTGGTGTTCAAGCCTTCGAGAATGGCACTCGCAGTGCCGGCGTTACGCGCTCGAACATCGAGCCATTAAACAGACTCTTGCTCGATATTGATGCTACATCTATCGAGAGAATCTTTCCTGTCGATATAAAAAATGAGGAGGCTACTCGCAAAGCAGGATTACATCGTTGGTATATCGTACGATTTGACAATAAGCAGTCACTCGACAAAGTGGCTCGCTCGTTGGCAAAGATAGACGAGGTAGAGAGGGTGGAGTTTAATAGTTATATGGAGACTCCTAAACTCAAATTCTCTGCATGTAGCGAAACAAATTCTGCGGCTACACGACTATCAACACCGCAATTCAATGACCCATTGGCATACGCACAATGGAGCCTACACAATACGGGTGATAAATCATTTAGTTCACACGCCGTAGCAGGAATGGATATCAATGCTCACGAGGCGTGGAAATACACTACGGGAGATAAGTCTATTATCGTAGCTATTATTGACGAGGGTGTGGACTATACTCATGAGGACCTTGCAGGTAATATGTGGGTGAATGAAGATGAGATTCCGAATAACGGCATCGATGATGATAAAAACGGATATATCGATGATATTCACGGCGTTAACTTCGTTGAGTTGGAGGATAGGAATGGTAAGAAGTATGGTCCTATCTCGTGGGACAACGACTCCGTAGTTGGTGAAAGACACGGTGATACAGGTCACGGAACACATACGGCGGGAACTATTGCCGCTGTAAATAACAACCGCATAGGTGTTTGTGGTATTGCAGGTGGTGATGGTTCCGGCAATGGAGTGCGTATTATGTCGGCACAGATATTCTCTGGACCAAATAGCAATAATGCAACGGTGGCAGTTGTAGCAACAGCCATGAAATATGCTGCGGACAATGGTGCTGTATTAGCAAATAATTCTTGGGGTTCAGCTCCTAGTAGCAACCAAAACGATAGTTGGTATATTAAGTATGAGAGTTTGCAACACGAAACCACCACCTACTTCAAGCAGAAGAAAAATCACCCTAATTTAAATGGAGGAGTAATGATTTTTGCAGCAGGAAATGATTACTTCGGACAAGCAAGTTATCCGGGTGCATACAGAGATAATGTCTGCGTAACAGCTACCGGAATTAGCGGTATGCCGGCTGTATATACGAACTATGGTCCGGGCTGTAATATCGCTGCTCCGGGAGGAGATTCCTCGTTAGGTGGAGCAAAATGTATGATAGCCTCTACAATGCCTAAAAAATTCGTATCAAATGGTTATGGATATTCAGAAGGTACTTCAATGGCTTGTCCTCATGTTACCGGTGTTGCGGCACTCGGCCTTGCCTATGCAAAGAAGATAGGAAAGACATTGACGGCAGATGAGTTCACGACAAAGTTGTTGTTCTCGGTAAACGATATCAACACAGACATTAAGCAACAAGAAGATAAATATGGCAAATATCTAAATAAGATGGGTACGGGCCGCATCGATGCGTTCAGATTCTTGATGAACATAGAGGGCATAACATGTATATCGGTACCACGCGGGGTAAATTTACACCGTATCGATATGTCTAAATTCATCTCTGACGGCTTGGTTAATCCGAAAATTTTGGATATTACAATCAACGACAAAGACAAGAAGCGTCTTGATATATCATATTTAAAGATACTCGAAAATAACAATAAGATAGTTATAACCGCCAACAAGACCGGTTCAGCAATAGTTGAGATTAAGATGATTGCCGGAGGCGAGATTGAAGGAAATCAAGATGTACCAGGCGGTATGTCTATCTCCAAGAAGTTTGCACTGATTGTGCGCGATGGATTTGCAGAGAACGGAGGTTGGTTGTAAAAAAGTTTTGATTATGAAGATGACAAAGATATTTTTCGTACTTATTTCACTATTTGCCGTTGCTTGTAACACTACGCCTAACGGCAATGGAGGCTCGACAGGAGGTGGTAGCACCAAGTGGGATAGCGATGGTGTAATTATCGGAGAGTGGGAGCTTTCTTCTTTCAACAATAGTGACGAGGCAAAGCCGAGAGTCTATATCGAATTTAGGGAACAGGGCAATGAGTTTACACTCTATCAGCAGGCGTACTCCGTTGTGTGGTTCCGCTATGAGGGTACATTCACATTCGATGGCACTACCCTATCGGGCGTATATTCTGACGGTAAGGCGTGGGCTGCGGAGTACACCGTATCCTTCGCAAAAGAGCCAAATCGTATGCGCCTAATACGCAAAGAGGATAACAAAGATATTTCGATATATACCGAGAGTGAGATTCCTGAGACGATAATCGATGAGGCTCGCGAACCTGAAAATGTTCGCTCGGTGATGATTGAGAGATTCTTGTAGAGGAGCTACATAGTAAAAGGCTGAATAGCGGATAATGATGTAAAAAACAACACTATTGGCATCATTACAAGTAGATTGAGTCTGTCTAACTTTTCAACTTGTTAGGCAGGCTCAACCTATTTGTAAGCGCTTCATTTTGCTCATCTGCCAAGTAAAGAGGATAAACGCCAAAAGAATTGACATACTATCGGATATCGGCATCGATATCCATACACCATACGCACCAAAATAGCGAGGGAGGATATTTAATAACGGAAGTAGAAATAGAAGTTGGCGTGTCAGCGACACAAAAATTGCCAATGGAGCCTTACCGATATATTGGAAGAATCCGCCCACTACAACCTGAAAACCGACAAGCGGAAACATCATTAGTATAATGCGCATACCTTGTGCTGCGGCATCGACCATCAACTGTTCATCACCTCCCTTAGAGGAGTCAACAAAGGCACGAGCAATAATTTCAGGTATGCTCTCTCCAAGTGCAAAGCCGAGTGTTCCTATCGCCATACCGCAACCAATAGTCATAAATACAGCCTTGCGAACACGAGCAAAATTCTTTGCTCCGTAGTTGTAGCCAACTATCGGTTGCATACCTTGATTTAAGCCCTGTATAATCATAATAAAGAGGAGTGCTACACGATTGACAATACCGTAGGCTCCGACATAGAGGTCGGCTGCACCCTCCTCTCGTGTAACGATATCGTGCAAGCCCGTACCACCATAGCGGAGCATTGCAGTATTGACAAATGCAGCGACCATTGAGGCGCAGATATTCATCAAAAATGGTGCAAGACCGATTGAGAGTATATTGCCGACAATCTTCCAATCGAAGTGGAACGCCTCACGCTTAAATCGCAGGAACGAACTCTTCGAGCAGAAGTGCGACAAAGCGATAAGGAATGCGATAAATTGCGAAATAACAGTTGCTGCTGCCGAGCCCTGAATACCCCAACCAAACTTGAATATAAATAGAGGATTGAGTATGAGATTGACCGCTACCGAGGTGAGCATTATCGCCATAGACTTGCGCGGGTTACCCGATGCACGAATCATGTCATTCATGCCGAGGTAGAGGTGTTGCGTAATGTTGCCGTAGAGAATAATGCGCATGAATTGGCGAGCATACTCTATCGTTTCGGCTGATGCTTGACCGCCGCTGAATAGCAATAATATCTCATCTAAGAAGGTGAGCATCAGCACCATTATCGTCAATCCGATAATGATATTGAGAATAACGGCATTGCAGAGTGTCTTTTCGGCAGCCCTTTTGTTCCCCTCACCGAGTCGTAGCGAAATGCGTGCACCCGCACCTACACCCACCATAGCACCGAAAGCTGCACCGATATTCATTATCGGCATCGTAATAGCCATGCCTGCAATGGCAGCACCTCCTACGCCATGACCTACGAAGGCACTATCAATAAGATGATACAGCGATGACGATGCCATTGCGATAATGGCAGGCGTGGCATAACTGAATAGCAACTTGCCTATATTGTCTGTACCAAGTGATAGTGTAGCCGATTTACTCATAGCAACCGCAAAGATACAAATTCTATCGCTATATTGAATTTATATCTCATAAAATTATTAAATTTGCATATATAAAACCCACTTTTCCGATATGAAAAAGGTCGTTATTGCCATAGACTCATTCAAAGGCTCACTCTCTTCGCGCGAGATTGCCGATGCTTTTGAGTCTGGTTTTCGTCCCTACCACCCCAAGTGCGATATATGCAAAATTGCAATAGCCGATGGTGGCGAAGGGACAGTCGAAGCATTAATAGAAACCTTAGGAGGAGAGTATATCGAAATAGAGGTCTGCAATCCTCTACATCGTTCGATAAAGGCACAGTACGGCATTATAGATGGAGGCAAGTGTGCCATTATAGAGATGTCGGCAGCAAGTGGGCTAACCCTTTTAAGTGCAGACGAGCGAAATCCTCTACTTACCTCAACATACGGCACAGGCGAGATTATCGCCGATGCCATCAAACGAGGTTGTCGCAAATTTTTGGTTGGCATAGGAGGCAGTGCTACAAACGATGCCGGTACAGGTATGTTGCGTGCATTGGGCTATCGCTTTCTTGACAACATAGGTAATGAGTTAATCGGCGGAGGTGCAATTCTCGAAGATATTGCATCAATCGATGATAGTCAAGTGCTTTCCGGACTCTCCGAATGTGAGTTCATAGTTGCCTGCGATGTCACGAATCCATTCTACGGCAAGCAGGGTGCTGCCTATGTATTTGCGCCACAAAAGGGAGCCGATAAGGCGATGATTGAGAGACTCGACAGGGGATTACGCAACTTTGCCCGCATAGTAGCATTGCACAATGGTACTGACATTGCCGAGATGGAGGGGGCGGGTGCCGCAGGAGGTCTGGGCGGAGGTATGAAGGCCCTACTAAATACGAAATTGATGCGCGGTATAGATATGGTATTATCAGCAATAGACTTCAATAATATCATTATAGGCGCAGACCTTGTTATTACGGGCGAAGGACATTTAGACTATCAAACTATAATGGGAAAAGCTCCGAATGGTATATTGAGAGCTGCAACAGAACAGCATATTCCGACTATTGCCATAGGGGGAGGTGTAACATGGTGCGAGGAGTTGCGAGCAAGTGGTTTTGACGCTATTGAGGTTGTAACACCAGAGGGAATGTCACTCGAAGAGGCTATGAAGCCGGAGGTTACCAAAGAGAGTATTCGCCTTACGGCGGAGCGTATAGCAAAACGATTTATCAGCCGATAGTTGCAACTACAAGATTGCCACATCTACCAAGATTAACCACAATAGGCAGACTGCCAAGAATTGATGCAACGAGTTGTGATGCGATACGATTGTAGTCAATAATGGATATATCCCTCACTAAATCGAGATTTCCCTTCTTATAATACTTGTATAGAGCCTCCTTTGCCGACCACATCTCGGCAAATATATCGTACTCCTTCGCTATTTGCTGCTCCTGTATCGAAAGATAGCGAGGTGCAACTCTGCAAAAATCACGATTTGCAGACTCTATATCAATGGCACAAGGTCCATCTGCAATATAGACTGCCACATACTCCTTGCTATGCGATACACTGATATATTTATTGGGGTTATCTACCTTTGGGGCTCCGTATTCATCATAGAAGATTACAGTCTTTGCGCCCAGCTCGCGGCGCACTATCGCCCGCCACGCTAACACCTCGCAACGGCGTTTCGCGTTAGAGAACTGCTCGACAAAGGTGATATCCTCAGTCGTAGCATTGTTACGCAGAATATCCTCCGAAGCAATTTTATCTATAAATATAGGGTTATTCATCACCCTTGACGATGATTTTGATTTTATCAATACGGTGTCCCTCCATCGAATCGACTATAAATCGGATACCATGCGCTGACACTTCATCACCCTTCTTCAAGAAGTTGCAATTTATTTCGAGCATCAATCCGGCTATCGTCTCAGCTCTACCCTGCACATCTTCGAAGATATCATCTTTAAGGTCGAGAACACGCACCACATCTACAATATGTGTCTTTCCCTCAAAGAGATATGTGTTTTCGTTCAGACGGCGATAGAACGATTCATCGACATCACTCTCATCAGATATTTCACCGACAACCTCCTCCAAGATATCCTCCAATGATATTAAGCCCTGCGTAGCACCATACTCATCTACGACAATAGCCATATGGAACTTCTGTCGCTGGAAATCTTCGAGCACCGAGTTTACCTTCTTGTGCATAGGCACAAAATATGGCTCACGAATAAGTCGTTGCCAACCAAACTCATCTCCCTTAGAGATGTGTTCGAGCAAATCTTTCACAAATACAACACCTTTAATATGGTCCAAATCCTCATCATAGACAGGCAGACGGGAGTGTCCTGTTTCGGTGATAACTCTCTTCACTTCGGTAAAGGTCATTGTCTGCTCTACCGCCTTGATATCTATGCGCGGGCGCATAATATCCTCCACCTCTCGTGAGGCAATACCGACAATACCCGACAAAATCTTCTGCTCTTCACTCTCCGGCTCTGTGGTCATATCCACAGCATCTGCCAACTCCTCAATCGAGATATTTTCAGCACTTGGTGTCGCCATTTTACCAACACGACCACTGGTATTTATCAATATATAGGAGAATGGATAGAACACCCAACGCAATATGGTAAGAGATTGTGCAAATGCCAAAGCGACCTTCACATTCGAGGTCTGTGCCACAATTTTCGGTAATATCTCACCGAAAAGTAGCAACAAGAAGGTAACCAATACACCAGTAAACAGGAACTCAATCGTGGTGTTGTTGAATTTGAATATCGTATCGACAATCTTCGATGAACATATTACAATAGCGATATTCACAAGATTGTTCACTACAAGTATGGTCGCCAACAACGAATCACTATTTTTTAGCAATTTCAACACGCTCTCCGAGGACATCGAACTACGCTGTTTTATAGCTCGCAAATCGGACGGAAGCAGCGAAAAGAAAGCCACCTCCGATGCAGACATCATACCCGATACCATAAGCAGTAGTACCGTTATAACCATCAACAAAATGGTTTCGGGCGGACAACTCAAAAACTCTATTACACCCATAGACACTTTTTTTAGAACAGAGCCGGCATCTCCGGTTCACTATTTACTTGTTCCTTCTCCACTCCACTAACCTGATGGACTTTCACCGCCGTAGTCAGGATTATATTATGTTTTATATAGGCAGGTACGCGCTTGCACTCCTCTATTTCGGCAAAGTTGCGCGATGGGCGCGTTATTGGAGCAGGTGAAGGACGATACTTCGGCATTGAATGTACCTCCGATTCGTTCTCCTTCGGCTCATCGCCCTCCTCAACAACAGATTTCATCGGAATAGGCTCTTCAATCTCCTCCGGCTTATAGTCAATAACTACTCGCTCCTCATTCTGAAATCCCGTAGCAACCACCACAACCTCCATCTCATCTTCGGCAAGATTTGGTTTGATACTCATACCCCAGATGATATTTGTCAGTCGTACATTGCCGTTTTCGTCTTCGCTTTTGGCATGATGCTGAACTCTATCACGCACTCGATGTGCCTCATTCAAGGTAAGTCCGTCCGAACTCGACACCGATATATTGACCAACACATTACGAGAACCACTAATCGAGACATTTCCAAAAAGAGGCGAAGTAATTATCTTATCGATAACTTTGTCGGCTCTATCTTCTCCCGTCTCGGTAGCTACGCCCATAATGGCACTACCACTACCACGCATAACAGTACATACATCGGCAAAATCGACATTTACCAAATTGGACTTATGGGTGATAATCTCTGCTATACCTTTCGCAGCAAAGGCAACCACATCATTTGCCCGTCCAAAGGCAGTAGTAGCAGGCAAATGACCATAGAGTTGGTTTATAGCATCGTTACTCAATATAATGATTGCATCTACATGCTTACGCAGCTTCTCTACACCCTGCTGAGCCTGAGTAATACGGTCTGGACCATCGTTGCTCGGTGGCATCGTAACAATTGCCACTGTCAGGATATCCATCTCATGTGCCAGCTCTGCAATAACAGGCGCAGCACCTGTACCGGTTCCACCTCCCATACCTGCCGTTAGGAAGAGCATCTCGGTTCCTCGTGCATGCAATAAATCGCGCACCTTGTCAAGTGAAGCAACGGCGCATTCGGCACCAACATTCGCTTTATTGCCTGCTCCCAGGCCATTATCACCGAGCAGAATCCTATTTTCGGGTGCAATATGCAACTTATCCAAATCATCTTGGTCGGTATTACATGCCACAAGATTTACCCCTTCGATCTGCATCTGCCACATGTGCTCGATAGCGTTGCCACCGGCACCTCCGACACCCATCGCCATAATTCGCGATGGTTGGCTCTTAATCGAGGTTAAATCGTTCAATATGCTATAATTCTCCATATACTCTGCTCTCCCCCTTTAAATCAATTCATCGTCAAACATATCGTCCATCCAATCACGGAATCTATTCAACCAACCAGACCTCTTTTTCTCCTTCTGCTTCGGCTCTTTATGGTCGTCTGTCACCTTCTCTATATTATCATTTGAAGGTTTCTCATCTCTCTTGTCAATATCGTCATTGACATTGTTCTCCTCTATCTTCTCGATATCTTCAACCTCTATTGTATCGGTATTGCCCGACTTCTCAGATAAATCTTCCAATGCACCACCATTGAATATATCTGTCGGAGTGTCGTTGATTGGTTGTTGCATCTGGCTCTCCACCCCCTTCGGTTTAATCAACTCAGGCGCAGTTTCGCAGGCGTTATGCTCTGCTCCATAGAGTAACAATCCGACAACAACCGACTGTGGATAGGCACTAATCCTCTGCTGCGATTCATCGTCAAGACCATTTAGCATCGTTGCAAGGCGCACCTCCATCTGTAACTCTCGTGCAAAGAGTTGCTCCATATTGGAGAGATAGGCAGAACCTCCCGTAAGGACAACACCACAAGGGACCTTTGTCGAGAACTTTGCACCCTTCAACTCACGAGCAATAAAACCCGCAATATCCTTCAATCGTTCTTCGGCTATCTCGGCTATATTTCGCTGTAATATCTGCTTCTTGGCATGGCCTGCTGTCTTAACAGGTACGGTAGTATTCTCTGGCACACCATCTGCGGTAGCCGAGCCATACTTTCTCTTCACCACCTCGATATCGCGTTTCGATGTACGCAGAAAATCGTGCAAATCGTTATTTATTGCCGATGCTCCGATGGGCAGAGAGGAGAAGTACCACAACTTACCCTCGCGTACTATCGATATATCGGTCAAATCGCTACCCAAATCTACAACGACAACACCCTCTTCGCTCTCTTCTCTACTCAGTATTGTTCGAGGAAGTATCGTAGGGTTAACGCACAAACCGCAAGACTTAATCTCAGCACGATACAGTGCACGGTTTACTCGGTCTATCTGCTGCTTACCCACCAATACGAAGAGATATGTTGCTGATAACTTACGGCCAAATGCACCTATTGGATTCTTCACCTCCTGATGGTCGTCTATCACATAACGGAGTGGTATTCTATCTACAATCTCATCGCCACCACCCGGCATAACCATCTCGATACGAGAGTGCAACTCGCGCATCTCATTTTCGGTTACACAGCCACTCTTTTCATTAATCTCGACATACTCTTCGTAGCGGATACAATAGACAGACCTACCGGAGATACCAATATATGCAGAGTTGAGTCTGAGACCAAGTTCATTTTCGAGGGCTATTTTTGCACGAGAAATAGCATTTCCCAACTCGATATAGTTCACTATATCTCCATCTTTTACACACCCATCTGTCTCTTGAACCTCAACGCCAAGAACCGAAATTTCGCCATTATCATTACGGACGCCAGCCGCCATAACCACATTTGATGAGCCTATATCTATTCCGATTATGTACTCCCTTTTATCCATATCTATTCCGTGCAAATAACCTGTTTATTATATCTTATATCCACTATACTGTATCTATCCCAGCCGATACGCGAAAGGCCGTCTTCATAGAACTTTTCCAACTTATCCAACTTCAATTTACCATCTGCGAGCGTTCCAAACTCTATCGTAAAATCACCACTACGCGGCACAATACGAAGAGTTATATCCCCCATTGATGTCGTATCGGCAACAAATTGCACCGTCTCTGCCTGCCAAAATGAGTCAGACTCCATATAGGTCACAAAGTTAATGAGATTACAAAAATCGTCATGCTTTTTTTGCAACTTTTTTTTGCGAAGCTCAATGGTATACTGCGCACGCTCCACTTTTCGTTTTTGTCCTGCAATTTGTGCTATCTTTTCGTCATATTTTGCAATCTCCGCCTTACCACCTACTCTACGCATACGATACGCCTCATCACTCTCAAAGAACCCCTTACGCTTCAACTTTTTGCTCAGTGACGCTCTCTGTGCAGAGTAGTCATTGTGGCTCTTATTGAGTTTGACAACCTCGTTGCTCAACTCTTGTAGTTTTATATTCTCTCGCTCTATACGATTTGCCAAATCATGAGTGACCGAGCCATTGAAGTTTTTGTTGAATAACGGAATATATTCTCCCGTAACCACCGGAGCGTAGTACGCCCCACCCTGTGGAGCACGAAAAATCTCGCCCTCTGCCGTAACATACGAGTCATAGCCACCACTCAGTAGTCGCATAATTGGTTTGTGCTGACGAATGTTGATATAGACCATACCCGAATAGGTGGTATATACTTCGGCATCGCTCACAAAGCCATTTCGTGCAATATATTGCGATATCTTCACTGCATCAACGCTATCCACCAACTCCTTTTCCATTCTAAAACCACCTTTACGAAGTTGTTGGCGAATCTGTGCAGATGAGGCAAATTGTTGCATCTCGGTACTATCTGTCATGGTGATAACCACCTCCGCAACCCTTTGTTCTGCCCGATGTTCCTGCGCAAGATGCGAGGCATAGATGATATAGGCAAGGATTACTCCCCACCCAATCAAAAAGCCTAATACCCGCAAAAACTTACGCCACATACAATTCAAAATGCAAAATGCAAAATGCAGAATGCAGAATTAAAAATTAAAAATTAAAAATTAGTTTTCCGTTTAATTGCCTTTGCAATATCATTGCAGCAGGCATCAATATTGCCTGCTCCGAACGATACCACCACATCGGTCGCCATCGCGCCAATCGTCTGTGCCAACTCCTCGCGCTCGACAATTCGACAAGGTTTCGTTACACGCTCGGCGATAATCTCCGTTGTAATGCCCTCAATCGGCAACTCACGCGCAGGATATATCGGCAACAAAACAACCTCATCAGCCTCGTTCAATGCCTCGGCAAACTCCTCGTACAAATCTCGTGTACGGGTGTAGAGGTGCGGTTGGAAAATTGCCGTAACCTTACGCTTCGGAAACATCTGCTTTACCGAGGTAATTGTTGCCGCCAACTCGCGTGGGTGGTGAGCATAGTCGTCCATATATACCCCCTGCGGAGTATTAACATAGAACTCAAACCTTCTCTTCACACCAGAGAACTCGCGCAACGCCTTACGCAAAGCATCGTGGTCTTTTATATCACGCTCCACAGCCCAAAGCAGAGCCACCGCAGCCACCGAATTTTCGATATTCACCCAGCCCGGAATACCGAGCGTGCAGCCCTCGATAACACCTGTCGGAGTAACAATATCGTAGCGATAGTATCCACCCTCCAACAACTCTACATTGCGAGCATAGAAGTCGCACTCCTCGTTATAAGAGTAGCGATAGACCGAAATTCTATCATTCGTAATCGCCACATCGACACCCTTTTTGATAATCAGCACGCCACCCTCCTTTATCTGTGCGATAAACTGCGAGAACGCCTCCTTGACCTTCTCGTGCGTGCCGTAGATATCGAGGTGGTCGGCATCTGCCGAAGTTACCACCGCAGCATCGGGATAGAGTTGCAGGAACGAACGGTCGAACTCATCTGCCTCAACGACAAACCTATCGCCCTCGCCCAACACCAAGTTCGAGCCAAAATTCTTGGATATACCACCCAAGAATGCCGAGCCCTCACCCGAAACAGCGTAATTCAGCCACGCGGTCAATGTCGAGGTTGAGGTCTTGCCGTGCGTACCCGACACCGCCTGCACATACTTGCCTTGCGAGAGCAAGCCTAGCACCTGCGAACGCTTCTTAATCTCGAAGCCTTCGGCGCGAAACATCGCCTGCTC
>JAZOBZ010000067.1:0-4973 GCA_045596245.1 Alistipes sp. | reverse complement strand
AGGAGTTGGGCATCAAGCCAATACTTCTCGCACCCACGGGACGTGCCGCCAAGGTGCTCACACGCTATGCCAACCAGACGGCATACACCATCCACAAAAAGATATATCGCGAACGCACCATGGCCGACTACGAGTCGAAGTTCTCGCTGGACTACAACCGCGAGAAGGGCGCAGTGTTCATCATCGACGAGGCCTCGATGCTCTCCACCGCCTCGGCCGAGGGTGCTGTGTTTGGCTCGGGCAACCTGCTCGACGACCTGGTGCAGTATGTGCGCAGTGGCAAGCAGTGCAGGCTGATGCTCGTGGGCGACGATGCACAGCTACCTCCCGTTGGTGACGACTACAGCCCCGCACTCGACCCCTCGGAGCTACTACCCTACGGCGACGTGGAGTATGCCACCATGGACGAGGTGGTGCGCCAAAGTCAGGACTCGGGCATACTCTTCAACGCCACGATGTTGCGCTGCATGCTCGAGAACCGCATCTACAAAACCCCGCGTTTCGACCTGTCGAAGAGCGACTTTAGGCGTGTGCAAGGCTCGGAGCTTATGGAGGAGTTACAAGATTGCTACGATAGATATGGCCGCGATGAGACCATTGTCATAACCCGCTCCAACAAGCGAGCCAACCGATACAACGAGGGCATACGTCGCTACACCCTCTCGGCCGAGGAGGAGATCGAGAGTGGCGACATGCTCATGGTCGTTAAGAACAACTACTTCTTTGCCGAGCGCGACGAGCAGACACCCATGAGCTTTATTGCCAACGGCGATGTAGCCCGCCTTAAGCGCATACGCCGCTTCGAGGAGTTTTATGGCTTCCGCTTTGTGGATGCCACGGTGAGCTTTCCCGACTACGACGACTACGAGATGCAGGTCAAGCTGCTGATGAACACCCTGGCCTCGGAGTCACCATCGCTCACGCGCGACGAGAGCCGACAGCTCTTCTTCGAGGTGGAGAAGGACTACGAGGATATCAAGTCTAAAGCAAAGCGGTACAGGGCCATACGCGAGAACGAGCACTTCAACGCCCTGCAAATCAAGTTTGCCTATGCCGTCACATGTCATAAGGCGCAGGGCGGACAGTGGAAGGCGGTATTTGTGGATAGGTGCTTGTTTGGCGATGAGCCGATGACCAAAGATATGCTGCGCTGGCTCTATACCGCAATGACTCGTGCCACGGAAAGACTCTATTTTGTCAATTTCGACGAACGATTTTTCGAGGAGGGGAATTGATTTAGACGAAAGACGAGAGACGAGAGTTTGCCGAGCGGTTTTTCGCTCGGCAATTTGCTATTAAGCAGTCGCAGACTGCGCTGTCATTGAGTGCCATTCTATGCCATTAAGGGCTGAAAGCCCGAATGCCATTCAATGCCACAAAGATCTGCCCCCCCCCAAAAAAAACAAACCCTCCGCATTTTTTCTGCGGAGGGCAAAAGTATTAATAGTCAAAAGCGAACACGGAGCGCACATAATAGATTTCGTGGTTCTTATTTAAAATATGGGTACCACCAGAGTCCATATCGATAGTCCAAGCAAAAGAACTATCATACGCTTTAGACGACCAATATATACCTGATAAAGATTGGCTGACGGCTGATTTATTGTTGTAAATTACCTTTAACTCATCTAATGTGGGCAGATACCAACCTGTACCATAGTTCGAAGACCAGACCTTAGCATCGTACCAATTTGACATAGTTTCTTCAACCGATACAATTTTGACGGTTGTGTCACTTACAGAGAATACGATTCCAGTATTCCCATTCTTAGTGACACGGTCACCCACCTTATATTGCGGTGGTTTTGGAACAGTTATACTACATATTGCGGTATAGCCGCCATCTTTGGTGGTGACGGTAATGGTAGATGTACCCTCTGCATTGGCGGTTACTACGCCACTTTGATTTACAGATGCGACCTGCGTATTTGACGAAGACCATACAACATCTTTCTGACTTGCAGTGGTTGGAAGCACTGTGGCTTTTAGCGTTGTAGTATTGCCAACACCCAATGTTACCGATGTTTTGTCAAGGCTAACAGATGTCACCTTATTCGGGTCGGTTGCATATTCGAGTAACTTGGCAATAAATGACTTGGCACATCTCTGCATGACCGAAAAATCACTTCCCAATGAACTTGAACAGTCAAGATTTAGCATAATAGCTGCTGTACGCTTAATCTTTTCAAGCGTTGGTATCGAGAATTGGTTAGTTTCTGAACTTGTTACCCAACTTGATCCTTCGGTAAACCAATATCTAATCTTTTCTTTATCAATGGAAGTCCCATTCGAAAGTTGTAAATTTTCAAATGCAAACTCAAAAAAGATATCAGACCTTACGCCATTGATTGTTGTGCCTGAGGTAGAAGTAATGCCTACATATTCAATATCTTCGAGCGCTACATGTACGCCACTTGAATCTCTGTATCTACGAAATGTTCCTTCGATATACTGACGAGATGTATTACAATGAGACACATTATCAAATGTAAAGCGACATTTTTCCATGTCTGACGGACCTGTGATTTTGAGAGAGATATTATAAAAAGTGTTTGTTTCTCCCAAATGGGAGGCTATTTCAGAAAACTTACTCTCTACCTCCGACATATTAGTAACCTCAAAAACATTATTACTTGCTGTTGCTAAACTCTCCAAATTGTTTCGGAATAGCGTATAGTTATTCCTGGCATCTACACCCAATACTCCAACCGAATAAGCATCTATTTTTCTTCCAGAAACAGTTTCATTATTCAGTCGTGTAGATAATGCCAACAAATATTCTCTATTAGATATATATTCATCGCTAATATTTAATGAACCCTGATCAATACCATCAGTAAATGTTACAATGGACACATTGAATAGATTACTTGGATATATTTTGTTTTGCAATAAATCTATAGATTTTTCTACGGCATAATAGAGCAGAGTTCCATCATCTGTAGATAAATTATCAATGTAGTTATCAAATAGATCAGTAGATCTATTTGAAAGAAGACTGGGATTGATTCCAGATACATCGCTATTAAAGCCGATTATTCCAAGGTAAAACCCACTTTCCATGCTATCATCTACAAGATACTGAGAAACAGAAATATCATAATATTCATTATTGCCTAACTCTATTCTAACAACCCCATCACGAGGATTTGCAGATGGGCTAATTGTCAAAGTTATAGAGGAGTTTCCTGATTTTCCGTACTCTGGTGATACCGAAAGCCAATTATCTGAGGTAGTCACCCACCAATCTGATGGAGAGTAGAAATTCACGACAACACTGCCACCCGAGGATGGAACACTGAAAGAGGTACCCATATCTCCAAGAAACTTAAATTTTGGTACATCTGCTACATCTGCTACATCTGCTACATCTGCATTTGTACAATTGCAAAGAAACATTCCAATTGCAACGACAAAAATCGTAAATAGTTTTTTCATAATAGTTTATAAATTAAAATGTTAAACAAAAGTGTTTGCACTATTATGACAAAAAGAAAGTGTGGAGTTGAATTTCCGTTTATCAAGTAGGAGGTTCTGACAAAACCCAAGCAAAAATAAACGATACAATGCCCCACACCTGTATATAGCAATACATCGGCATAGAACATACCAATCGCATATATACAAGAAATAGGTGTTGTTCGAATATCCTTTTGCTTGTTTGAAACTGTCAGATTTCCTACAAAGGACTGCGAAAACACTTTCTATATGTCTGCCGTTCAGCCACAAAAAGCCGTTCAGCACTGCAAATTTAGAAACTTTTTCGCAAACAAACAACACCTCGCAGGGCATTGCTCCCCTTAAAAAAGAAGAAAAGCAAGAAAATTTCTAATTTTCCACTCTCAACTCTTATTAACCCTGCTTTGCAGGCTTTTCTTCCTCGTGGCTCGGAAAAAATAAATAAATTTAATTTTTCACTCGCTCCACAGCGTCAGTTCTCAACTTTTTTCGCTATATTTGCGCAATTATATTTTTAATGAAAAAGCTAATAGCCAATGGCTAATGGCTAAAAGCCCAAAAAGAGATAATGGCACGAGGAAAGAAAACAGGCAAAGAGCAGGAGAAGAAGTCGGGCAAGACCAAGTTGATGGAGCAGTACGATGAGGTGAAGGCGCAATATCCCGATGCGCTTTTGCTGTTCCGTATGGGCGACTTCTACGAGACATTCGGTGCAGACGCTATCGAGACGAGTGCCATACTCGGCATTACGCTCACTCGCCGTGCCAATGGTGGTGCAGCGATGGTCGAACTTGCAGGCTTTCCACACCACGCCATAGACTCCTACCTCCCACGCTTGGTGCGTGCCGGCAAGCGTGTGGCTATCTGCGAACAGCTCGAAGACCCTAAAACCGCAAAAGGAGATGTGGTGCGCCGAGGTGTTATCGAGGTAGTTACTCCGGGTGTGGTACTCGAAAACAATGTTGTTGAGCAGCGCGAAAACCACTACCTCGCATCGGTCTATTTCGGTCAGTCGGCTACGGGCGTGGCGTTCCTCGACCTCACTACGGGCGAGTTTTCGGTTGCCGAGGGTGATGACCGCTATATCGAAAAGTTGCTCTCCTCGTTTGCACCCAAAGAGATTGTCTATCAGCGTGGTTTGAAGGAGCGTTTCGTGGCGGCTTTCGGCTCGCGATACTACATCTACTGCCTCGAAGATTGGGTTTTCTCCTACGAGGTCAATTACGGCAAGTTGAAAACGCACTTCTCGGTCCCTTCGCTCAAAGGCTTTGGCGTGGAGGGTATGCGCAGTGCCATTTCGGCTGCGGGAGCGATACTCTACTACCTCGAATTTACACAGCACAACAATGTGGCGCATATATCTTCGTTGTCGCGTCTTGTCCGTGAGGAGTATGTGTGGATTGATAAGTTCACTTCGCGCAACCTAGAACTCTTCGCTTCGACAGGTGGCGATGCGAACTTCTCGCTTGCAAAGACGCTCGACAAAACGCGTACCGCCATGGGCGCACGACTCT
>JAZOBZ010000066.1:0-34419 GCA_045596245.1 Alistipes sp. | reverse complement strand
AAACATCAATTTAACGCAACTCTGCATCGCTTAATGCTATTTTATCGAAACTTTTATGATTTCCGTCTATTGAAATTTTACCCCCTCAATCCACAACAACAAACAAGCCTGCCTAACTTTTTTACTTGTTAGACAGGCTCTGCCCGTTAGGGTGGTGGGGTATAATATTTTATTTTCTACAACACTAAACTATATAATTCCGTTGTTTTTTATCCCTCAACTTTTCTCTCTCTCAACTCTCAGCTCTCACTTTTTTGGCTTACTCTTTGCAGATGCCTTTTCTGCTAAACATAACAGCAATGAAAAAGTTTTTTGCCTATTTTATCCCTATTTTACTCACCTTTGCGGTGGGAGCACTCGGCTCGTATATTCAAGGCGATGCGCTTGCGGATTGGTATCCATACATCATTAAATCTCCCATTACGCCACCTGCCATTGTCTTTCCGATTGCGTGGGGAGTACTCTATATATTGATTGGAGTTTCGGCAGGTACAATGCTTGTGAAGGGGGATATGAGTGTGCTGCGATTGTGGTTGTTACAACTCCTGCTCAACTTTCTGTGGAGCGTCTGTTTCTTTGCTCTGCGTAGCCCATTTATGGGATTGCTTGTGATTCTTGCACTCGATGTTGTGGTATTTGCCTATATTGTCTATACGATAGGTAGGCGCTCCATTGCTGCATGGCTGTTTGTGCCATATATGTTATGGCTGATTTTTGCGACATATCTGAATGGGTATATATACATTAACAATCAAAAAACAAAAACGAAAATCGTTATGAATTCAACTGTTTCAAAATTCGCATTGTCGGCTCTTCCGTATGCAGCCGATGCACTTGCTCCCATAATGAGCAAAGAGACTATTGATTATCACTATGGTAAACACTTTAAAGCCTATATTGATAATACAAATCGCTTGATAGAGGGGACTCCATACGAAGGTATGGGGCTCGAAGAGATTGTGAAAAAGTCGGACGGTGCAATTTTTAATAATGCGGCACAGGCGTTGAATCATCGCATATATTTCAATGGTCTTACTCCTGTTCAAAAAGTGATGCCGGCAAAGCTCGAAAAGTGTATTATCCGAGATTTTGGCTCGGTAGAAAATTTTAATAAAAAATTCGCGGAAACGGCTGTCGGACTCTTTGGTTCAGGGTGGGTTTGGCTTGCCGAAGATGACAAAGGAAAACTATCTGTTGTGCCAACCAAAGATGCCGACAATCCACTGCGTCATCATCTCAATCCATTGATGTGTATCGATGTTTGGGAACACGCCTACTATCTTGATTACCAAAATCGTAGAGCTGATTTTGTCAAGGAGTATATGAAGTTGGTTGATTGGGATACTGCTTCGGCTCGAATGAGGTATAACAACTCTAATGAGGCATAATTAGAATTGCATAAATATATGTGGCTGCTCCGCTGTTATAAATGATGGTGGAGCACTTTTTCTGTATTTACGATAAATGTATTTACGATAAATATGAATTATATTATTAAAATTTATGATTATATATCTTTCATTGATTCTAATGTGTTGAAAATCAGCAAAATACCCCCCCCCGAGGTTTTTTTGCCGAAAAAGCTTGTCTAAATTTGTTATTTAAAGATATTTTACTTACATTTGCAGAGAAATAGTAGCCCATAATACTCGCACCTTGACATTGAGATTGTCGTGTTTGGTGCTTGTATTCTTGTCAGCGAGCATCTAATGCGCTGTAAATTAGCGTGTTAGGCGTTTGTTGAAGCCCCAGAGGTATGCTTTGTAGTGAGGTGGGGTAGCGAAAGAAACAAATTAACCAAAATATTAAATTTATGAATCTATTCTCTACTGTTGGAGTGCTGGCAGCATTCGCCGCATCTCTGTTGGTAGTTTTGCTAATCCACGCCCAAGTGGTTAAATTTGCATTCAGGCATAGTGTAGTAGATGTGCCTAACAGTCGAAAATTGCAACGGCAACCTGTGCCGGTTTTGGGTGGAGTTGCTGTCTTTTTCGGATTAGTGGTAGGATTGTGTGTGGCAAGCCCGTTTATGGATATTCGCTCGTTGCTGCCGATGTTTATGGCGATGTCTGTGATGTTATGCGTGGGAGTTGCCGATGATGTTGCAGGACTATCCCCCTGGTTGAGGTTCCTTATCGAAATAGCCGTAACGGTGATGTTGATATTTATGACCGATATGTCATTGAATGATTTTCAGGGACTGTGGGGTATAGGCAATGTACCGAAGTGGATATCCATTCCGTTGACGATAGTTGCTGTTGTCGGCATCATAAACGCCATAAACCTTGTTGATGGTGTTGATGGACTCTCGTCAGGTTACTGTATAATGGCATGTATGGCATTCGGAGTACTCTTTTTCAATGCTGGAAGTGTTGCCGCATTGTTGTTGTGTGCAGTATCTGCCGGAGCTTTGTTGCCATTCTTCTTTCACAATGTGTTTGGCAAGACCTCCAAGATGTTTATTGGCGATGGAGGCTCTCTTATGATGGGAGTGGTGATGTCCACCTGTGTTGTTGCAACACTCTACTCGGGCGGAGCATGTGAAAAGTATGCAGAGTGTGGAATGGGACTTGTGCCATTTACACTTGCAGTAATGTGTGTCCCCGTTTTTGATACGGTGAGGGTTATGTGTATGCGAATACTTCGTAAAACCTCTCCGTTCCACCCCGATAAAACACATCTGCATCATATCTTTATTGAGTTAGGTTTCTCGCATGTGGGAACAACGATGAGCATACTGATGCTCAATACATTCGTTGTGCTGTGTTGGTGGATAGCGTTTAAACTTGGTGCATCGATAGATGTTCAATTCTATGTGGTGATAATCTGTGGTTTGCTTGTGACGGCAGGTTTTTATAAGTTTATGCGAATCCAAATAACGGGCAATACTACAATCTTTAAGTCTATGCAACGCATTGGAGCTAAGACAAAGTTTGAAGGTCGAGAGGGTTGGATTAGATTGCAACGAGTAATGGATCGTATGTAGTAACAGTTAAATAATCGTTGACAGATGAAAATAGCAGTAGCAGGAACGGGTTATGTAGGAATGTCGATTGCGACATTGTTGGCACAACATAATGAGGTTGTAGCGGTTGATATCATTCCTGACAAGGTTGAGAAAATCAATAATCGCATCTCTCCAATTCAAGATGACTATATCGAGAAATATCTCTCCGAGAAGGAGTTGAATCTTCGAGCAACGCTCGATGCAAAATCGGCATACGAAAACGCCGATTTTGTTGTGATTGCTACACCGACAAACTACGATAGTCAGAAGAACTTTTTTGATACTTCGGCTGTTGAGGCGGTGATAAAAATCGTTATGGAGATAAATCCGAATGCCATAATGGTTGTAAAATCGACTATTCCGGTGGGATTTACCGAGTCGGCTCGAAAAAAATATAATTCTGAGAATCTAATCTTTTCGCCGGAGTTCTTGCGAGAGAGTAAGGCCCTCTACGATAACCTCTATCCAAGTCGTATTATCGTAGGTCGCCCGGAGGGAGATGAACGACTTGATAAGGCAGCTCGTACATTCGCATCATTGCTCCAAGAGGGGGCGTTGAAGCCGGATGTGGATACCCTCTTTATGGGTTTGACGGAGGCAGAGGCGGTAAAACTCTTTGCCAATACATATTTGGCTCTGCGTGTAAGTTATTTCAATGAGTTGGATACATACGCAGAGGTTAAGGGTTTGGATACCGAGTCGATAATCAAGGGTGTTGGTCTCGACCCTCGAATCGGAATGCACTACAACAACCCTTCATTCGGTTATGGTGGATATTGTTTGCCAAAGGATACTAAGCAACTGCTGGCAAACTACAACGATGTTCCACAAAATATGATGTCGGCAATTGTGGAGAGCAATCGTACCCGCAAGGATTTTATTGCTGAGCAGGTACTGCGCAAGGCGGGGTATTATACAGGTTCGAGTGCATGGAGTGCCGACCGAGAACGGGAGGTTGTGGTTGGCGTATATCGATTGACTATGAAGACCAATTCGGATAACTTCCGCCAAAGTGCCATACAGGGTGTAATGAAGCGCTTGAAGGCAAAGGGTGTCAAGATTGTTATCTATGAGCCAACGCTCGAAGATGGCACAACATTCTTTGGTAGTGAGGTTGTGAACGACTTGGCAAAGTTTAAGGAGATTTCACAGGCTGTTATAGCAAATCGCTGCGACTCTGTACTTGACGATATCGAGGAAAAGGTCTATACGCGTGATATCTTTAATAGAGATTAAAGGTTGTTCGCAAACGCATAACAAACGAGAAGAGATGCAGATTTTGGTATTAGGAGGAACGGGCGCAATGGGTAGGCCATTGGTTAAGATACTCTCTGCTGAGAATAGTATCTATGTGACCTCGCGGAGAGAGCATCACTCCTCGGATAGTATCAAGTATATACAGGGAAATGCGAGGGATATAGAGTTCCTGACGCAGGTGGTGCACGAAAGACGATATGACGCAGTTGTTGACTTTATGGTGCATGATGCCACCAAGTTTAAGCAGGTGGCTGAGCTGATGCTCGATAATACGGGACAATATATCTTCATAAGCTCTGCCCGCGTCTATGCCAAGTCCGATGAACCTATAACCGAGCAGACACCGCGATTATTAGATGTTTCGACAGATGAGAAATACCTCCAAACCAATGAGTACGCCTTGGCAAAGGCTCGCGAGGAGGATATTTTGAGAAAATCGGGTAGAACAAACTATACAATAGTTCGACCAACAATAACCTATAACACCAATCGCTTACAGTTGGGCGTTTTGGAGAAGGAGAATTGGCTGTATAGAGCTTTGCATGGTCGTACTATCGTCTTCTCGCACGATATAGGTAGCAAACTTACAACGATGACCTATGGCGATGATGTGGCAAAGGGTATAGCCTCGATTGTCGGAAAGGAGAGGGCATGTGGAGAGGCCTTCCATATTACATACAACAAGTCGCTTACTTGGTACGATGTATTCGCGATTTACAAAAGGGTATTGGATAGACATTTGGGTAAGGAGACGCCAATTATATACACCGACCTATCGACAAATCTCAAATTTAAAAGGCGAATATATCAAGCTATATATTGTCGATACTTTAATCGCACATTCGATAATAGCAAGATAGGTGCTTATTGCAATGTAGATGGCTTTGTGCCACCTGAGGAGGGATTGGCAGAGGCATTGACCGAGTTCCTGAAAAATCCGAAGTTCGGAAATATCGCATGGAAAATAGAGGCGGTGAATGATAGGGTGGCAGGCGAATTTACTCCACTGCGCGAAATTCCACGCCTAAAAGATAGAGTATCGTATTTGATATACAGATTCTTGAAATAAGTAGTTATCCCAAAACACAGATATAGATAGCATGGAGAAACATTATTGCTCGGAAGAGAATGTACAAATTATAATATCGCTACTGAAAGCAAATGGAATACGAAAGGTTGTGGCATCGCCCGGTACAACTAACTACTCGTTTGTTGGTAGTATGCAGAATGATCCGTTTTTCGAGATTTATTCATCGGTTGATGAACGCTCGGCAGCATATATTGCCTGCGGACTCGCTGCCGAGAGTGGCGAGCCTGTGGTACTGAGTTGTACGGGTGCAACAGCATCACGAAACTACTATCCCGGATTGACAGAGGCGTATTATCGTAAATTGCCCGTTTTGGCTATTACATCGCATCAGGGAACCGACAGAATAGGACAGCTTATATTCCAAAATGTTGATAGGCGCAATGTCGCAAATGATATAGCTCTATTGTCGGTGGAACTTCCTGTGGTAAAAGATGAGCGTGATAGAAACTATGTTGTGATGGAGGCAAATAAAGCCGTTCTCGAACTTCGCAGAAATGGAGGCGGTCCCGTACATATCAATATGATGACCACATACAGCAAGGACTTTTCGATAAAGAAGTTGCCTCCTGTACGCGTTATGCGCCGCTTCCACGCTTGGGACAACCTGCCCGAAATGCCGAAGGGTAGTGTGTGCGTCTATATCGGTTCGCACAGAACATTTACCCCACAGCAGGTGGAGGCGTTGGAGCGTTTCTGTGCAACTTACGATGCAGTGGCTATATGTGACCATACGAGTGGCTACTATGGCAAATATAGACTGCTTCCTACATTGACACAATTCCAGGTTCATAGCAAATCGCCATTCGAGAGGTTCGACTTGATGATTCACATTGGAGAGGTATCGGCTGCGACATTCGCGGGCTCGGTGCCAACAAAGAATATCTGGCGTGTCAGCGAAGATGGCGAATTGAGAGATCCTTTCAAAAAACTATCAACGGTGTTCCAGATGTCGGAGGAGTTCTTTTTCCGTCACTACGGACGAGATGGCGAGGATAAGCACTCGAAGATAGACCACTATACAGAGGTGTTTGCTAAGATATATGAGCGAATCCCGGAGTTGCCATTAAGCAATATGTGGGTGGCATCGCAATTATCATCGCGTCTGCCTGAAAACTCGTTGCTACATTTGGGCGTATCCAATACCAGACGCTGTTGGAATATCTTTCCGTTGCCGAAGGGCGTAGAGTCATCGTGTAATGTAGGTTGTTGTGGTATTGATGGTTGTATGAGCTCTCTTGTAGGTGCATCGTTGGTAAATACGGAGAAGCTGTGCTTTATCGTACTTGGCGATTTGACCTTCTTCTACGATATGAACTCGTTGGGTAATCGACATATAGGCAATAATGTGCGCATACTGTTGATTAACAACGGTATCGGAGGAGAGTTTAAGCTACGCATGCATAAATGCTATGCCTTTGGAGAGGAGGCAAATAAATATATGGCGGCAGGCGGACACTATGGGGCGAAGTCGCCATATTTGGTTAAACACTATGCTGAGGACCTGGGCTTTGAGTATCTGAGCGCATCGAGTAAAGAGGAGTTTAGCGCAGTGGTAGAGCGCTTTGTTTCGCCTGAGGTTCATAAGTCGATGGTATTGGAGGTCTTTACCGATTATGTAGAAGAGAGTAATTCGGTGGAGATAATGCGCCGATTATTGGGTAAAGGTGAAATGGCAAAGGCAAAAGTGCTCAAAATTATCGAATCGATAACTAAATAGTAGATACGAAGATGTTTGATTGTTGTACACATAACGATAAGGTCGTATTGGTTACGGGAGCAGCCGGATTTATCGGTTCTAACCTTGTTGAACGACTCTTTGCGGAGAAATCGGCAATGACTATTGTCGGCTTGGATAGCGTAAACGATTATTACGATGTAAGAATTAAAGAGTATCGCTTGGAGCGCTTAAATGATTTATCGGCACAATATCCTAATAAAAAATGGGTGTTTGTGAAGGGTAATATCGCAGATAAAACCTTGATAGATAATCTGTTTGCTGAATACAACTTCGATATAGTTGTAAACCTTGCGGCACAAGCGGGCGTGCGTTATTCGATAACAAATCCTGACGCCTATATCGAGAGTAACATTATAGGTTTCTACAATATCTTGGAGGCTTGTCGTCATAGCTACGATGGTGGCGAGTCGGGCGTGCAACATTTGGTGTATGCATCATCTTCGAGTGTATATGGCAGCAATAAGAAGGTTCCATATTCGACTGACGATAAGGTAGATAATCCTGTCTCATTGTATGCTGCAACAAAGAAGAGTAACGAGTTGATGGCCCATGCGTATAGCAAACTCTATAACATTCCGAGTACCGGATTGCGCTTCTTTACAGTGTATGGACCTGCGGGAAGACCTGATATGGCATATTTCGGATTTACGAATAGGTTGTTGAAGGGCGAGAAGATACAGATATTCAACTACGGAAATTGCAAGCGCGACTTTACCTATGTAGATGATATTGTGGAGGGAGTATATCGTGTGATGCAGAGGGCACCTGAGCGATTGCAGGGCGAGGACGGATTGCCGATACCTCCGTATAGGGTCTATAATATCGGAAATAATAGTCCGGAGAATTTATTGGATTTTGTTCAGATATTACAAGAGGAGCTGGTGCGAGCAGGCGTACTACCAGAGGATTACGACTTTGAATCGCACAAGGAGTTGGTGCCGATGCAGGCAGGTGATGTGCCAGTAACCTATGCCGACACATCGGCATTGGAGCGCGACTTTGGCTTCAAACCACAGACCTCATTGCGAGATGGTCTTCGCAGGTTTGCCGAGTGGTATAAGGAGTTTTACGGGTAGAAAAGTAGTTGTGGGTAGTATCAAAGAGAAAATATCATCTATTCGCAAGAGTAAAGATGCAAGAGCCGTAGCCGGTAACTTTATGTGGTTGTCGGTATTGCAAGTTGCGAGCTATGCCTTCCCGCTAATTACTATGCCATATTTAGCAAGGGTGATTGGTGTTGAGGGGTTTGGTAAGATAGCATTCGCATCTGCTATTATGGTGTGGATACAAACAATTGCTGATTGGGGATTCAATCTTACTGCAACTCGCGATGTCGCTCAGAATAGGGAAAACCATCAAAAGGTTTCCGAAATCTTCTCTAATGTACTATGGGCGCGTTGTCTGTTGATGCTTATTGCATTAGGAGTATTGTTATTGTTGGTTGGAATAGTTCCAAAATTCCGTGACGAGTGGGAGGTGATCTTGGTAACCTTCCTGATGATTCCAGGTCATATTTTATTCCCTGATTGGTTCTTTCAAGCGGTGGAGCGGATGAAATATATCACCATTTTTAATGTGTTGATGAAATTTATTTTTACGGTGGCAGTTTTTCTCTTTATTAAGCAACCTGAAGATTATATTTTACAGCCCCTCTTTACTTCTCTTGGCTATGTGATTAGTGGTATGATTGCTTTCTATTATATCCTTAAGAAATGGAAGATAAAGTTACAAAAACCGAGTTGGAATGCCACTTTGCAGACGATAAAGTCTTCTACAAATGTATTTATAAATAATTTGGCTCCAAATTTATATAATAGTTTCTCAACTGTTCTTCTGGGTTTTTTTGGCGGTGGAGTAGCAAATGGTATATATGATGGAGGTTTAAGATTCTTTAATATTGGTAATCAATTACTTCATATATTTACTCGTACTTTTTTCCCATTCCTTTCACGCAAGCCAGAGAAACATGGTCAATTTGTGTTAATTTCATTGAGCGTTTCTGTCTTGATGGCTTTTGTGCTTTTTGTCATGGCTCCATGGTTAGTAAGTGTAATGCTATCTCCCGAATTTGTGGATTCAGCAGTGGTTCTTCGTATTTTAGCAATTTCATATGTATTTTTATCGTTGTCTGATATATATGGATCTTGCTATCTGATTGTTAATAAAAAAGAGCACATCTTGAGAAAAATTACAATTGGATGTTCTCTTGTTGGATTTGTTGTCGCTTGGCCATTAATATATTTCTTTTCCTATATAGGGGCAGCATTGACCGTGACCATTAGTAGATTGCTATTAGGGATTACAACACTGATTATTGCAAAGCGAATAATGAAACATGAATAAACAAACGGTTCAAAAAATAATCAAGGCGTAACGATGGAAAAATCATTTTTAGAAAAGATAAGAATCGCTATTTCTAATCCACGAAAATTGGCGGTATATCTTCTATGTCGCATAGCACCGATAATACCTGATAAATTATACTTGAAGTGGCTGTTTAGATTGAGAATGGGTTATAAACTTAATCTCGACAACCCTCAAACATTTAGCGAGAAGTTGCAATGGCTGAAACTCTATAATCGCAAACCTGAATATACTCAGATGGTTGATAAGGTAGGAGCTAAGGAGTATGTTGCAAAAATTATTGGTGAGGAGTATATTATTCCTACCATCGGCGTTTGGGATTCGGTTGATGATATAGATTTTGACAAACTACCGAATCAGTTTGTGTTGAAATGCACTCACGATAGTGGAGGTATAGTGATTTGCAAGGATAAATCGAAACTTGATATAGAGTCGGCACGAAGAGTCCTGCGCAAAGGTTTGAAAAGAGATTTCTACTCTACCAGTAGAGAGTGGCCATATAAAGATGTAAAGCGCAGAATTATTGGTGAGCAATATATGGTTGATGAGAGTGGCTATGAGTTGAAGGATTATAAGTTTTTCTGCTTTGATGGTGAGCCAAAGGCTTTGTTTATTGCAACGGATAGAGGAGTAGAAGGCAAGGAGACGAAGTTTGATTTCTTTGATATGGAGTTTAATCATTTGCCTTTTACCAATGGTCACCCAAATGCTAATCGCCAAATTTCTAAGCCACAGGGCTTTGAAGAGATGAAACAACTTGCGGCGAAGTTGTCGCAAGGACAACCTCATCTGCGAGTTGATTTCTACGATATTAACGGAAAAATATATTTTGGAGAATTGACATTTTACCATTGGAGTGGAACTACACCGTTCGAACCACGCGAGTGGGATTACACATTTGGAAGTTGGATTAAATTACCTAAATAGATTTATGCGTACGGAAAAACGAATATTTATATTCTTATCATTACTACTACTCATAGCTAGCCTATGTGATTATACTACAGTATTAAATAAAATGGAGTATATTATTTGGGGGGTATTATTGTTTGCATCCACTATACACATTTTTCACGATAGAATAGCATGTCCTCCTAAATACTTTTATTGGTTGGTTTTATTTGTAGGTGTATGTAGTATAAATGCTATTATATCCCAATATTCTGTCAGTATTTTTCAATACATTATAGGATTAATCCTCACTCTTATTCCGTTTATATATTTTACAATAAGTTATAACTATAAGTTTAGCGATACAGAAATAATTAAATTTATAGATGCCATCGTTAATGTTGTTTTCTTGATAAATTGTATCTCATTTGCTGAAACATTCATTTTTGGAACTGCGAAATTAACTATAGGTTTTGTTGGCTCATCTGTTTTTTGGTTTCAATATCTTGCATCTGTTAACAATCAAGCAATTATACTTAGTCTTGCATTATTGAAGTTAACAAATAATCCCAAATATAAATATTATATTATTATCTTTTCTATATATGTTATCTTATCAATTCAGTTAAAAACATATATTGGCTTGGCAATTATATTCATTGGCTATACAATTATATATAATAATCGACACACCATTATTCGATTATTCATAACTGCTGCTGTGCTTGCACTTGGTTTTTGTGCATTGTTGCAGGTTCCGCAAATTTCTAATAAAGTGAATCATTATAGCGATATATACAACATAAGCAATGAAGATGGTGTAGCTAGAACAGAATTATATAGAGCGGCTCTCAATATTGCTATTGAACATTTCCCATTTGGAACAGGTCAAGGAACTTTTGGAAGTATTCCGGCAAATATATATGACAGTAGAGCGTACAGTGATTATCAGTTAGAGTATATATGGGGGTTGTCGAAATATGACGATGTGAATTTTAGAATGGATACTCATTGGTCTTCAGTATTTGGAGAAAATGGTTTTTTAGGAACTATCCTATATCTAATTCTATTTTTTTATCCTATTATTCAAATAAGGAAATATCGCTATCAATTCAAGGATTATTATTTTCTTATCATCATGTGTTATTCTGTTATATCGATTGAGTCAATAGCACTTAATCTAATAAATAGATTTGTATTTATAGTGATTTATGCTGGGCTATCAGGGCTTATTCTTCGAAGAATTAAAACAGATAAATTATTTAAATTTAATAATAACATATAATTAAACACATACATTATGTTCGGATTATTTAAATATATGTCTTTTAAAAGACTTGTACACATGTTTTTTATGTGGTTGGCAAATACTCTGCCTTTGCGTGGACATCATCGATATAAGTTTATCCGATGGGGGGGGGTAAATGTTATAGATAAATGTTATATCTACAAAAATGTACATTTTGATTCGGTTGCACCAGAGTTAATTACAATCGAAAAGAATGTAACATTAACACAAGGGGTAACTATATTAACCCACTATTTTGATCCGCGTCAAGAAGGTCGTAATTTTCGTTATGGAGAAGTGCATATAGAAAAAGATGCTTTTATCGGTGTTAATGTTATTATATGCAATTCCGTAACGATTGGCGAGGGTGCTATCGTAGGTGCAGGCAGTGTGGTCACAAAAGATATACCTCCATTCCAAGTGTGGGCAGGTAATCCTGCAAAATATATAAAAGATAGAGAACATTAATAGCTGTCTTTAAATGAATATCGCTATACTTATTCCATCATTAAGACAAGGTGGTGCAGAAAAGCAAGCTGCCCTTTTGGCGGCGACATTGAACAAGAATCACAATGTTGTCGTATATCTTTTATATGGCAATAATGTTATTGCACCTCAAAATCAAGAGATATTAGATAGCTCAAATGTGGAAGTGCGTCTGATGAATGGAAATATGCTGTCTAAAATATCTTGTTTAAGGCAAGAGCTAAAAGCAAGAAAAACTGACATTCTCTTTAATTATCTGACAAGTTGCGATGCGGTGGGGGCAGTAGCTGCGCGTTTAGCAGGTGTAAAGAGGGTATACAGCGGAATAAGAAATACTCGTTTGGAGTGGCATAAGATGGTGGCCGACAGATTTGTACATAACTATTTGGCGTCAGGCTCAATATATAACTGCTATTCTGGTGCAGAATATTTTGAAACCAAGGGTTTTCGTAAAGATAAAAACATTGTTATACCGAATGGATTTCTTAACATCGCTGAGCCAATAATTCGAGCAGATAGAGAGATAAAACATATTGTTACGGCTGGTAGATTTGTACATCAAAAAGATTATAAAACAATTATTCGTACTATTGCTCATTTGAAAGAACTTCGCAGCGATTTCGTAATGGATATTATTGGGTATGGCACAGAAGAGCAGAATATACGCAGCTGGATTGAGGAGTTTGGAGTAGCGGATTGTATCAATATCCACATAAGGCCTGATAATATACAAGATATTCTTCGTGATTCGGATATATATCTATCGACAAGTCTCTTTGAGGGGACAAGTAATAGTATTATGGAGGCTTTGAATTGGAGTTTACCAGTTGTTGCAACAGATGTAGGCGACAATAAATATCTTGTGATAGCGGGAGAAAATGGAGTATTACATGCTATTGGAGATGCCGAAGGAATGGCTGCATCTATTGCTGCTTTGTTGTCCGATGTAGAGTTACGCAATAGATATGGAGTAAAAGGTAATGAGATTCTTAGGAATAATTACTCGATGAAAGCCTTTGAAGAGAAATATATACAATTGATAAATTCTTAGAACTTACAACTATGAAAATTGCATTTATCGGAGGTCGCAATATTCACAAATTAGGAGGTATAGAGAACTATATGCTTAATTTGTGTACAAAACTGAAGGCAATGGGACATGAACCTATTGTCTATTGTGAGAGCGACAAAGATTATGAAGAAGAGGTTAATGGCTTTAAAGTTATTCATTGGAAATCGCCAAGAATAGAATATTTGCGTAAGATTATCCTAAGCTTAAAATCGACCTTAAATGCCATTATAAAGCAAAAAGATGTTTCGGTATTTCATTATAATGCTTGGCCACCTTCTCTTTGGAATTGGATACCAAGATTATGTGGTAAGAAAACGCTACTTATGGGACATGGATTGGGTTGGAAGCGAACAAAATTCACCCCTTTTGAGAGAAAAATCATCCGTTTCATGGAGGTTGTATCTGCGATAATTAACAATCATTTTGTTATGGTTAGTCAAGAGCAGACAGATTGGTTCGCAAAAAAATACGGGAAAAAATGTGTTACCATTCCAACTGCCGTGAATTTACCTTCAAGTTTCGAAGACACAGCAATTCTTGAAAATTACAATTTAAGTAAAAATGGTTATTATCTTTACTTGGGAAGATTGGTACAAGATAAGAATCCGGACTATTTAATTAAAGCTTTTATAAAGGCTAATACTAATAAATCCAAATTAGTGATAGCTGGAGCCAATGATTCCGATCCTGAGTATGTAGAATACTTACATAAATTAGCAAATGGAGATAATCGCGTTATCTTTACTGGTGCGGTATATGGTTTGGATAAAGAGACACTTCTTAAAAACTGTAAAGTTTTCTGTATACCATCAACAATTGAAGGACTTGCCATAACTCTATTGGAAGCAATGAGCTATGCCAAGCCTGTTATTGCATCTGACATTGAGGCCAACAAAGAGGGTTTGGGAGAAAATGGTATATGGGTAAAAGCTGAGGATGAAGATGATTTGTGTCGAGCTATTAATTACTGTGAAGATAATATAGATATATTGGAAAAAGAGGCCGAGAAAAATTACAATCGCATTGAAACAATGTTTACATGGGATCGTATTAGCCAATTGTATAGTAACTACATAGAATCAATTATGAACGAATGAATAAACCGTGAATATATATTAGAAAAATTTAATTACTAAAAACAGAAGAATTATGGAAAAATTTATTGATCTATTGCGAGAGGCTTTGGAGCGTGAAGGTGACATTCAGATGAGCGATACTTTTCGCGATTATGAGGAGTGGGATTCATTGGCATACTTGTCAATAATTGCCTTCTTGGACGATGAGTACGATGTTCAAATAGAAGAAGCTGCATTCAAGCAGTTGAAAACGGTACAAGACATATATGATGCGGTAAACAAATAATCGTATGGCATTTTTAAAGTTTAATGGCGTTGGTATTACGGCTCTTGCTGGTGCTGTGCCCAATACTATTATTGAGAATTATAAATACACACAATTTTTTCCTGAGGATCAAGTAAGAGAGGTTGTAGATAAGGTAGGTATCTTCGAGCGCCGTTTTGCTGATAGCAATACTTGTGCATCGGATTTGTGTTATGCTGCAGCAGAACAACTATTTGCGGATAATCAAATAAATCGGGAAGATATCGATTTGTTGGTGTTTGTCTCACAGACTCCAGATTATCGTATGCCAGCAACCTCTATCTTACTGCAACATCGTCTGGGTTTACCCTCAACAACAATTGCATTTGATGTGAATCTTGGCTGTTCGGGTTTCCTTTATGGATTGAGTATTGTCTATTCCTTCATGGAAAAATCTGGCTTAAAACGAGCATTATTGCTTGATGGCGAGACTCGTTCTAAGGTGTACTCACCAAAGGATAGACGCTCTGCATTCTTGTTCGGTGATGGCGGAATAGCTGCATTGATTGAGCGCGACTCAAAGTTTGGGGATAGTTACTTTTCGCTCAATTCAGATGGCTCTCGTGGCGATTTGATAAAGATTAACGGAGGTGGATACAGAATGCCGTCATCGGAAGAGACTTTGCGTGAACGCGTAGTTGATGAATATGGAAATATCCGTAATGATGAACAAGGCTACATGAATGGTGGTGATGTCTTTAACTTTGTTATACGAGAAATTCCTCGTGATATTAAGAAGATTATTACGAAGTTTAATATAGACCTTACATCGCTTGATTACTATGTTTTCCATCAAGCAAATAACTTTATAAATAGTTATCTTGCAAAGAAGTTGAAATTAGATATTGAGAAAATACCATCTACAATTGCAAAATATGGAAACACCTCGTCTGTTTCGGTGCCTCTGACAATTGTAGATGCTTTGAAGGGAAAATTGTATGGCAAAAAACAATTGTTGTTAAGTGCTTTTGGTGTTGGAATGACATGGGCAACAGCAATTGTTCCATTCGAAGATTGCAAGATAAGCGATATTGTTGAGGTTAAAGATGGAAAAAGAATATAATCCCTTTTCTTTATCTGGGAAGACTATTGTTATTACTGGTGCTTCCTCAGGTATAGGTCGTCAATGTGCCATTGAATGTAGTAAAGTAGGCGCAAAAGTTGTCCTTATAGGTCGGAATAAGGCACGACTTAATGGAACATATGAGTCCCTATGCGGTAATGGGCATATTGTAAAAGTTTGTGATTTAACGGATTTTGAACGCCTACCGCAGGTTGTCTCGGATATAATACAAGAATGTGGCCCGATAGATGGTGTGCTAAATGCCGCAGGTATATCTACTACATTGCCGCTAAAACTCATGAGTGCCGAGAAATTGGATGAGTTTTTTAAGAGCAATGTCTATTCTGCAATTTTGTTGTCGCGAGAGATTTGTAAATTGAAACACTCCTCAAAAAATGGAGTGAGTATCGTGTTCTACTCGTCAATTATGGGCAGTGTAGGCGATAGCGGGAAATCGTTATACTCTATGACTAAGGGTGCTTTGGTATCAGCAGTTCGTTCTTTGGCTGTAGAGTTTGCTAAGCGTAATATACGATTTAATGCTATTTCGCCAGGAGCCATACTAACCCCAATTAATGCTAATTTGCCACATATGGCTGATCCTGAGTTGCGAAAGCAACTAGAAGAAAAACATCTGTTGGGCTTAGGTCAAACAGAAGATGTTGCTTATGCTTCTATATATTTGTTGAGTGACGCTTCGCGTTGGGTTACTGGTACAAATATGATTGTGGACGGAGGTTATACAGTACGATAATGTCGGTTATAGTAAAAAAAACAATAGAACTTACGAGTACGGAAATAGAACAGATAAATGCCCTATTTTTAGATGTATTTGGTAAGGTTCGTTCTTCGGAGAACTTTCTTAGCGAATATCTAAACACGCCATTTGGTTACTCTTATCATGCAATGCTGATGGAAAGCGAGCGCTTGGTAGGATTTCACTCGGGAGTACCATTTTATTATCGAGATAGAGATAAGGAGTTTATTGCAGGTCTCGGCATAGATACAATGACCGCCATTGGGCATCGCGATTTCTTTAATGTGCGAGATTTGTTCAAGGCTTGTGAAGAATCGATGAAGGCAGAAGGTTGCGTTTTGAGAATAGGCTTTCCAAATGATAATTCGTATCCAATCCTAAAAAAAGGATTCAAATATAAGGATATAGGCAAGTTAGACACCTATTTTTTACCACGAAACATTGGCGCAATTAAGCCAAAATTTCGCTCTCTAAATTTCTTATCTCGTTTATTTAGTTGGATTATGATAAGCTGTTCGCATCTTTCTATTTCAAACGAGATATGCAAATTTAGATACGCTAAATGTCGAGATAGTTTTGACGCTGTACGATACAAATGGAATGAAGGAGAGTATAATAGTATAGAATACAAAGGTGCTATCATACATTATAGGGTAATGAACTACAATGGTGTTATGACTGCATTTGTATTGGATATATATCCTTTAAGCAAAAAAATATTTGATGGTGCTATTCGGAAGATATATAGCATAGAGGGTTCGAGTGTTGATATGATAATGTATGTGGGGTATCTACCATTTACTCCGTACAGTCTTGTGAAGATGCCTCGAAAAATAGAGCCAAAACATTTTAACTTTACATGTAAGCCTTTGGTAAAAGGAGCATTTGATGATTCATTATGTGATATAAAAAACTGGGATGTAAATCTTTCTAATTACGATTTGTTGTAATTATGCGTATTCTAACATTTGACATAGAGGATTGGTACTGCCACGATTGCGAGTCGGGTGACAAGGATTGGGCAAATAAAGAGGTGCGTATCTACGAGGGCGTGGATAAGATTTTGGACTCCCTTGCCGTACGCAACCAAAAAGCAACCTTCTTTGTATTGGGTTGGTTGGCAGAGAATCACCCATCGGCTATCCGCAAGATTGCCAATGCAGGACATCAGATTGGTTGTCATACTTATCAACATGATTTGCTCACTAATTTAAGTAAAAAGCAAATATACGATGATTTATATAAAGCCAAAAGTGAAATAGAAAATGTGGTAGGCAAGGAGGTTGTAGCTTTCCGAGCACCGGCATTCTCCATTACGGAGCATAATCTTTACGCTTTTGATGTCCTGGCGGAGTTGGGCTTCAAATATGATTGTTCGTTGTTTCCTGCACACCGTGATTATGGCGGTATTCCGAGCTATGGAATTGGCGAGCCTCGTCTTATCAACCACGAAGGTCACATATTCAAAGAGTTTCCGATAAATCCGGCAGATATTTTAGGTAGAAAGATTGTATTTTCGGGTGGTGGATATTTTCGATTATTCCCATATTGGTTGATTAAACGCCTTACAGAGCAACAGAATTATACGATGACCTATTTTCATCCGAGCGATTTCGATCCCGAGCAACCAGATATGAAGCACCTCCCGTTGTTACGCCGTTGGAAGAATAGCGTAGGTTTGAAAGGGGCATATGCAAAGTATGAGAAATATCTTTCTGATTTCGACTTTGTCAATTTGGAGCAGGCGGATAAAATGATTGATTGGGATAATATCCCTATTGTAAAACTATAATAGTGCGATAAATTATTTTGTCAAGACACAAAATGATGCTGTTTTCTGAATTACTACAAATTGCTCTTGGACACAAGACAGCGTTTTCGTATATCCCGACAGAAAAGGAGTGGCAGAAACTATATTTGTTGTCTAAACAGCAAACTCTTCTTGGTGTAACATATACTGCAATAGGGCGACTGCCCGCAGATCAAAGGCCTCCACGACAACTATTACTGCAATGGGGTGTTAATGCAGAATTGATCAAAGAGAGAAATGAAGCACTAAATCGTAACGCCGTAGAAATATCGCAAAAATTCCAAAAAGAGGGTTTTCGTAATATAATTCTCAAAGGACAAGGCGTAGCGCAATACTATAAAATAGACCATCTTGAACTTTACAGAATGCCCGGCGATGTAGATATTTGGCTTGATGGTCGCCGCGAAGATATTATCTCCTATGTAAGGCAGTATATCCCGAATTGTTTTATCGTATATCACCATGTTGACTTTCCGAAAATTGGCGATGTTGAGATAGAGGTGCATTTTACGCCATCGTGGATGAATTGTTACTTCACAAATATAAAGCTACAACAATTTTTCAGTGAGTACAAAAAGAAGGCATTTGTAGATAACAACAAACATACAGACGAAATACCCACTCCAAGTTTAGCGTTTAATCGTGTATATATTCTAATTCACATCTATCGTCACCTTTTTCATGAGGGTATTGGCCTGCGTCAATTGATGGATTATTACTATGTGTTACGACAGGGTTTTACGGAGAAAGAGCGCAAAGAGACAATGGATATGTTGTGTTCTTTAAAAATGCAGCGTTTTACAGGGGCAGTAATGTGGGTATTGCAAGAGGTATTTGGAATGGAGGAGCGATATTTGTTAGCTCGTTCCAATGAAAAAGATGGGCGTTTTCTGTTGAGTGAAATAGTGCGAGCTGGTAATTTCGGACAATACGACAAAGCAATTTTGCGTAAGCATAATGAGTCCAATTTACATTATGGATTGCGCAAAGTAAAACGAAATTTCCGTTTTTTATATAGCTATCCATCGGAGGTGTTATGGAGCCCTATTTTTAAGATATGGCACTACTTCTGGCGAAAGAGAATGAATCGAAGATAGTTTTTTATTCTTCAAATTAGTGTCTATTGTATAGAGTGGGCAGCATTACCAGAAGATAAAAACTAATAAAATTTAGAATTCATAAAACTATGAAAGGAATTGTTCTTGCGGGTGGTAGCGGTACGCGTTTGTATCCTATTACAAAGGGTGTTAGCAAGCAATTGTTACCAGTATATGATAAACCGATGATATATTATCCTATATCGGTACTTATGCTTGCCGGTATTCGCGAAATACTAATAATTTCTACACCTCACGACCTGCCAGGTTTTAAACGATTGCTCGGTAATGGCTCTGACTATGGTGTTCATTTCGAATATGCCGAGCAGCCTTCACCCGATGGTTTAGCGCAAGCCTTTACGATAGGTGCAGACTTTATCGGCGAGGATTGTGTTTGCTTGGTCTTGGGCGACAATATCTTTTATGGTCAGGGTTTTACGGGTATGCTTGAAAAAGCAGTGGAAACTGCCGAGAAAGAGACGAATGCCACAATCTTTGGCTATCAGGTGCAAAATCCTGAGCATTTCGGAGTTGTGGAGATTGACGATGAGTGCAATGTATTGAGTATCGAAGAAAAACCCAAAAATCCCAAATCTAACTACGCGGTTGTCGGTCTCTATTTCTACCCCAATAAGGTCGTTGAAGTGGCCCGTAATACCAAGCCTTCTGCGCGTGGCGAGTTGGAGATTACATCTATTAATGAACAATTCCGTTGCGATAGAGAGCTTAAACTACAAGTATTAGGTCGAGGCTTTGCGTGGCTTGATACGGGAACGCACGAGAGCCTTTTCGATGCCTCTCGTTTTGTGGAGGTTATAGAGAGCCGTCAGGGTGTGCAGATAGCGTGTTTAGAGGAGATTGCTTGGCGCAAGGGCTGGATAAGTGACGAGGATATGTTGCGATTAGCAGAGCCAATGAAGAATAGCAGTTACGGTCAGTACATGATTAGACTTGCAAAGAGGTGATTATGACTATTATAAAGACTGAAATAGAAGGCGTTGTTGTTATTGAACCGAAGGTTGATATAGACGAACGAGGCTACTTCTTTGAGAGCTTTTCGCAACGAGAGTTCGAAGCAAAGGTGCGCAAGATAAACTTCGTTCAAGACAACGAAAGTATGTCGAGTTATGGTGTTGTACGAGGTCTGCATTTCCAGCGTCCGCCATTTGCACAGAGTAAGTTGGTGCGTTGTGTCAAGGGCAAGGTGTTGGATGTGGTTGTGGATATTCGCAAGGGCTCTCCAACTTATGCACAACATGTAGCCGTAGAACTATCAGAGGAGAATCATCGACAGTTGTTTATTCCGAGGGGCTTTGCTCATGCTTTTGCTGTTTTGAGTGATACAGCGATATTTCAGTACAAGTGTGATAATTTCTATGCCCCTGAGGCTGATGGCGGTATAAACATAAAAGATGGTGCTCTCGGTATAGATTGGCAGATACCAGCAGAGCAGATGATACTATCAGAGAAGGATATAAAACATCTGTGCTTGAATGAGTTTGACTCTCCGTTTGATTATAACGAGAATCTGTATCCTGAGTTCGAGTAGTTATGAAGACGATACTTATTACGGGTGCCAATGGGCAACTTGGTTCGGAGATGAGAATTATCGCAAATGGAAGCGATGATAAGTATCTATTCACCGATGTAAATCATGTTGAGGGCGTTGATACCATATATCTTGATATCACAGACCTCGATGCCGTGCGTAAGATGGTTGCCGATAACAATGTGAACATCATTGTCAATTGCGCTGCCTACACCAATGTCGATAAGGCTGAGGAGGATATTGCGATGGCAACACTGCTCAATGCCCAAGCCCCCGAAAATCTCGCTGTTGCAATGAAGGAGGTTGGCGGATTGTTGGTGCATATCTCTACCGATTATGTCTTTGGTGGCGAAACCTACAACACCCCTTGCACTGAGGAGCAGAGAGGTGCCCCTACGGGAGTATATGGGGCAACTAAGTTGCAGGGCGAAAAGGTAATAGAGGCAAGCGGTTGCAACTATGTGATAATTCGCACAGCGTGGCTCTATTCGGAGTTTGGCAAGAATTTCTGCAAGACAATGATGAGTCTTACCTCTACGAAGCCGCAATTAAAAGTTGTCTTTGACCAGGTTGGAACACCAACCTACGCACTCGACCTCGCAAAGGCTATTGCGGTTGTGTTGGAGAAGTTTGACGGCTCACAGACGGGTATTTATCACTTCTCTAATGAAGGTGTATGCTCGTGGTTTGACTTTGCCAAGATGATTGCCAAGTATAATGGTAGTACTGAGTGCGATATTCAGCCTTGCCACAGCGAAGAGTTTCCAAGTCCCGTAAAACGACCTTCGTATTCCGTGCTTGATAAGACAAAAATTAAGACGGTGTTTGGCACTGAGGTTCCATATTGGACCGATTCGCTGAAAAAATGTATTTCAAACCTTAAAACAGAGTAAATCGTGTCAAAACGCAATATAGTAATTACAGGTGGTGCAGGTTTTATCGGAAGCCATGTCGTACGCCTATTTGTCAATAAATATCCTGAGTATAACATCATTAACCTCGATAAATTGACTTATGCAGGTAACTTGGCAAATCTCAAAGATGTAGAGGGTAAGCCAAACTACAACTTCGTAAAGATGGATATTTGCGACTTTGAGGCGTTCTACAAACTGATGCAGGAGGAGAAAGTTGATGGTATCATTCACCTTGCCGCTGAGAGTCATGTAGATCGTTCCATTAAGGACCCATTCACCTTTGCTCGTACAAATGTTATGGGTACGCTGTCGCTTTTGCAGGCGGCAAAGCTCTATTGGGAGTCGTTGCCTGAGGGCTATGAGGGTAAGCGTTTTTATCATATTTCGACCGATGAGGTGTATGGTGCATTAGAGATGAATCACCCTGAGGGTATCGAGCCTCCGTTTAAGACTACGGCATCATCGAGCGAGCACCATTTGGCGTATGGTGATGAGTTTTTCTACGAAACGACCAAGTATAATCCTCACTCGCCATACTCGGCAGCAAAGGCTTCGAGCGACCATTTCGTGCGAGCATATCACGATACATACGGTATGCCAACCATTGTGACTAACTGCTCGAATAATTATGGTCCTTATCAATTTCCTGAGAAGTTGATACCTCTGTTTATAAACAATATCCGCAAGGGTAAGCCACTGCCTGTATATGGTAAGGGTGAGAATGTGCGTGATTGGCTGTATGTGGAGGACCACGCGAGAGCTATTGATACGATTTTCCACAACGGCAAGGTTGCCGAGACATACAATATAGGAGGCTTTAACGAGTGGAAGAATATCGACCTTATAAAGGTTATGATAAAGACAGTGGATAGATTGCTCGGTAATCCGGAGGGGCACTCGTTGGGCTTGATAACTTATGTAACAGACCGTTTGGGACACGATGCTCGCTACGCTATCGACTCGACAAAGTTACAAAAGGAGTTAGGCTGGGAACCATCGTTGCAATTTGAAGAGGGTATTGAGAAGACTGTTCGTTGGTACTTGGATAATGAGGCTTGGATGGATAATGTCACCAGCGGTGACTACCAGAAGTACTACGAAGAGATGTATAAAACAAGATAATATAACCTTTTATTATGTCGAAAATTGCACTCTTTGCGGGTTCATTCGACCCATTTACGCGCGGACACAAGGCTGTTGTTGAGGAGGCTTTAAGACTCTTCGATAGGGTTGTTGTCGGGGTAGGCGAGAATATATCAAAACGCTCTCTGTTGAGTGTGGAGCAGCGTTGCCGATTGATTACAGATACCTTCTGTGATGAGCCTCGCGTAAGTGTGGCGAGTTACTCGACTCTAACAGGCGATTTCGCTTGTGAGGTTGGTGCTACGGCGTTGGTGCGCGGTGTTCGCAATACGGTTGATTTTGAGATGGAGCGCGCGATGGAGGCGACAAATCGTGAACTGTATCCGGAACTTACAACGGTGTTGCTTGTTACTCCTGCCGAGTATATGCACATATCATCGAGTATGGTGCGCGAGTTATTGGCGTTTGGGCAGAGCGTAGATAACTATTTGCCACAGAATATAAAGATTGAAAACTATATAAAATAAAATACAGAGCTAATGGCTAACGGCTAATGGTCAATAGCCCCAAAATTAATTAATATGGAATTTTCAGCGGAAATGATTGCCGGATTGCTCGGCGGTAAGGTTGTGGGCGATAAGAATGCCTCAATTTACACAGTATCTTCAATCGAAGGCGGCAAAGAGGGCGGCTTAGCCTACCTCTCGAATCCACGATTTGAGCAGTACCTTTATACTACAAAGTGCTCTATTGTGCTTGTTGAGCGCGACTTCGAGCCTAAGCAGGAGGTATCGGCAACCCTTATCAAGGTGGATAATGTGAACGCTTGCGTACTTCGCTTGCTCGATATGTACAATGCGATGAAACCTCAGAAAAAGGGGGTGTCGAAGTTGGCATCTATATCGGATAAGGCGAAGATTGGCAAGGATTGTTATATCGGCGATTTTGCGGTTGTCGAGGCAGGTGCTGTTGTGGGTGATGGCGCGAAGATATACCCGCAGTGCTATGTCGGCGACAATGTGCAGATTGGCGCAAAGACAATGCTCTATGCAGGTGTCAAGATTTACGAGGGGTGCAAGATAGGTGCTAACTGTATTATTCACGCCGGGGCAGTAATTGGTGCCGATGGATTTGGCTTCGCGCCTAATGCGGAGGGTGGATTCGATAAGATTCCGCAACTCGGAAATGTGATTATCGAGGATAATGTCGAGATTGGTGCAAATACTTGTATCGACCGTGCAAAGACCGATTCGACAATTATTCGCAAGGGTGTAAAACTCGACAACCTTATCCAGATAGGTCATAATGTTCAGATAGGCGAGAATACTGTGTCGTCATCACAGATGGGTATTGCAGGTACATCAAAGGTCGGTTCAAACTGCTTTATTGCAGGTCAGGTAGGTATTGCCGACCATGTAACTATTGGCAATGGCGTGAAGATTGGAGCACAGAGTGGTATCGATAAAGATGTGCCGGACGGAGAGTTCCGCTTTGGTTCACCGGCCCTTCCTGGTATCAATTATCATCGCTCGTTTGCAGTCTTTAAGGAGTTGCCAAATTTGCGCCGCCGTGTGATGAAGCTGGAAGCAGAACTATCAAAAGAGAAGTAATAAATTTTTATAGGATAAAGATATGAAGAAGTTAATGTCAGTTTTGATTGCAGCTGCAACTCTTGTTGGCTGTAATTCGCATAGATGCGAGATTGTTGGTGTTATTGGGGATCCTGCCATCGAGGGTGGCACAATATATCTTACAGATATGTGGTCATCTCGTTCGATTATAGACTCTACTGAGGTTAAGAATGGCCTATATCGATTTAAATGCGTGGAGCATGAACCGACTTTTGCGCAGTTGATACACAATAGCGGTCGCCCTATTGTTTATCTATTTGTTGAGAAAGGAAAGATTCAAATTGTTGATAACTATGAAGATGGTATATCGAAGGCGATAGGTACTCCATCTAATGATGCTTTCAATGTCATGGTGGAGCGTAGCCAGCAACTTGCCGGAGAATATCGCAATGCCATACAGAGTGGCGATAGCGCTAAGGCTGCGGAGATAGATAAGAGCCACGATGCAATGCAGTTGGAGTTAATGGAGGCTAACAGGGGTAATGTATTTGGTCTCTTCATGATACAGCAGCTCTCGTATTCTATGCCTGCGGTACAGATGCTCGAAGTGTTGAAGGAGTTGCCTGACAATATCAAGAGTCTGTCAATTGTAGCTCGCATGAAAGAGAGTGCCGAGCGCAAATTCAAGACCGAACCACAAGCGGAGGGTAGCGACTATGTACCTCACTATATCAATATCGAGCAACCAGCACCAAACGGTGAGATGGTATCGTTGCAGTCGGTTGTCGAGAATAAGAAAAACCGCTATGTATTGCTCGATTTTTGGGCTTCGTGGTGCGGACCTTGTATGGCAGAGATGCCGCATTTGAAAGAGGCATACAAACTCTATCACAAAAAGGGTTTCGAGATTTATGGCGTGTCGTTCGATGCAAATAAGGAGGCTTGGCAAGGTGCTATCAAGAAGCAGAATATGAAGTGGGTGAATGTTAGCACTTTGGAGCGTTTTGATAACCCTGCGGCAGAGGATTATGCCGTAGAGTCTATACCTACCAACTACCTTATTGACTGCTCGAATGGCGTTATTATCGCAAAGAATTTGCGTGGTGAGGCAGTAGTCGAAAAGTTGGCAGAGTTGCTGAAATAGTGGCTATGGCACAACCGAAGGAGATATATCGCATTTTGGGTATTGACCCCGGTACAAACTATACGGGTTATGGCGTATTGGAGGTTGATGGTAGGGAGTTGCGTGCTGTTGTGATGGGGGAGATAGACCTGCACAAAATCGCCGACCCCTATGCCAAGTTGCAATATATCTTTAAGAGTGTCAGCCGATTGGTTGCAGAGTATAAGCCGCGCGAGGTGGCGTTGGAGTCGCCATTTTTCGGACAGAATGTGCAGTCGATGCTCAAACTCGGTCGTGCACAGGGCGTGGCTATGGCTGCGGCACTAAGTCAGGAGGTAGATGTCTTTGAGTATGCACCTTCGCGAATTAAGCAGTCAGTTGTGGGTTTAGGCTCGGCATCGAAGGAGCAGATTGCGGGGGTTGTGATGAAGACGCTGCATATAGAGGAGGCTCCGAAAAAACTCGATGCTACGGACGGTATGGCGGTGGCGCTGTGTCACTACTATTCGGTATCCTCGCCTATAAATCAAGCACTTGGAGGCGTGAAGGTCAAGGGTTTGGGTGGCGACAAAAAAGCCCGTAAGCGGGGCACCAAATCGTGGGAACAGTTCCTACGCGAAAATCCAGAGAGGGTACATTAAGTATCCTCTTTTTTTGTGAAAATTTAATCTTTGATTGTTAGTTAAAAAATAATTATATAAATTTGTAGCGTAATCGTAAGATTGCAAACATATTATTAGTGAAAGTGTTTCGCTAATCCTTGGAGATAAAATTTGGCGATTTTAACAAGTAGGGATAAGCAATCTAACACTCACCACCGCATTTGGTATATTCTTTTCTATATACCATTCGGTGTGGGGTATTGTTTATTTACTTGTGGGCCACGCCAAATGCCTATTTCCAGATAAACGAGCAACTCCACACTTTCTATTTTTATATTAACCGCACATTCGGGGTTGGTGGGCAAACAAAAACTTATTATGAAAAGGTTAGTTTTTACTTTGTTGACGACACTTTTGTTCTGTTTTGGTTGTACAACAGACGGAGTGTATGATGATTCTGGTCTATCCAATCGTATAGACGAATTGGAGGATAGAGTTGACAAGTTGGAGGATTTGTGTAAGGAGATGAATACTAATATAGCTTCTCTCCAAACAATTGTTTCGGCATTGCAGAAGAATGATTACATCAAGAGTATTACTCCTATTGTTCGCAATGGTGAAACTATTGGCTACACAATTATTTTTGCTAATAGTGAGCCTGTGACAATCTACCATGGTGAGAATGGTAAGGACGGAGTTGATGGTGTAAATGGTCAGGATGGAAAAGATGGTTCGACTCCACAAGTCGGAGTAAAGCAGTATATTGATGGGATATACTATTGGACAATCAATGGAGAATGGTTACTTGATGAGCATGGTAATAAAATCAAAGCTACTGGTGCTGACGGTCAAAATGGTGCTGATGGAGAGAATGGTCAGAATGGTGCTGACGGAAAAGATGGTGTTACTCCGCAACTTAAAATAGAGGATAACTATTGGTATGTATCATACGATAATGGTACCACTTGGACTAAACTTGGCAAGGCAACAGGAGAAGATGGAAAAGATGGTAACGATGGTGCAGATGGTGCAGATGGTGCAGACGGTGCAGATGGTGAGGACGGTAAAGATGGTAGTGATGGCGCCGATGGCACTGACGGAAGCAATGGAGATTCAATTTTCCAGAGTATAGACACCTCAAATCCCGATTATATTCTCTTTACACTCACTAATGGTACCGTTATAAAGATTCCTACTTGGGGAGCTTTCGAACAGTTGAAGCAGATGTGTAACGAGATGAATGCCAATATTGTAGCATTGCAGTCGATTGTCAATGCGCTACAAGAGAATGATTATATTACCTCTGTAACACCACTTATGGAGAATGGTGCGCAGATTGGCTATACCATTACATTTGCCAAGAGTGGAAGCATCGTGATATATCATGGCAAAGATGGTGCTGACGGCAAAGATGGAGCAAATGGTACAAACGGCTCCAATGGCAGTGTTGCTGAGGTTCCCGTTATTGGTGTAAAACAATATACAGATGGACTCTACTATTGGACTATCAATGGAGAGTGGTTGTTAGACGATAATGGCAACAAGGTGCGCGCTTCTGCAATAGATGGCAAAGATGGTGCAGATGGCACGAATGGCTCAAATGGACAAGATGGCCAGAATGGCTCAAATGGTGCAGATGGCAAAGATGGTGCAGACGGCATTACTCCTCAGCTCAAAATCGAGGAGGGCTATTGGTATGTATCGTACGACAATGGCTCGACTTGGACAAAACTTGGCAAGGCAACTGGCGAAGACGGAAAAGACGGCGTGAATGGCTCTGACGGCAAAGACGGAGTAAATGGTGCAGATGGCAAAGATGGCGATTCATTCTTCCAATCGGTTACTGAAAACGAGGACTATGTAGTATTTACTTTGGCCGATGGAACGACCTTTAATGTTCCAAAGAGTAAGCCTTTCTCCATTACATTCGATACCGATACAATCAAATTCTCGTTAGGCTGTACCTATACTATTAATTACACTATCAATGGTGCTGACGAGCTTACCTCGATGCAGGTGATGACATCAGATGGCTTGCGAGCATCTTACGAGCATGGAACATTGGACAACGGTACATTGTCGGGAGTTATATCTGTAACAACTCCTAAAACCTTAGTGGAGCGTACCTCCATTGCTGTGCTTGTGTCTGATGGTCGCAGTCGTGTTTTGATGCAGGCACTCAACTTTGTGTATGAGGGTGTTAATGATATCGCCGATGGTGTATTGATTATTACAGCAGGCCAAGCTCTTGCCGTAGGTTGCGAGGGTGGAACTATCGAGGTGCCTTTACAGACCAATATGAACTACTATGTTGAGATTGATGATACGGCTACTTCGTGGCTCTCGCCAGCAGCCTCTTTGTCAAGTGCAACTCTTCGTGAGGAGACTTTGCGCTTCTCGGCGAGCAAGAACAATGGCGGCGAGCGTTACGGATTTGTCTATTTGAAGAGCGTTGCAGATAATTCGCTCATTCAGACGCTCTGCATTACTCAGCGTGCCAACGAGTCTGTCTTGGCTGAGGTTATCACCTTTGCAGACCCTAAATTCGAGGCATGCGTACTTGCTGTATGCGACTTTGATAGTAGCGGCACAATTACCAAGGCTGAGGCTTTGGAGGTAGTAGCACTGAGTATGAGCAGTAAGTCTATAACCGATTTAAGCGGTTTGGAACACTTTACAAATCTTACTTCGCTTGATATTTCGAGCAACTCGAATTTGAAAAGTATTGATTTGTCGGCTCTTACCAAACTTGAAACACTCGACTGCAATAGATGTACAGCGTTAGAGTCTCTTGATTTGACAAAGAATGTTGCGCTTAGAGTGTTGAATTGTCAATACGCTACTTTTACATCTTTGGATTTGTCGAAGAATATGGCTATCGAGTCGTTGGATTTATACCTTGCCAAAGAAATAAAGGCGTTAGATTTGAGTAATCATTCTCAAATCAAATATGTAAATGTTGCTGGTGACACATATACTACGACTAATTTAATATCACTAAAAGTAACAGGATGTTCAAATTTGGAGACATTAAAGTGTGGCAAAACTCAAATAACAACATTAGATATTAGCAGTAATAAAGAGTTAAGACTCTTAAATTGTGCAACCACAAGTTTAACACACTTGGACACCTCTAAAAATACTAAATTACAGGAACTTAATGTATCGGGAACTCCATTAAGAACTCTGAATGTGTCGCATAATAGTATGCTTAATAAGTTGTATGTAGCATACAATCCTTTTATTGAGGAGATTAACCTTGGTAATAATCGTCGCCTTACCTCCTTGGAACTTATTGACGAAATTAGTGTTAGTAGACCAATAAGAGGCCTCAAAATTATCGGTAGCGAGTTAGAAACAATAACATATAGAACAAGCCATACCTTTGAAAGGTATCCACTGGGAGAGTTGGATTTGTCGCAAGCACCAAATGTTACCTCGTTGTCGATTGAGAAAGGCGGTCTTCGCGAGTTAGATTTATCCAATTTAACCCAATTAAAGAGTTTGATATTAGCTGGTTGCTACGCTCTTGAAGGGGTGGATATATCTAAAAACACTGAACTTGTAGAGTTCCATTACGCAAGTAGTAACAGTGACTGCTTATTGGAGAAGATTGATTTTTCAAATAACAAAAAATTGCAAACAGTGAAATTCCAAGGATGCAATATCTCAGAATTAGATTTGTCCAATAATTTGCAGGTTAACAATTTGAGTCTTTCGAATACTCCAAAGTTGCAATTGCTTAATTTTGGTGATAATACGCATATTACAAGACTTAATAGTATAGGTCAGGCAGATAATATTAAGATAGTATCAAAATATCTTAATATGCTAACAAATGGTTCCAATGTTCGCTTAGAAGCAGGTTCATCTATAGATATTACAGAGTGTCCAAATCTTTCAGATGTTCGCATAACCAGTAATAAACTACAAAGTATAGATCTTAGCAAGACTCCAAAACTGTGGAAGTTGGATATGGACTGCCCAAATCTTGTTGAATTGGATTTGTCTAATAATCCTGAACTAATATCTGTGACTGTACATAATCAAAATTATAATAGTAACGAAAAGCATTTATTGGAGAAACTTAATATTTCAGGGTGCTCAAAATTGCAAACATTAGAAATTTGGTATAACTACTTAGAAACACTTGATTTATCTACTAATACTGCTTTGACTACATTAAAATGTTGGGGTAATAATTTGAAGATACTTGATGTTAGCAACTGCCCTGCGTTGACCTTGTTGGATTGTAGCCCAATGGGCACACTCGAAACGGTCTATGTCGATGCTACGCAGAGGATTAATTATATCACATATAATCGTAGCAATGATTATATTCCGGCAGCAACTTCGGTGGTAGTTAGATAGCTTAGGTATAACCATTCCGCTTATATCACGCAGGTATCGTTTTTCGGTATCTGCGTGTTTTGTTGCCCCACATAGGTATCGAAAACGATACCCTGCCGCCGAATTTCGCAAAATTTCTAAAATTTTCACCGCACAATTGCATATCCAAAATTTAATTCGTATATTTGCAACCCCAAATGGGATTTAATTAAAAAATTTAGTAACAATGAAAGTTTGCGAAATTACAGGAAAAGTGGCCCTCGTGGGAAACAATGTTTCGCACTCCAATGTGAAGACCAAGCGCAAGTTCAATCCAAACTTGAAGACTAAGCGTTTCTGGTCGGAGGAGGAAGGCCGATGGATTACCTTGAAGGTTTCGACTTCGGGAATCAAAACAATTAACAAGAAGGGACTCGCTGCTGCTCTCAAAGGTGCTGCTGCTCCCAAGAAAATCTACTAAAATTTAACAAGACATGGCAAAGAAAGGTAACAGAGTTCAGGTCATCTTGGAGTGCACCGAGCAGAAGGAGAGTGGCGTACCGGGAATGTCGCGCTACATCACCACTAAGAACAAGAAGAACACCCCTGACCGTTTGGAGCGTAAGAAGTACAATCCATACTTGAAGAGGGTAACTTTACATCGTGAAATTAAGTAATAAGGAGGTAAAGAGTTATGGCAAAGAAAGCAGTCGCAACCCTTAGAACAGGTGTAGGTAAGCAGTTTACCAAGTGCATCAAGATGGTTAAGTCGGAGAAGACCGGTGCTTACATTTTCAAGGAGGCAGTTCTTCCAAACGACCAGGTAGCAGAGTTTATGAAATAGTAAAACCGCTACAATGTATTCGAGTTCGCTCGAAATACAAAAGGCTGTTCCGTTTTCGGACAGCCTTTTGTGTTTTTGTTGTTCTGATGGACTCTTTTTGCGCTGCCCTTCGGTCGCCAAATTCCTCACATAGGCTTACTATGCTGCGGATTTGTCGCCTTGTTTGGCACAAAAATAGCCTCATCATAACAACAAAAAAGCCCCCTCCTCCTCCTTCAAAAAACGAAATTATATTGTTTAGTGTTGTGGAAAAATGTCATTCCGAGGAAGCGTAGCGACCGTGGGAATCTTCCATATATTCTTTAAGTAAAAAAGCGGGAGATTGACCTCCGGTCTTCACTGCTCCGCCTCGGCAAAGTCTGCAAGCAGCCTCTGTTCTCGGCTTAATCGCAGCGGTGCCACGAACCAAAAGGCTCTCGCAATGAACTCGCAATGAACGATTTGTTTTTTTGCAATTTATGACAAATTGTATTATCTTTGTAGATAGTATAACGATATCTGTATCAACATTAACTAAAAAAGAAGAAACTATGATTGCATTTATTTGTTGGATTATCGGTCTTGTATTGTCAGTAAAGGCAGCATTGGAGATTTATCGTCTTGAAGGCGATTTGTTGAAGAAGATTATCTTTATCGTGCTTGTTCTTATATGTAGCTGGCTCGGTTTGGTTGTCTACTATCTTTTTGCTCGTGACAAGATGGCCGAGTGGGTTAAATAGTTCCACAGTCGGCAATTTTACGAAAAGAAGCTGTCTAACAAGGTGATTTCTGCGTTATACTCGCGCTCGAAATCCTCACATACGCCAAGTATGCTGCGGTTTCTCACGCTTCGCAAGCCTTGAAATCCCTCTTGTTATACAATTTCTAATAAAATGGGAGTGTCTGAAAAACTTGTTAGACACTCCCGCTCAATATATAAAATAACAAACCTTTAATTGTCAATTGTCAATTCGTCAATTTGAAAACTTTTGACTAAAAGTTTTCCGTTAGTTCGCCTTGCCAAGCGTTGCGCTCGGTGAGGCGTTTTTCGAGCATATTCCAGAGCGTTTCGTTGCGTACCAAGCCCCAATTTCTGCCGTAGTGGTAGCGCGGAGGTGCTTCGCTGGCAAATCGCTCGACCACAATATCGGGGCGCAGACGGCGTAAAATCTCGGTAAAAAGGTCGAGATACTCCTCCAACTCCCAAAAGCGAAAACGCTCAGGGTGCTCATCATATTCGCGCTCCATTGCAGTACCTTTGAATACCTGCAATTGATGGAATTTTATTGTTGTAAGTGGCAGAGCGTTAATGCGTTCCACCTGCTCCAAGATCATCTCGTCTGTTTCGCCCGGCAATCCCAAAACAAAGTGCGCGCCAACCGCTAAACCTCGCTCGGCAGTCATCTCTACGGCTCGGCGTGCGCACTCGAAATCGTGCCCGCGATTTATCGCTTGCAGGGTGTCATCGTAGGTCGATTCGATGCCGTACTCAATCGTTACATAATGCTCCTTCGCCAACTCGGCAAAAAAGTCCAAAATCTTCTCGTTTACGCAGTCGGGGCGAGTGCCTACAACTACCCCCACAACCTCAGGGTGCGAGAGTGCTTCGAGATAGCGTTCGCGCAATACTTCGAGTGGTGCGTATGTGTTTGAAAATGATTGAAAATAAGCGAGATATCGCGATGCGGTGCGGTAGCGGCGGCGATGAAATTCGATGCCCTCTTCAATCTGTTGCGTGATGCTTTTTGAGGGCTGACAATACGATGGTGTAAACGCCTCGTTGTTGCAAAAAGTGCAACCCCCAAAGCCCACTTTTCCATCACGATTTGGGCAGGTAAAACCAGCATTTATCGCCACCTTCTGTACGCGCTCGCCAAAGTGTCGGCGGAAGTATGCCGCGTAGCTGTTGTATCGTCTATCATCTCCCCAAGGGTACATTTTTCGCTCTATTTTTGTGCAAAAATAGTATTTTTATACTATTTAGTTCGATTTTTGCGTGGGAAATGATTATATTTGCAAAACAATCAAAACCTAACCGATATGGAACAGAGTCTGAAATTGAACTACATCAAAGCTGAGCATATTGATGATTTGCCTGTTGCTGACCGCGAACTTATCGCCGAGGCACAACGAGCAACGGAGTTGGCATACGCCAAGTATTCGGGCTTCAAGGTGGGCGCTGCGGTGCGCCTGCGTAGTGGTAAGGTTTTGCATGGTGCAAACTCCGAGAGCGAGGTCTTTCCTTCGGGATTGTGCGCCGAGCGCTCGTTATTGTACTATGTTGAGGCGAACTATGCCGATGACCCCATTGAGGCATTGGCGATAGCATCGAACCCTTCGGAGCGCGAGTGTTATCCTTGTGGCGGTTGCCGTCAGGTTATTCTCGATGTTGAACGCCGACAAGGCTCACCGATACGGGTTATAATGAGTGGCAACGGCTCGGCTTCAATTGTCGAAAGCGCAAAATTATTGCTTCCATTTACCTTTCAACTTTAACTACTCACTACTAACTGAAAAATGTTTAACCCAAACGATATACTTTACGAGGATAACCACCTGCTTGTTGTGAATAAGCGGGTGGGCGACCTCGTGCAACCCGATAAGACGAGCGATGATGCGCTCGAAAACTATCTCAAAGCCTTCTTGAAGGTGCGCGACCATAAGCCGGGTGATGTCTTTCTCGGTGTGGTGCATCGCATCGACCGCCCTGTAAGCGGTGCAGTTCTGTTTGCCAAGACCTCGAAGGCTCTTGTACGCCTGAACGAGATGATTCGCAAGGGCGAAATCCGAAAACACTATTGGGCAATTGTCGAGGCTCGACCTGCTGTGGAGCAGGGTAGCCTGCGCCACTATATCTTGCGTGATGGCAAGACCAATCGCTCTCACGCCTACGACAAACCGCGTGCCGAGGCGAAGGAGGCGCGCCTGAACTACGAGATGATTGGTTGTAGCGACCGCTATACGCTTCTCGATGTGGAATTGCTCACCGGTCGTCATCATCAAATCCGTTGTCAGCTCTCGAAAATGGGTTGCCCGATAAAGGGCGACTTGAAGTATGGTGCAAAACGCTCCAACCCGAATGGGGGCATCTCGCTCCATTCGCGCTCGTTGGCATTTATGCACCC
>JAZOBZ010000065.1:0-6505 GCA_045596245.1 Alistipes sp. | reverse complement strand
ACATCAATTTAACGCAACTCTGCATCGCTTAATGCTATTTTATCGAAACTTTTATGATTTCCGTCTATTGAAATTTTACCCCCTCAATCCACAACAACAAACAAGCCTGCCTAACTTTTTTACTTGTTAGACAGGCTCTTTGGGGGATAGGTAACACATGTTGGCGATGAAATAGTCTATTGTAGCAATAAAAAAAGGCACAACCTTGCAATTAAGATTGTGCCTTGAATAAAGGTATTGCAGACTATTTCATCGCCTGTTCTACGGCAACGGCAACGGCTACGGTAGCACCTACCATTGGGTTGTTACCCATACCGAGGAAGCCCATCATCTCAACATGAGCTGGAACCGAAGACGAACCTGCGAACTGTGCGTCAGAGTGCATACGACCAAGGGTATCGGTCATACCGTACGATGCTGGACCTGCGCCCATGTTATCTGGGTGCAATGTACGACCTGTACCACCTCCCGATGCTAGCGAGAAGTACTTCTTACCTGCCAATACACGCTCCTTCTTGTATGTTCCTGCAACAGGGTGCTGGAAACGGGTTGGGTTTGTCGAGTTACCGGTAATCGATACATCAACATCCTCACGCCACATCACTGCTACGCCCTCACGAACATCATCTACACCATAGCAACGAACCTTCGAACGAAGACCGTCAGAGTATGGAGTAGCTGAAACCTCGTGTACCTCGCCTGTGTAGTAGTCGAACTCGGTCTGTACATAGGTAAAGCCGTTGATACGCGAAATAATCTTCGCAGCGTCCTTACCCAAACCATTGAGGATAACGCGGAGTGGGTTCTTACGAACTTTGTTTGCCATCTCTGCAATCTTGATTGCACCCTCAGCAGCAGCGAAAGACTCGTGACCTGCCAAGAATGCGAAGCACTGTGTCTCCTCGCGGAGCAGACGAGCAGCCAAGTTGCCGTGTCCGATACCTACCTTGCGGTCCTCTGCAACCGAACCGTTGATGCAGAATGCCTGCAAGCCCTCACCGATAGCCTCGGCAGCGTCAGCAGCAGCGGTACAACCCTTCTTAATTGCGATAGCAGCACCTACTACATAAGCCCACTTTGCGTTCTCGAAGCAGATTGGCTGAGTCTCCTCACACATCTTGTATGGGTCCAATCCCTTCTCATCGCAAATTGCCTTTGCCTCCTCGATGCTCTTAATACCATATTGTGCAAGCACAGCGTTAATCTTATCAATTCTGCGCTCATAGCTCTCAAATAATGCCATAATCTTCTCTGATTTTTTAAGGTTTAACAATATGGTTTACTACTCGTGACGAGGGTCAATATACTTAACAGCCTCCTTGAAACGACCGTACGAACCCTTTGCCTTCTCCAAAGCCTCAACAGGCTCTACGCCCTTCTTTACGAAGTCCATGAACTTGCCTAGGTGTACGAACTCGTAGCCGATAACCTCATCGTTGGCATCGAGTCCCATACGAGTACAGTAACCCTCAGCCATTTCGAGGTAACGAGTACCCTTAGCCAAAGTACCGAACATAGTACCTACCTGCGAACGCAAGCCCTTACCGAGGTCTTCGAGCGAAGCACCGATAACAAGACCGCCCTCCGAGAAGGCAGACTGTGTACGACCATAGACGATTTGCTTGAACAACTCGCGCATAGCGGTATTGATAGCATCGCAAACGAGGTCGGTGTTGAGAGCCTCCAAGATAGTCTTGCCTGGGAGAATCTCCGAAGCCATCGCTGCCGAGTGAGTCATACCCGAGCAACCGATAGTCTCGACCAAAGCCTCCTGAATGATACCCTCCTTAACATTGAGAGTAAGTTTGCACGCACCCTGCTGTGGAGCGCACCAACCAATACCGTGAGTAAGACCGGAGATATCCTTAATCTCCTTGGCACGCACCCACTTGCCCTCCTCCGGAATTGGAGCAGACTCGTGATTCGCACCCTTCTTAACGCAGCACATCTGCTGCACTTCGTGTGAGTAAATCATAGTTTTTTAATTATTTAATGTATCTGTTTGTAGATATAGTTACACTTTTCGGAACAAAAGTACAACAAATTATTTGATTTTAGTGCTATTCAGGTAAACTTTTTCGCAATTATTTATTAAAGGTGGATATTTTATTGGATATGGAGTAAATATCTTTTGACAACGAACCATTATATAGGAAAATGTTGTATATTTGCAGTATGTTTTAAATAAAATAGTTACAGAGATGAGAACGGATATGAGATTTTTGTTTTTGGGTATTGCGATGAGTATTGTGGCGACTGCTGCTGCGGCAAATACCCCACAGATTAGAGATGAGAAGTTCGACTATGTCGATGCTTCTACACTTACAATCATAAACAAAGCGATAGATGATGGCGCGCATCTAAAACGACTGGATATCTCTCAGTTCGAAATTCCGAAAGGTTCGAGAGGAGTCTTGTCGCAATCGACAGGTTTGGCGGTGCTGTTTCGTACGGATAGTCGCTCTATCAGAGCATATTGGACAACTACTACAAAGAGAATCGGTTATAACTCTACACCTCTCTTCCAGAATGGTTTAGACCTATATATTCGCGATAATGAAGAGTGGGTATTTGCGGGTGTCGGTCGACCTTTGTCGAACAAAAACCAGCATGGGGCATTGCTTGTCAGTAATATGGCTGAGGGTGTCAAAGAGTGTATGCTCTATCTGCCAATGGCAAACGGTGTTGTCTCGTTGGATATAGCAGTGGACAAAGGTGCTATGATAGAGGCTATTCCTTCGCCATTTAAGCATAAGATTGTATTTGTAGGTTCGAGTATTACACATGGATATTCGGCATCTCGTCCTGGTGGAAGTTATGTGGCTCGTATGGGACGAGCATTGAATGTTGAAACTCCTAATATCGGACTTAGTGGACGATGCAAACTTGATGACTATTTTGCCGATATTGTGTGTGCCAGCAGTGCTGATGCCTATATTTTTGATGCCTTCTCGAACCCTTCGAGTGAGCAAATTGAGGAGCGTCTATATAACTTTGTTAAGCGTATTACTACGGCACACCCAAATACGCCGATGATATTTTTGCAGACTTTAAAGCGAGATAAAGGTAATTTTAATGTTTCGGCACGCGAGTATAATGATAGACAACGCGCTGTGGCAAAGCGAGAGATGGCAAGGGTATGTGCCGACTTCAAAAATGTATATTTCGTAGATCCGGGCATCTATGTCGGAGAGGATTCGGAGGGTACTATCGATGGTGTTCATCTGAATGATCTTGGTGTTCAGCGCACGCTCGATGTGGCTCTGCCAAAGATTAAAAAGATACTCAAAAAGTATAAAATCAGATAGAGGATAGTTCCACTAAATCTTGTGTATATAGATTGGAGGGTGATAGTTTTTTCGCCCTCCAATAATTTTATTCTGTAAAAATATCGATACTCTATCTCTTTTTGCAAAAAAAATACTACCTTTGCAAAATATAGTGATAAATCGTAAATTATATAGAACTATGAGAAAAATTTTCATCGCAGCACTTGCATTTTTGGCATTTGCAGGCTGCAAAGAGCAAGCAAAAAATGGTGCAGAATCGACAGAACAGACCGCAACAGAGGTTGCGACAGAGGGTGATTTGGCATTTGTAAATGTGGATTATGTATTGGCCGAGAGCGATATTTTCAAGACCGAGGGTATTGCGCTTCGCGACAAAACCGAAAAGACTCAGCAGAAGTGGGTAAAGAAGGAGCAAAATCTCCAAAATGAGATAAATCAGCTCGCCGAGAAGTATCAGAAGGGTTTAATCACTACTCGCAGTGCACAGGAGAAGGAGCAGGAGTTGCAGAAGCGTGCAGCTTCGATGCAGACCGCAGCACAGAGAGAGGGTAAGGAGTTGGAGGAGGAGAGCATCGTCTTCCAAAATCGTATGAACGACCTTTTGATGCGTGCAGTGCAAGAGATTAATGCCGACAAGAGGTATAAGATGATTGTAGCTGCTACGGCTCTTTTAGACGCAGATGAGTCACTCAACCTTACCGAGAAGGTACTCGCTAAGGTGAATGAACTCTACAAAGCTGACAAGGAGAGTACAAAGAAATAATCTTCGCCGGAAAGGAGAAACATTTAACGAGGGTAATTAATCATGGGCTTTATTCCGTTTACATTTATAGACCTACTCGATATTCTGCTTGTTGCAGGGCTGCTATTCATCGTTTATAAAGCGATGAAGGGTACCAATGCTCCATATATTATGGTAGGTATTGTAATGGTCTATTTCGGGTGGGTTATTGTCAAAGCCCTCAATATGGAGTTGCTCTCGACAATCCTTGGACAGATTATCAGTGTGGGAGTTATCGCTTTGCTCGTCATATTTCAGCCTGAGTTACGCCGTTTCTTATTCACACTCGGAATGCGACAGAAGGAGTTGGACTTTTTGACTCGATTCTTCTCGCTAAACCGCAAGCAGGGTAGTACCAATACCTCGCCTATTGTGTCGGCATGTATGGATATGAGCGAGGAGAAGGTGGGTGCATTGATAGTCTTTCGCCGTAAAGACGATTTGCAGTTTGTGATAGAGGGAGGTATTGCACTCGATGCAAATATCACCATGTCGCTTATCAAGAATATCTTCTTCAAGAATGCACCTTTGCATGATGGAGCTGTTGTGGTAGATAGCAACCGTATCGTAGCAGCGAAATGTATTCTGCCTGTAACTCAAAGCAATGTGCCAAAGAGTTATGGAACCCGTCATCGTGCCGCAATCGGTTTGAGCGAGATGACCGATGCGGTAGTTTTGGTGGTATCTGAGGAGACCGGAGCAATATCGATAGTCAAGGGGGGTAAGGTCAAGTCCAAGATAGACCCTCAAAAATTGAATGCTACGCTTAAACAGGCTCTCGAAGAGAACGAAGAGGAGAGGAAACAGAGTGAAAATTAGAGGTGTTATGAGGTTAGGTTTTGATAATGAGAAGTATCTGCGGATACAGTCTGAGCAGATTAAGAAGCGTATTGCGCAGTTTGGCGATAAACTATATTTGGAGTTTGGCGGAAAGTTGTTCGATGACCACCATGCAAGTCGCGTGTTGCCGGGCTTCCAACCAGATAGTAAGTTGCAAATGCTCTTGCAACTGAAAGACGAGGCGGAGATGATTATTGTTATAAGCGCCTTGGATATCGAGAAAAACAAGATGCGTGGCGACCTCGGAATTACTTATGACGAGGATGTTCTTCGACTTAAAGGTGTCTTCGAAGAGTTAGGATTATGTGTGAGTGGAGTGGTTATCACTCACTACAACGGACAAGCAAGTGCTGATGCCTATCGTAAGCGATTGGAACGACAAAACATCAAAGTATATTACCACTATACTATTGAAGGATATCCCAATAATGTAGCCCTGATTGACTCCGATGAGGGATTTGGTAAAAACGATTATGTCGAGACCTCGCGACCATTGGTATTTGTTACGGCGCCAGGACCGGGTAGTGGTAAGATGGCAGTATGTCTGAGCCAACTCTACCACGAGAACAAACGCAACATTAAGGCGGGGTACGCCAAGTTTGAGACCTTCCCGGTGTGGAATTTACCTCTTAAACACCCTGTAAATGTTGCATACGAGGCGGCTACGGCCGATTTGAATGATGTCAATATGATTGACCCGTTCCACCTCGAAGCATACGGTACTGTGGCATCGAGTTATAATCGAGATATAGAGATTTTCCCCGTATTGAATACACTCTTCGAGGCTATATATGGCGAGAGCCCATACAAGTCGCCTACCGATATGGGTGTCAATATGATAGGCTTCTGTTTTAGCGATGAAGAGGTGTGTTGTGATGCGGCACGAGATGAGGTGGTACGCCGTTATTACTATGCGCTTTGCAACCTCGCCAACAAAGGCGATAACGAGAACGAGGTGAATAAGCTATCGCTCATCATGAAGCAGGCAAAACTCACTACGGCATATCGTAAGACAACTATTGCTGCTAATGAACGCAAGGAGCGAGAGGGTGTGCCATGTTCAGCAATAGAGTTGCAAGATGGTACAATTATTACTGCTCGCACAAGTCCGCTGTTAGGACCGAGTGCAGCACTTCTTCTCAATGCAGCAAAGTATTTGGCAGGTATTGACCACGATGTAAGGTTGATTCCCGAAACAATGATTGCACCTATCCAGAAAACCAAAGTTGGCTTGTTGCACGGAAATAACCCACGATTGCATACGGACGAGGTGTTGGTGGCGTTGTCGATGCTTAGCATCACCGATGATAATTGTCGCAAGGCACTTGACCAACTTCCGAAGTTGAATGGTTGTCAGGTACACTCTACTGTGATGTTGAGTGAGGTTGACCAAAAGATATTCAAAAAACTTGGTATAGGGCTCACTTGTGATCCAGTGAAGAAAGAGTAACTATTAGGTGTAATAAACGAATAAATGAGCCTGTCTAACAAGTAAAAAAGTTAGGCAGGCTTGTTTGTTGTTGTGGATTGAGGGGGTAAAATTTCAATAGACGGAAATCATAAAAGTTTCGATAAAATAGCATTAAGCGATGCA
>JAZOBZ010000064.1:0-41652 GCA_045596245.1 Alistipes sp. | reverse complement strand
GAGCGTTATGTGTGCGCTACAAAGCACAAGATGCACACCACATACCGCTACCTGTTCGACCGCACCCGCGAGTTCCACCGCTGCCCACGCCTCGGGCTTCGCCGACCAGAAAAGAGCGAGAAGCCTACCAACCAAGAGTAACAATTAAACCAACCATAAAACTATGAAAACCACCGTATTTACAAAGTATCACATTGCAAATGGTGCCAAGATGGCGCAGTTTGGAGGTTACAATATGCCTATCGAGTTCTCGGGCATCAATGATGAGCATATAACCGTGCGCAACGGTGCAGGTGGGTTCGATGTGAGCCACATGGGCGAGATTTGGGTTAAAGGCGAGAACGCTACTGCCCTCTTGCAGAAGATTGGCACCAACGATGTTACGAAACTCTACGATGGCAAAGCGCAGTACTCGTGTATGCCAAACGGCAAGGGCGGAATAGTTGATGATATTATCATCTATCGCTACTCGGAGCAGAAGTACCTTATCTGCGTAAATGCTGCCAATATCGACAAGGATTGGGCGCATATCTTGGAGCAGGGTAAGGCGTTCGGTATGCGCGAGGGTGTGGAGTTGGAGAACGCTTCGGACCGCATCTCGCAGTTGGCAATCCAAGGACCTCTCGCAATGAAAATCGTGCAGAAGATGTGCGAGGAGGAGGTTGAGAATATGGAGTACTACACCTTCCGTCAGTTGCAGCTGGCGGGTTGCGAGGTAATACTTTCGATGACCGGCTACACAGGTTCGGGTGGTTGCGAAATCTATATGCACAATGAGGACGCCGACCACATCTGGGAGGAGTTGTGGAAGGCCGGTGAGGAGTATGGCTTGAAAAATATCGGCTTGGGTGCAAGAGATACTCTCCGCTTGGAGAAGGGATTTTGCTTGTATGGTGACGAGATTGATGACACAACTTCGCCAATCGAGGCGGGCTTGGGTTGGATTACCAAGTTTGTTGATGGCAAAGATTTTATCGACCGCGAGTTCCTTGCCGAGCAGAAGGCTAACGGCGTAGAGCGCAAGTTGGTAGGCTTGAAGATGATTGACCGAGGAATACCTCGTCACGAATATAGGGTAGCCGACACCGAGGGCAACGAGATAGGTCATATCACCTCGGGTACGATGTCGCCTTGTTTGAAGGTCGGTATCGGCATGGCGTATGTAAAGACGGAGTTCGCAAAGGTCGGTACAGAGGTTTGTGTGGTTATTCGTGACCGCCTCTTGAAAGCCGAAGTTGTGAAGCTGCCGTTTGTGTAGAGTATTATTACCCAAAAACTGAATATAATGAAGATAGGAATTGTTACACAACCCCTATTGAATAACTATGGAGGTGTGTTACAAAACTTTGCAATGCAGCACGCATTGCGCAAGTTGGGGCATGAGCCGATTACTTGCGACTATATACCGAGAATGTCGAGAGGGCGATTTGTGAAGATTTGGCTTAGAAATTTCTTCTATAATCTGTTTCACACTACAAAGAGGGCATTGCCCACAAGTAGAGTCTCTACGGCACGCCACCCCTACTTTAAGGCGTTTATAGATCGGCATATATCTTGTACAAAGAGTATTCATAAATATACCCCTAAGCTAATTTCGGAGTATCAGTTGGAGGCTCTAATTGCAGGTAGTGACCAAGTGTGGCGACCTCGCTACAACCGAAAGGTGCTGACAAGTATGTTTCTCGATTTTGTTGAGGATAGAACCAATGTCAAAAAGGTTGCGTATGCTGCATCGTTCGGTGTAGATTATTGGGAGTATAGGGCGAGTAGAACCCGAAAATGTCGCAAATTTGCGAAGAGGTTAGATGCCATATCTGTACGCGAAAATTCGGGAATTGCCCTCTGTCGTGACAATCTTCGCGTTGAGGCGATAGAGGTGCTCGATCCGACATTGCTATTGACTGCTGATGACTATAAGGCAATCTGTGTATCTGTTCCGCAGAGCAAAGAGCGATATGTTGCAGCCTATATCCTTGATGCAACCCCTGAGAAGGTCGCACTTGTGGAGCAGGAGGCTCAACGAAGAGGCGTAGGGTGTCGTATATATGGCGCAGGGCATGATGTTGAGCTGACTATCGAGGAGTGGCTATCGCTGTTCCGTGACTCCGAGTTTGTCATCACAGACTCATTTCATGGTTGCGTATTCTCGATTATATTCCGTAGAGAGTTTGCGGCTATAATAAATCGCAAGCGTGGTGCAAGCCGCTTTGTGTCGCTGTTTGGTAAGTTCGGGCTGTTGGATAGAATTGTGATAGATGCAGCGCGAGGGATATTGCCATCGCAACCAATAGATTGGACTCATGTAGAGCGAGAGCTACAAAGGTGGCAAAATCTTAGTATTGACTACTTAAATAGAGCTTTATGTCGTTAATCAGTGTGATAGTTCCGGTATATAATGCAGCACCATTTCTATCGAAGTGTGTGGAGAGTATTCTTGCACAACAGGTGGAGGAGTTGGAACTGATATTGATTGATGATGGTTCGAAGGATAATAGCCTTGCTATTTGCGAGGAGTATGCAGCGCAGGATAGTCGTATCAAAGTTATCTCAAAACCCAATGGTGGTGCAAGTTCTGCCCGCAACTGCGGATTGGATAACGCTACGGGCGAGTGGGTGACATTCGTAGATGCAGACGATTGGCTATCGAACGATGCCTTCGTTACTTGTCTGCCATATATGGAGGAGTATGAGATAATCCGCTTCGCAACACTCGATATTTTGGCAAATGGTCGAACTCATCACAGACGGCTGCGCTACGCTTCAAACAAAGATGAGGCTTTTCGACAGGTTGTAGGACACGATACGGTAAAGGGTATCTCCGGCAATCTCTATCGCCGCAGGATATTTGAGGAGAATGGTGTTCGCTTCGACACATCACTTGTGTATGGCGAGGATTGGTGGGCTTTGGCACAGGCAATGTACCACTCTAAGAGCGTTAAAACTATCTCCAATCTCTATGGCTATATGTATAATCGTACCAATGAAACGAGCTGCTCGAACACCATAAGTGGCGATAAACTTATCCAATCTCTTGTGGTTGTCAAGCGACTTGGAGAGTTGGTGGGCAAGGGTTATGAGAAGGAGCTGAAACGCTCACGCTGCTATCGTACGGGAGTGTTGGTGCGTGATTTGAACTGTGAGGAGTGCTACAAATACTTAGTAGCCAACCTCGATAGGGTAGAGCTGATAACTCTCGGCGATATCCTTACAGCAAAGCTTCATCTGAGTATGCGTTGGCGACTGTTGCGTTTCTGGGTATGGTGCAAAAGACGAGGTGTTCTCTACTAATATAAATAACTAATATAAACATAGGTATCCCCCGAATTTTAACTATTCGAGGGGTACTTTTTTATAGACTGTCTGTCAGTTGTAATTTCTTGTTTATTGATTCCGCTGCATCGAGAAGTGCTTTGAGAATCTTCTCTTTGCTTCTTAGACGGGAAATAGGCATGTAGAGCCCGATACTTCCGACAACATGTCCATTGCGCCAGAGTGGAGCAGCAAAACCTATGATACCATTCGGATCGGAGTCTATTTCATATCCGTTTCTGCGTATTCTATTGAGCCTTCTACGCAATTCGAGTTCAGGGTCCTCACTTTTGTGTATTATAGGCCACTCCTCTTTTGTGGGGATATGGTTGCGAATGATAAATCTTTCGAGATGGTCGTGAGTGTAGTTGGCCAAAATCACACGACCTGTATTTGTGGAATATACCGACTTGTCTATGTTGGTGCGTACATGCAACTCTCGATTGGGCGTTGTGTAGTAGAGCACGATGCGCTTGTCGTTTTTAATGATAGATAGTATGGCGCTCTCATTCAGGCTCTCTCCCAGATTCTCCACATCTTCACGCGCGATTTTGGTAAGCTCCTCATTCTCCATCGCCGTATTGGTCAATTTATAGAACATGTAACCAAACTGATAACCACTTCGCGGACCATCTTGTTGTACGAAACCACGCGAGGAGAGGGTTTTCAAGATATTGGCACATGTACTATGCTCTATATTCAGCGCATCTGCAATTTCGCTAAGAGTGTAAGCCTGTCGTGGGTTTTGGGCCAATAATTCCACGATGTTCATCGCCTTTACAATACTTTGTATCATGGTCTATATTTTATAATATAAAATTCAGTAACAAAGTTTGCGAAATAAATTCAAACTTTCAAATTAATCATTAATTTTGCGTTTGGAAATGCCAAAATAATTATCTAATTTTATATTATAAAACAATGACCTAAAATGAAAAAGTGGAAATTTGATTACAAATGGGAATTGATTCTCATGCTTTGGTTCGCCTTCTTCCTTAATCAAGGAGATCGCCAAGTTTATGGTGCTATCGTGGAGGATATTCAGAGTAGCCTTGGATTGAGTGGCTTCGAGGCGGGATTGGTAGTTACCGTATTTACAGTTGTGTATGGTTGCTTGGCTCCATTCGGAGGATATGTGGGCGATTTCTTACGCCGTAAGTGGATTGTGATTATCAGTCTTATCATTTTTAGTTTGGGCACACTCTTTACCGGTTTTGCCGGTGCAATGGGAGCAGGAGCCCTCGTTTACCTTATCGTAATGCGAGGTGTGGCTACTGGCGCAGGCGAGGCATTCTATAACCCTGCTGCTATCTCGCTTATCACGCAGTATCACGAAAAGACTCGTGCGACAGCTATTTCGATGCACCAATCGGCACTCTACATCGGAGTTATCGTAAGTGCTATCGTTGCACCAATGATTTCAAAGGCATTCGGCTGGCAGTACGCATTTATTGGCTTTGGATTGTTCGGTTTGCTCGTTGCTCTCTATTGCATCTTTCGCATGGAGGATACTCCGCAGATTAAGGAGCAGACAGAACGCATTCCGTTTACTACACTTCTCAAAGGTATCTTTTCGAAGAAGACCATCTGGTTGTTGGCATTTGCTTTCGGTTGTCAGGTCTTTGTAAATATAGGTATAACCACTTGGGCTGCCAAGTTCTTCAACCTTAAATTCTATGGAGGAGAGAACCTTACCGCTGCGAGCTCGATTGCGATGCTCACAAGTTGCGGATTTGCAATTTTTGGTGTGATGCTCGGTGGCCGTATCTCGGATAAGTTGGCACAGAAGGATAAGTTGGCCCGTATGCGTACCGAGTATGTGGGATTGTTGGGCGGTGCTCCATTCCTTGCAATGGTCGGTTTCGCTCCTAATATCTGGGTGGCAAGTATCGCAATGGTATTCTACGGCATCTTCCGTGGCATCTACGACTCTAATCTCTACGCAGCAATGTTCGATGTTATCGATCCTAAGTTGCGCGCATCGTCAGTGGGTATCCTCACAGCATTTGCATTTATCGTAGGTTGCTTGGCTCCAATCTATTTGGGCGCTGTGCAGGGCGATGGTACAAGCATCGATGCCTTCGGTTGGGGAATATCCTCACTCGGACTCTTTTTCTTGGTGGGAGGATTGTTGATTGCCATTGCGGCTAAATTTACATTCCTTAAAGAGCGTTGGGAAGAACAATAAACCTTTTTATAATCAATTTTTTATAACCCTTTTTAATAATAAATTATCATGAAAATTACAGACATGAGAGTTCGCGTGGTTGCTATTCCGATGAATGCGCAACTTCGCCATAACACGGGTGTTCACCCGGGTTATCTTCTCCGCAACATCGTGGAGATTTTCACTGACGAAGGTATTGTTGGTTTGGGTGAGTGCGGTGGCGGTGACGCTAAGGCTGCATTGATGAAGCTTAAACCAAGAATTATCGGTCTTGATCCATTCGATTTGGAGACTATCAAGATGAAAGTTTTGCGTAGTATCTATTACATGTCGAATGCTCGCCTTTATGGTGCTATCGAGATTGCCTGCCTTGATATTCAGGGTAAGGTTGCAGGTGTGCCTATGAATAAGTTGCTCGGAGGTTCTTTGCGTGACCGTGTGCCAATGATTGCATACCTCTTCTGGCGTTACGACCGTCCGGGAGGTGGTCATGACCAGACTGCTGAGGATATGGCAGAGCACTGCGTTGAGTTGCACGAGACACTCGGTGTAAATGCAATGAAGTTGAAGGCTGGTGTTATGGATCCAATGGAGGAGGTTCGTGTACTCGAACTCTGTCGTAAGAAGTTGGGTGATGACTTCGGTCTTCGTATCGATCCTAACGGTGTTTGGAGCGTTGCTACTGCTATCAAGGCAGGTAAGCGTATGGAGGAGTTGGAGCCACAGTACTTCGAGGACCCATCTTGGGGCTTGGAGGGTATGCGTGCCGTTCGTGAGAAGGTAAACATTCCATTGGCTACCAATATGTATCCAAATAAGTTTGATGACCTCGGTCCTGCTATTCACATGAACTCTATCGATATCATTCTTACCGACCTTCACTACTGGGAGGGCCCTCGTGGTGTGAAGGATTTGGTATCGGTATGTCGTACCTTCAACCTCGGTGTAGCAATGCACTCTGGTGCTGAGTTCGGTATCGAGTTGGCCGCTATGATTCACACTGCATCGACAATCCCACAAATGACTATGCCGGGAGATGCTCACTACCACTACCTCTTGGACGATATCATCGAGGGTGGTTTGATGAAGTACGAAGATGGTTGTATCAAGGTACCGGAAGGACCAGGTTTGGGTGTAAATCTCGATGAGGACAAGATGAAGTTCTACGAGAAGTACTACGAGAAGCATGGTGACTACTATGCACGCTTCCACCAAGACCCATATCGTCCGGAGTGGTATCCAATTGTAGGAGGTATTTAATATGTTTGACCTTAAAGGGAAAACAGCACTTGTTACCGGCAGCGGTCAGGGCATTGGCAGAGCCATTGCCCTGCTGCTCGCCGAGCATGGTGCTCGTGTAATCGTAAACTGGGTGTCGAACGATGCTGTTGCTCAGCATACGCTTGATGGCATTAAAGCGATTGGAGGAGAGTACCTTACTTGGAAGTACGACCTCTCAAAACCTACTGTAAAGGAGGACTGGGAGGCGTTTGCTAAGGAGAACAACCTTGCTGTCGATATCCTTGTTTTGAATGCTTCGGTGCAGATTCGCAATCCATGGGAGCAGATTAACAATGAGGAGTTTGACAAGCAGATGCATATCAATGTACGAGCTTCGTTGGCGTTGATACAGGCGTGTGTTCCTGCTATGCGTGAGCGTAAATGGGGACGCATTGTAACTATCGGTAGTGTACAGCAGTATCGCCCTAATACAGCTATGGCTGTATATGCCGCAACTAAGGCTGCACAGCGTAACCTTGTGATGACACTTTGCGCGCAGCTTGCAGGCGATGGAATTACTATTAACAACATTGCTCCGGGAGCAATCGAGACAATCCGAAATGTGGAGGCTTTGGCAGACGCAGCATATCGTGCTAAAATCGAGAAGTCTATTCCTGTTGGTTTTGTAGGTCAGGCAGAGGATGTGGCTCCTGCTGTATTACTGCTCTGTTCGAATGAAGGTCGATACATTACAGGTACAGATTTCCCAATTGACGGAGGAATGTCTATACCTTTTACTTAGTAGATATTTATAAATCTTACAAATCAAAAAAATTGATAAAATGAGCGTAGATCAGTACAAGAAAGAGGTTGGTATGATGAACCTCGATAAACTTATTGAGACCCGTGAGGGTATTTGCACAAAGTCATTCCCAATTCCTGATAAGGAGTTGTTGGCGCGTTTTGAGCAGTTGTATCTCGGTGCAGTAAACGATGTGATGCGTGAATTCTGCTTGCTCAACCAGGCTTTGCCTAACCGTATTAAGCCATTGCGTGAGTATCAGACCGTTGCAGGTTTCGCATTTACAGTTAAGAGTGCTCCGAATGTGAAGATTACAGGTGAGATGGAGTATCGTACTCAGATGCTTGATGAACTTGGTGAGGACCACTTTGTACTTTGGGATACCAGCCGCGACCAGGAGGCTACTTTGTGGGGTGGTGTGATGACATCAACTGCAAAGGGCAAGAAGGTTAAGGCTGCTTGTATCGATGGCGGTATTCGCGATACACACCAGATTCTCGAAGCAGACTTCCCAATCTTCTACGAGTATCGTATTTCGAATGGCTCGCTTGGTCGTTGCCTTATCACACACTACCAGATTCCAATCAAAATTGGAGATGTGACCATCAAGCCGGGTGATGTTATCCTTGGCGATATCGATGGAGTATTGGTAGTTCCACGCGAGATTGCTTATGATGTTCTCATTCGTGCTGAGGAGATTAAGGAGAATGAGAAGAAGATTTTCTCGTGGGTACATGAGGGCCAGACTATTCAGGAGATTAAGGATAAGGGTGGCTACTTCTAAACTATGTTAACTGCTGCTAAAACTATGATTATGAGCCTTTTGATTGGGGCATATACCCCATATTGGGGTCATACATTTGTTGCGGAGGGCAACGGCAAAGTCTATGCCCTCCGTTCTCTTGCAGACTCATCTTTGCTCTGTGTTTTTGAACAACCGAAACATGCGGGCGAGGAGGAGTTCTCTGTTACTACACTCGACTCACTCGGCAAACCGTTGGCCGAGGTATCGACTGTGGGCAAACACTCTTGTCATATAGTACTACTTGCCCGACAAGCGGTGGTTGCCGACTATACAAGCGGAACACTCTCACTCTTCGACCTTACGGAGGAGGGGTTGCCCCTGCCAAATCCGCAGGTGATACAGTACAATGGTAGCAGTGTTCACCCTACACGACAGCAGTCGTCACATATTCACTCTTCGACACTCTCGCCCGATGGTAAGATGTTGATTGTGGCAGACCTTGGTGGTGATTGTCTTTATCGTTTTGATGTGAGAGATGGTCGTCTTCTCCTTCCCGAGGTAGCGACAATCTCATTGCCGGCAGGTTGTGGTCCTCGTCATTGCGCATTTGCTCCGGAGGGCGATTATCTGTATGTTGTAACAGAGTTGAGCGATGAGGTGTTGGTGTATAGTACAGCCGACTTCGCTCTACAAAACCGATATGTTGTTAATGCCGGAAATCCAAATGGTGGCTCACATATCGCATTAAGTCCCGATGGGCGCTATCTGTATCTATCTTCACGAGTGAGCAGTACTGCGGGAGCAAAGAGATGTCAGGTGCCTGATGGTGTTGCTGTATTTAAGCGTATAGGCGGTGGAGGAGCGTTAGAGTTCCTTAATTATCTGCCTACGGGAGGTCACCCTCGTCACTTTGCGATTAGTTGTGACGGAAAGTACTTGGTTGTTGCGTGTCGTGATGGCAATACAGTAGAGATTTACCCTCTCGACACAGAGAGTGGATTACCGGGAGAGTGTTGCAAGACAATTGCTATCGATGCTCCTGTATATGTAGGAATGAATTAAATCAAAGATATAACTATATGAAGAAGATTGTAACTCTTGGCGAGATTATGCTTCGCCTCAGCACAGCGGGAAATAGCCGCTTTGTGCAGGCAGAATCTTTTGATGTGGTCTATGGCGGTGGCGAGGCGAATGTGGCAGTAAGCCTTGCAGCGTATGGTCACGATGCCTATTTTGTTACCAAATTGCCAAAGCATGAGATTGGACAGTCGGCAGTAAATGCACTGCGCCGTTACGGTGTCAAGACCGACTATATCGCACGAGGTGGCGAGCGAGTAGGTATCTACTATCTCGAAACAGGTGCTTCGATGCGCCCAAGTAAGGTGATTTACGACCGTGCCAACTCGGCTATTGCAGAGGCAGAGCCGTGTGATTTTGACTTCGACAAGATTATGGAGGGAGCCGATTGGTTCCATTGGTCGGGTATTACACCTGCCATTTCGGACAAAGCGGCAGAGCTTACCCGTTTGGCTTGTGAGGCAGCGAAGCGTCACGGTGTAAAGGTATCGGTGGATTTGAATTTCCGCAAAAAGTTGTGGAGCAAGGAGAAGGCTCAATCTATCATGCGCCCACTGATGCAGTATGTAGATGTCTGCATTGGCAATGAGGAGGATGCAGAGTTGTGCCTTGGCTTCAAACCCGATGCAGATGTTGAGGGTGGCAAGACCGATGCTGAGGGCTATAAGGCTATCTTCAAGGCTATGGCTGAGGAGTTCAACTTCGAGTATGTCATTTCGACCTTGCGCGAATCTTTCTCGGCTACACACAATGGCTGGAAGGCGATGATTTACAATGGCAAGGAGTTCTATGAGTCGCGCCGTTACGATATCAACCCTATCGTAGACAGAGTTGGTGGTGGCGATGCCTTCTCGGGTGGCGTAATTCACGGATTGCTTACCAAGCCGACACAGGGTGAGGCCTTGGAGTTTGCGGTTGCTGCTTCGGCATTGAAACACACCATACCGGGCGACTTCAATATGGTTTCGGTTGAGGAGGTAGAGGCCCTTTGCGGTGGAGATGCAAGTGGTCGAGTACAACGATAAAAAGAGGTTACTATGGCACGATTTGATAAGGTATCAGTATTGAATAAGATAGGGACAACGGGCGTTGTTCCGGTATTCTACAATAGCGATGTAGAGGTTGCAAAGCAGGTTGTAAAGGCTTGCTATGATGGAGGTGTTCGCGCTTTCGAGTTTACTAATCGTGGAGACTTTGCCCATGAGGTATTTGCCGAAGTTGTGAAGTATGCTGCAAAGGAGTGTCCGGATATGGCAGTGGGTGTAGGCTCGGTTGTAGATGCTCCGACCGCCTCTCTCTATATTCAGATGGGAGCTTGCTTTGTAGTAGGACCACTCTTCAATCCTGATGTAGCAAAAGTTTGCAATCGCCGACTCATTCCTTATACTCCGGGCTGTGGCTCGATAACTGAGGTTGGTATGGCTCAGGAGATGGGCTGTGACCTCTGTAAGGTCTTCCCTGGTGATGTTTTGGGACCTAAGTTTGTGAAGGGATTGATGGCACCGATGCCTTGGAGTAAAATTATGGTTACGGGAGGTGTTGAGCCTACCGCAGAGAGCATTTCCAAGTGGTTTAAGGCTGGTTCTTTCGCCGTAGGTATGGGTAGTTGCTTGTTCCCTAAGGAGCTGGTAGCGGCAAAAGATTGGGCATCTATAAGCCGCATTTGCGCTGAGGCTATTGCGGCAGTTGTTGCGGTGCGCGAGGGTAAATAAAAGGGTTGTGCTCTCCGCACTTTACACTTGTCGGGCTCATAGTTTGCGAGAAAAAGGAGAAAAAAGTGCAACATTTTTTGCTTATACGAAAAATTTTGTATCTTTGCACTCGCAATAAGGTTTTGGACCCATAGCTCAGTTGGTTAGAGCAGCGGACTCATAATCCGAAGGTCGTGGGATCATGCCCCTCTGGGTCCACAAAGTGAAGTCGCAGTCAAGAAGGCTGCGACTTTTTTTATCTTATGCTGCGACTTTTTTGGTTATTAAGGGTTTCCCGAACTCCTGCCCTTGTCAAGGCGCAGGCTTTTTTCAGATGCGTTAGGGGCGCGCTGAAAGAATTAAAAATTAAGAATTATAAATTTTGCATTTCATTCTCAACTCCTCTCTCCTCTCTCCTCTCTCCTCTCTCCTAACTTCTCACTCCTCACTAATTAAAAGTTTTCCGTTTTCCGTTCTCAACTCCTCCCGTCTAATACTTAAAGGCACTACCACCGACAAACTCTCGCAAGACCGAAGTTGGTGGAATCTCCTCCGTTCCGATAGTGTGGAAGTTGTCGAGGAATTTCAGAAGTCCTTGCGCTGTGGCGTATTCGGGGCGAGTGTTCGGAATAGCTCGCAACAACGGCTCGGCAAAGGGTTTCAGTACCGCAATCTCGTAGAACAGCGAGGAGTTGAACATCACATCTGCCTCCTCCTGATAAGGGAATATATTGCGCTCCTCGCCACGGCGTACACTTGGCCAGCGAGCAATCGTATCGGCGGCACTTGTTCCGCGTGTGGCATTATCTCGAATCATACGGCGCAGTAGGCGGTTGTCCGTAGTGTGTATGCGTGAGGTGTTATCCATCGCCACCGAGGTAAAGCACGATGCGTAGATGCGGAACTTCGCTGTGTCGGGGATACTCGGTGTAAGACGCGGATTGAGCGAATGAATACCCTCCATAATGAGTATCGAACGGTCATCGAGTTGCAGAGGGTTATCGTGCCACTTGCGAGTGCCACTGATAAAGTCGAAACGAGGAATCTCGACACTCTCACCCGCCATCAAACGCCCCAAATCCTCATTCAGTCTTGCGAGGTCTATCGCCTCCAACGCCTCGAAGTCGTAGTCGCCATTTTCGTCACGAGGGGTATCCTCGCGATTTACGAAGTAGTCATCGGTCGAAACCAATACAGGGTGCAGACCGAGTACTCGCAACTGCACACCGAGTCGCTTCGAGGTGGTGGTCTTACCACTTGACGAAGGACCGGAGATAAGCACCAATCGCAGCCCTCGCTCACGATTTGCCTCGGCTATGGTATCGGCAATGCGAGCCAAGCGTTTTTCGTGCAGAGCCTCGGCAATCTGTATCAACTCGCTGGCATCGCCCTGCTCGATGCGTTTGTTCAACTTTCCAACTGTCGGCACGCCCATAATATCCACCCACTCGCTATAACCATCGAAGATGGAGAACATCTTTTGCAAATTCGGAGCAGGGGCAATGGTGTCAGGTGCGGTACGCGATGGTAATGATATATAGAAACCTTTGAAGTATGGCTGCACCTCGAAACGGTCGATATAGCCCGTAGATGGGGCGAGCGCACCGAAGAAGTAACCCACCTCATCGCCCAATCGCTCAACCGAACTATACAGTCGTTGGCGTGTCTGCAAGAGGTCTATTTTGTCATCAAAACCTCGCTCTGCGAACTCTTTGACAACCTCTTCGGTTGGTAGTTTTTCGCGTGTTATCGGAATATCTTGTTCTGCAATTTTACGGGCAGCATCATAAAGAGCCTGACACTCCTTGGTCGAGAACTCGGTTTTGCCCTCCACCTCGCAGTAGATGCTGTCGCCTATGGCGTGGCGGGCATGAAATCGCTGTTGAGGGTACAATTTCGACACAACAGCCTGCATAATGAATATCATCGAGCGTTGATAAACTCTGAATCCGGCAGGGTTTGTGATGTCGAAGAACTCCACCTTGGCAGGTGTGTAAATTTTGTAGTTCAGCTCCTTGATTTTATGATTTACAAAGGCGGCAAGTAGGGGATATTTACCCTTCAAATCGAGGCTACACGCAAGTTCGAGCAGCGAAGTACCCATCTCTACCTCGACCATTACACCACTATTTACACACTGAATTTTAACCATATTTCCCATAGTCGGTAACTTTTTATCTTCCCAAAGATAACGAAAATATCTGAAATTTATTTGGTTTTCCGTTTTTTCATTATCTTTGTGGTAATTGTGAAACTTAAAACAGACTATTATATGTTCGACCAATTTGTAAACCGTCATATCGGGTGCAGTAATCCCGATACTCTCAAAGCGATGCTCGACACTATCGGTGTCGGCTCGGTAGATGAACTTATCGCGCAGGTTATCCCTTCGGATATTCGACTTAACGCACCTCTCGCACTCTCCGAGGCGATGAGTGAGTACGAATTTGCTCAGCACATTCAGGAGCTGGCAGCGCGCAACCAGCAGTTCCGTTCATTTATCGGCATGGGCTACTATCCTAATGCCGTATCGGCAGCCGTTATGCGCAATGTATTCGAGAATCCTGCGTGGTACACCTCCTACACCCCTTATCAAGCGGAGATTTCGCAAGGTCGCTTGGAGGCTCTCCTCAATTATCAGACCGCAATTATCTCGCTTACGGGAATGGAGATTGCCAACTGCTCGTTGCTTGATGAGGGAACAGCCGCTGCCGAGGCAATGGCGATGATGTTCTCATTGCGCTCACGAGAGGCTGTGAAGGAGGGGCGCAACCTCCTCTTTGTAGATGAGAATATATTTCCGCAGACACTCGATGTACTGCTCACCCGCAGTGAGCCGTTCGGCATTGAGTTGATAGTGGATAACTACGCTGACTACACATTTACGGGCAAGGAGTTCGGAGCAATTGTGCAGTACCCTGCCGCAAACGGCGAGGTACGCGACTACTCCGACTTTGTCGCTGCGGCACACGCCGTAGGAGCGCTCGTAACCGCCGATGCAGATTTGCTATCGTTGGCACTTCTCGCACCACCGGCTGAATGGGGCGCAGATATTGCCGTAGGAACAACCCAGCGTTTAGGTTGTCCGATGGGCTTTGGCGGTCCTTCGGCAGGATATATGGCGACAAAAGAGGCCTTCAAGCGCAATATGCCGGGAAGAATTATCGGCGTTTCGGTCGATAGACTTGGTCGCAGAGCTTTGCGTATGGCGTTGCAGATGCGTGAGCAACATATCAAGCGTGAGCGTGCAACCTCGAATATCTGTACCGCATCGGCTTTGATGGCTTCGATTGTCGGTTTCTACTGCGTCTATAATGGAGCAGAGGGATTGCGCCGTGCAGCTCTTACCGCCCACCTCTCGGCTTTGACCGCAGCGAAGGGTATAGAGGCGTTGGGCTATAAATTGACAAATACAAACTTCTTCGATACGCTCGATATCGAGGCGGAGGCTTCGGTTGTGGAGTCGGTAGCGGAGGAGCACCACATAAACTTCTACTACCCTTCGGAGTTCCGTGTGCGATTGTCGTTTGACGATGTAACTACTCCTGCCGAGGTGGAGGAGGTTATCGCAATTTTTGCCGAGGCAAAGGGCAAGAAGGCAAAGAAGGTACATCACGCAACCGAGCCACAGCACTTTATGGAGCGAAAGTCGGCATATCTGACCGAACCGGTATTCAATCGCTACCGTTCGGAGAGCGAGTTGATGCGTTATATCAAGCAGTTGGAGTTGCGTGATATCTCGTTGGCAAACTCGATGATTTCGCTCGGCTCTTGCACTATGAAGTTGAACGCTGCCGCTTTGATGCAGCCACTATCCTTGTCGGGCTTCCAGAATATCCACCCATTTGCCCCTGCCGACCAGCGTGAGGGCTACACCGCACTTATCGAGGAGTTGGAGCGCGACTTGGCAACCATTACGGGCTTTGCTGCTTGCTCGGTTCAGCCAAATTCGGGTGCTGCGGGCGAGTATTCGGGGTTGATGGTTATCCGCGCCTACCACCAGAGCCGCAATCAGGGCTATCGTAACATCGTCTTGATTCCTGCTTCGGCACACGGCACAAACCCCGCTTCGGCAGCTATGGCGGGAATGAAGATTGTAACCGTAGCGTGCGATGCGCATGGAAATATCGATGTCGATGATTTGAAGGCAAAGGCGGAGCAGTACTCCTCGGAGTTGTGCGCCTTGATGGTAACCTACCCTTCGACACACGGCGTATTCGAGAGCCGTATTCGCGAGATTGTAGATACTATTCACGATGCAGGTGGCGAGGTCTATATGGACGGTGCAAATATGAATGCACAGGTCGGTTTGACCAATCCGGGCTTTATCGGTGCCGATGTCTGCCACCTCAACCTTCATAAAACCTTCGCAATGCCTCACGGTGGTGGTGGTCCGGGTGTAGGTCCTATCTGTGTGGCTTCGCACCTTGCACCATTCCTCCCTTCGCACTCAGTTGTGCCTACGGGAGGTGATGAGGGTATCACTGCCGTATCGTCATCGCCTTGGGGCTCGGCACTCTTGTTGCCTATCACCTACGGTTATATCAAGATGCTCGGCGCAGATGGTTTGCGCAAGGCAACCGAGATGGCTATCGTGAATGCCAACTATATGGCTTCGGCAATTAAAGATGAGTTCCGCACCTACTATTCGGGCGAAACGGGCCGCGTAGGACACGAGATGATTCTCGATTTGACACACTTCAAACGCGACTACGGCGTAGATTGTGGCGATGTAGCACACCGCTTGATGGACTACGGCTTCCACGCTCCAACCCTCTCGTTCCCTGTTCACGAAACTCTGATGGTAGAGCCTACCGAAAGCGAACCAAAGGAGGAGATGGACCGCTTTATCGAGGCTTTGGTACAGATTAAGCGCGAGGCGGAGAAGATAAATGGCGAGGCTGACAATGTTGTAGCCAACGCACCGCATATCGCCGAGGAGATTGCAGGCGAGTGGTCGCACCCATACTCACGCAAGGAGGCAGCCTTCCCGTTGGAGTGGGTAGCACGCTCGAAGTTCTTCCCGTATGTAACGAAAATCGACAACGGCTACGGCGACAGAAACCTTGTTTGCAAGAACGAGGAGTAGAACTACATCATAAAGCAATTTCTGGTAAAATGAGCCTGAGGGTGTGTCCAAAACTTGTTGGACGCACCCTATTTTAGTCTCAAATCATATTTACGATACGCTTCGTACCCGAACTTGTTTATTAGGCCAATAATATAGGCAGTGCGGGATAGATAAGATGAGCACAGAGGGTACTGCCTATATACCTCTACTCTTTCGATGCCATAATTAGGTGATTCAATTTCAAACTCTATACAGGGGATATTGTCTTCAAAATGTCGGATAATGCAGTTTAATTTACAACCATTTAGTGTTAGTTGAACTCTTTGGCGGTAAATGTCTATAAAGGAATAGTACTTATAATAAGAGTAGTCGTTAGAGCTTTCGGCAAAGAAAAGTATATTTCCGGATTTGTGCAACCTCTCAAACTCCAACTTCATATCCACCATACCATTTTCATGTACAGCGTAGAACATCGTAACATAGATTTTAAGCTCTTCGCTCCAAAAGAGCATTTAACAAAATAGAAAGTGTGGAGCCAATTCGTCTATCTGAACGAAGGTTGTGGAATAACCCGAACACAAATAAACAATACCCCACACCCGTATTGGTAGGTATAGGGCAATGAGAGTGCCAATACACCAATACAAGTGATGAGTGTGCTGCTCTCCTTGTGTTCTAAAAACTTCCACATTTTCGTTCAAGGATAAAAGCGAATACACTTTCATCAAAATATGTCTGCAACCCTCGCGGACTGCACCACAAATATAGTAACTTATTACGAAAAGTGCAAAAAAAATGATTACACACTAATTTTCACAAAATTTCACTATCTTTGCAAGAAAATTAGTATTACATTAAACTATTTACATAAGGTATGAAGGTAGAAAACACAAAATTTGTTGCGGTGAATTATACTCTCACCGTTGATGGACAGGTAGCAGATAAGAATCCGGAGGGACAGCCTCTCGAATTTGTTTGCGGTGCAGGTATGTTGCTTCCTAAGTTCGAGGGCGCACTTATCGGCAAGGAGCCGGGCGATAAGGTTTCGTTCACTTTGGAGCCAAAAGATGGCTACGGCGAGATTATCGCCGAGGCTATCGTGGAGTTGCCAAAGACAATCTTTATGATTGACGGCAAGGTCGTAGAGGAGATGTTGTTCGTAGGTAATGTAGTACCTATGAGCGATGCCGAGGGACACCGTATGAACGGTATTATCAAGGAGGTGAAAGAGGAGAGTGTAATGATGGACTTCAACCACCCAATGGCAGGCAAGACCTTGAACTTCGATGTGGAGGTTGTTGAGGTTCGCGATGTTACCCCTGAGGACCTCGCTCCAAAGGGCGGTTGCTCGTGCGGTTGCGACCACGACCATTGTGGCGATGGCTGCGAGGGTTGCGGCGAAGACCACCACTGCGGCGACCACGAGTGCAATGGTGACCACTGTTGCCATTAATAATAACAGTAAATTAAAAATAGGGTAAATGCCAATGGGTGTTTGCCCTATTTTTGATTTTTTAACTTTTAATTCTTGACACTTAATTCCTAATTCTCATTTTTTTACTATCTTTGCACGATTATAACCATTGAATTACTATTGTCGTATGAAGTTCAAAGAGTATAAGAATCTCGATTTATCGGCTCTTGCCAATGAGGTTTTGGCAGAGTGGGACAAGAAGGATACCTTCCACAAAAGTATCGAAACACGGGAGGGTGCGCCCGCATTTATCTTCTATGAGGGACCGCCATCTGCAAATGGTATGCCGGGCATTCACCATGTTATGGCGCGTACCATCAAAGATGTCTTCTGCCGCTACAAGACGCAGCAGGGCTATCGCGTAAACCGCAAAGCGGGTTGGGACACTCATGGCTTGCCTGTGGAGTTGGGCGTTGAAAAGACTCTCGGCATCACCAAAGAGGATATCGGCAAGAAGATTACTGTGGAGGAGTACAACCGCCGCTGCCGCGAGGATGTGATGAAGTACACCGATGTATGGAGCAACCTCACCCGTCAGATGGGCTATTGGGTAAATCTTGATGACCCATATATTACATACGACAACAAATATATCGAGACTTTGTGGTACCTCTTGAAGCGACTCTACGATAAGGGGTTGCTCTACAAGGGCTACACCATTCAGCCATATTCGCCTGCCGCAGGTACAGGACTTTCAACTCACGAGTTGAACCAGCCGGGTTGCTATCGTGATGTTAAGGATACAACTTGTACGGCACAATTCCGCATCGTGCGCAATGAAAAGAGCGATCACCTCTTCGAGGGTGCTGAGGGCGAACTCTTTTTCCTCGCTTGGACTACCACACCTTGGACACTCCCTTCGAACACTGCGCTCTGCGTAGGTCCGCAGATTGAGTATGTCCGCGTAAAGTGCCAAAACCCATACACCGAGGCTCGCCAGACTATCATTATGGCTAAGGAGCTTGTAGGTTCATACTTCGGCAAGAAGCAGGAGGGTACATTCGAGGTTGAGGAGCAGACCTTCAAGGGCAAGGAGTTGGAGGGCATCGGTTACGAGCAACTTATCCCTTGGGTTAAGCCTATGGGCGATGCATTCCGCGTAATTGTGGGCGACTATGTAACCACCTCTGACGGTACGGGTATCGTACATATCGCACCTACCTTTGGTGCTGATGACGACCGCGTGGCTCGTGCCGCAGGTATTGCACCACTCTTTATGGTCGATACCGCAGGCAAGAACTGCCCGATGGTGGACCGTTCAGGTCGCTTCTTCCGCTTGGAGGATTTGGACAAGGAGTTTGTTGAGAAGTATGTCGATGTAGCACTCTACAACGAGTGGGCAGGTCGCTATGTTAAGAATGCCTACGATGCTGCGTTGGCAGATAGCGACACCACGCTCGATATCGATATCTGCGTAATGCTCAAAGGCGAGAGCAAAGTCTTCAAGATTGAGAAACACACCCACTCCTACCCACACTGCTGGCGTACCGACAAGCCGGTGTTATACTATCCTCTCGACTCGTGGTTTATCCGCACTACGGCACTCCGCGAGCGAATGATGGAGTTGAACGACACTATCAAGTGGCAACCTGAATATACAGGTTCCGGTCGTTTCGGCAAGTGGTTGGAGGGATTGGTTGATTGGAACCTCTCGCGTTCACGCTTCTGGGGTACTCCACTCCCAATCTGGGCTAACGAGGACTACTCGGAGATGAAGTGTATCGGCTCGGTTGAGGAGTTGATGGCGGAGATTGAGAAGTCAATCGCTGCGGGCTTTATGACCGAAAATCCATACAAGAATTTCAAGGTGGGCGATATGTCGGCAGAGAACTACTCGACCGAGAATATCGACCTTCACAAACCTTATGTAGATAATATCGTGTTGGTGTCGTCAAAGGGCGAGCCAATGCACCGCGAGAGCGATTTGATTGATGTCTGGTTCGATTCGGGTGCTATGCCTTATGCACAGCGTCACTATCCATTCGAGAATGCCGACTGCTTCGACAAGTTGTTCCCTGCGGACTTTATCGCCGAGGGTGTGGACCAGACTCGTGGTTGGTTCTTCACCTTGCACGCTATCGCAACGATGTTGTTCGACAGCGTAGCATTCAAGAATATCATCTCTAACGGTCTTGTACTCGACAAGAACGGCAACAAGATGTCGAAGCGTTTGGGCAACGCCGTAGATCCATTCGAGGTACTCAACAAGTACGGAGCAGATGCAACCCGTTGGTATATGATTTCAAACTCGGACCCTTGGGAGAACTTGAAGTTCGATATTGATGGTGTTGATGAGGTACGCCGTAAGTTCTTCGGAACGCTCTACAACACCTACTCGTTCTTTGCCCTCTACGCCAACATTGACGGCTTCACAGGCAAGGAGGCGGAGATGCCAATGGAGAATCGACCAGAGATTGACCGTTGGATTATCTCGTTGTTGAATACTCTCGTAAAAGATGTTACCGCATCGCTCGAAGACTACGACCCGACACCTGCGGCTCGTGCTATTCAGGAGTTCGTAGGCGAAAACTTGTCGAACTGGTATGTACGCCTTAACCGCAAGCGTTTCTGGGGTGGTGAGATGAACGAGGATAAACTCTCAGCTTATCAGACTCTCTACACCTGCCTCGAAACCGTTGCGAAGTTGGCAGCACCATTCGCTCCATTTATCTCGGACCGCATCTTCTGCGACCTCAACGCTTTGAGTGGTCACCACTCGGAAGATTCGGTACACCTCGCATCGTTCCCTAAGTGCGATGAGTCGCTTATCGACAACCGCTTGGAGGATATGATGGCTATGGCACAGCAGGTATCTTCGATGGTACTCGCTCTGCGCCGTAAGGTTAATATCAAGGTGCGTCAGCCACTTGCAAAGGTTTTGATTCCTGTACTTGACGATGCAACCGAGGAACATTTGTTGGCTGTTAAGTCGCTTATTCTCAATGAGGTAAATATCAAAGAGATGGACCTTATTCGCGAAACGACAGGTCTTATCACCAAGCGTATCAAGCCTAACTTCAAGACCTTGGGACCTCGCTATGGCAAGTATATGAAGCAGATTGCTGCTATGACTGCCGAGTTCTCGCAGGAGAAAATTGCAGAAATTGAATCTTCTACTGAGATAGTACTCGATATGGGTGCCGAGCAGATTACCGTAACCCCTGCCGACTTCGAGATTATGTCGGAGGATATGCCGGGCTGGTTGGTAACAAGCGAGGGCAAACTCACCGTAGCACTCGACATCACCCTCACCGAGGAGTTGCAGAAGGAGGGTGTGGCTCGCGAGTTGGTAAATCGTATCCAGAATATCCGTAAGGATTCGGGCTTGGAGGTAACCGACAAGATTGAGGTCGAGATTGAAGATATAGAGACTGTACACGCAGCCGTTGCGGAGTTCGCATCGTATATCGGTCAGCAAACTTTGGCAGTAAGTGTCAAGACCGCAACCGAGCCACAAGGCGAGTTCGTTGTGGCGAGCGATGTGAACGAAATACCACTCAAAATCGCAATTAAACGAGCATAACAAAAAACTATATACAACTATGAAAAGACTATTATTACTCTGTATTGTTGCCGTACTTATGTGTGGCACTTCGTATGGCTGGGATCGCCGTGCGCACGCTACCGTAGCAAAGATTGCCGAAAATCACCTTACACCAAAGGCGAAAAAGACACTTAAAAAGTATCTTAATGGTAAATCTATTGTTTATTATGCATCGTGGGCAGATGAACATAAGCCGGATATGCTTATTGAATTGGACTTTCAACCATCGAATGCTGCAAGAAAGGTAACATATCCACATACTTTCGAGGCAAATGCCGATTGTAGCGTATTCATGGGTACGCGTAAAGGCGATAAGTTTGTGAAGAACTGTGTGTTACTCGCTGATGGGTTCGCCAAGGATTTGAAGGAGAACCATAAAACAATGGACGATTCGCTTCGTTTCCACAAGATAGCAATGCTTATTCACTGGTTGGGTGATATGCACTGTCCGGAGCATATTCGTTACCCTGATGATCAGACTACTGGTGGATACGAAGTACTTTATGGAAAGAAGAAGACAATCTATCACAAATTGTGGGACGGTGGATTCTTCGCAAGTTTCTACCCTTGGGGATTCAGCGATGCTGCATACTTGATTGACACCTGCACACCAGAGGAGATTGCCGAGATTACCAAAGGAGATATTTTCGATTGGGGTAAAGATTCCGCTATTGCATCGCGTGCTACACGCAAGTATCGCGAAGGAGCAGTAATTAACCCTCGCGAGTATCAGATTGAATTCCACGCTCTGCTCGATTCTCAGATTCGCAAGGGCGGCTATCGTATGGCAAAGTTGTTTAACGATATTTTCAAATAGTAGTATTTGGCGATAAATTCGATTATTTTAGAGCGAAAATCTGTTTTTCTTGCAGATTTTCGCTCTAAAAGTTTGCAAGTATCAAATTTTTGCGTACCTTTGCCACGCTGATTTGAGAAAATCGGCTCCTCAAAGCCCAGGTGGTGGAATTGGTAGACACGCTACTTTGAGGGGGTAGTGGGCGTTAGCCCGTGTGAGTTCGAGTCTCGTCCTGGGCACAAAACCGCTGAGAGTTATCTCGGCGGTTTTTTTTATTGCCCGGACGAGGCTCGGTCAGCTTGTTGCGCCTCGGCAGACTTGTCTGCGTGGTATGTGATAGCCATTGTTGCTACGCAACTACGATAATAAATTAGATAGCAGCAACTCAAACAAGTTTGGTCACTGCAATCTAATTCATTCTCTAAACCTTTGGTTTAATGTCTATCCCACTACCTCTTGGTCTGCTCTCGGCTTCTGCCGCCGTTCAAGTCTCAAATAAATATAGTAATCTCCTGGGCACAAAACCGCTGAGAGTTATCTCGGCGGTTTTTCTTTTGCCCGGACGAGGCTCGTTCAGCTTGTTGCGCCTCGGCAGACTTGTCTGCGGTCAGTTGTTGTTTGCTTGCGCAAATCCTCGTGCTTGCTGTGCGATTGTGTCTAAAAATAGATTTTTGCCACATCGCCCATCAACCCCGACAATCTTCGATTGCAACAACCTCCCTTCGGTCTGCTCTTTCTGACAAAAAGAGCGTGCCCAACAAATTGTGAACACGCTCTATCTCAGCATTTGCTACGCAACTTATTGCTTATCAAGTCCCATTTGGTCAATCAATGCCTTTGTTTGAGGCTTATGACCACGGAATTGGACATATAAATCCATCGGGTGCTCCTGACCTCCCGATTGGAGCAGTTTGCGGAACTTCGATGCCGTAGCCTTGTCGAAGATACCATTCTCTGTAAAGAGCGAGAATCCGTCAGCAGCCAGAACCTCAGCCCACTTATAACCATAGTATCCAGCGGCATAACCACCTGAGAAGAGGTGTCCGAAGGTCGGCGACATAGCAGTACCCTCCACAACAGGGAGAATCTGTGAAGGAGCCATAGCCTTCTGCTCGAACTCAATGATACAGCCCTCGTATGGGGTTTTGATTGTGTGCCAAGCCATATCTGTCATACCAAACGATACTTGACGAACATTAGCGTATGCTGCAAGATAGTTCTTTGCTGCGATAAGTTTCTCGATTAACTCGGCAGGCATTGTTTCACCTGTCTGGTAGTGCTTAGCCCAAAGGTCGAGATACTCCTTCTCGTATGCCCAATTTTCGAGAATCTGCGATGGCAACTCCACGAAGTCGCGGAATACATTTGTGCCGTTCAACGAGCCGTACTTACCCTTTGCTACCATGCCATGACAAGCGTGTCCAAACTCGTGGAGGAAGGTTGTAAACTCATCGAAAGTGAGCAATGAAGGTGTACTTTCGGTAGGCTTCGTAAAGTTCATCACGAGCGATACGAGTGGGCGAATATCACCCTCGGCACCGCGAAACTCGGTCATCCATGCTCCGGCACGCTTCGAATCGCGTGGGAAGAAGTCGAGGTAGAGAACGGCCAAGTGTTCGCCATTAGCCTCCGAAACCTCATATACGGTAACATCTTCGTGATACTTTGCAACATCCTCGGCAGGCTTGAACTCCAAGCCGTAGAGCTTGTTTGCGAGCATAAATACCGCCTGCTTTGCCGACTCCAACTCGAAGTATGGTTTTACAGCCTCATCGCTTACAGCATACTTCTCGTTCTTGTACTTCTCGCTATAATAAGCCCAATCCCAAGGCTGAATATCACCCTCAAAACCGAGTGAGTGAGCATACTCGTTGATGGTCTGATAATCCTTGTCGGCATACTCCTTGGTCTGCGAAAGCAACTCTGCAAGGAACGAATTTACGGTCTCTGTCTTCTCTGCCATGCGGTTATCGAGAACATAGTCTGCATAGCACTCATAGCCGAGAAGATTGGCGATTTTAAGACGCAAGGTGGTGATTTTACGGATATTCTCCGTATTGTCGAATTTACCTCCGATAGCGCAGGTGCTGCGAGCTTTGTATAGCTTCTCTTTTAAATCACGCTGTGAAGAGTAGGTTACGAATGGGATATAGCTTGGAGCCTTCAAGGTTACGGTCCAACCCTTCTGACCACGAGCCTTCGCCTCCATTGCCAAGCCCTCCTTTACAAAGTCCGGCAACTCCTCAACCTGCTTTGCTGACTTTATGTTGAGCGAGAAGGCGTTGTTCGCTGCCAATGAGTTCTGTCCGAACTGCAAGGTCAATTGCGACAACTCCGAAGAGTACTGACGATACAACTCCTTGTCTGCATCGTTGAGGTTTGCTCCACTACGAACAAAGCTCTTGTAGGTATTTTCGAGCAACTTCTTGTCCTCCTTCGAGAGGAACAATCCCGGATTCTCATAGACTGCCTTTACACGCTTGAACAACTCAGGATTGAGCGATACATCGTTGCTGAGTTCGGTCAATTTAGGTTGTATGCGCATAGCAATCTCCTGCATCTCAGGCGATGTGTGGCACTCCATAAGGTTGAAGAATACCGAAGCGATGCGGTCGAGCAACTCGCCCTGCTTTTCGAGGGCAAGAATGGTATTGTTGAACGAAGGCTTTGCAGGGTTGTTCACAATAGCATCAACCTCTGCACGACTTACTGCGATAGCAGTCTCGAAAGCCGGTTCGTAGTCCGAAATCGCAATTTTGTCGAATGGAGGTGTTGCGTGAGGGGTTTCCCACTCTGCCAACAACGGATTGTTTGTGTCAATCTCAGGCAGCTGTACCTTTGGCATATCATCGCCGGCACACGCTCCGAGAAGTGCTGATACGGTCATAATTAAAAACAGTTTTTTCATAAAATTATACATTATTTGGTTTCTACATTATTCAAATTCTCTTCTTCCTCGGTCGGTTCCGGCTCAACCCACAAACCGCGTGCTTTAAGCAGTGGCTCGCGACTTGGCTCAGCACCACGAAATTCGCGATAGAGCGACATTCCGTCACGCTTACCTCCGCTTGCCAACAACCTACGGAAGGCTTGTGCAGTTCGGCGGTGGAATACATCTCCCGTCTCGGCGAATGCGGCAAAGGCATCTTTGTCCAAAACCTCTGCCCATGTGTAGAAGTAGTATCCCGAAGAGTAGCCACCTGCAAAGATGTGGGCAAAGTATGGCAGATGGTAGCGAGGCTCAATCTCATGAATCATACCTCTCTTTTCGTAGAGGGCATTATATTCGAACGATTCGACATCAAACTCCTTGTATTCGGTGATAGAGTGGATATCCAAATCGGCAAGCGCAGCAGCCAACAATTCGGTAGTCATAAAGCCTTGGTTAAACTGTGCACTGCGGCGAATTTTGTTTATGAGGTTCCGATTGATAATGGTATTGTTGCGGTGGTGTACTGCATAGGTTTTCAGCAACTCCTCTTCCAATGCCCAATTCTCCATAATCTGCGATGGTAACTCCACAAAGTCTCCCTCTACATCGAGCAGTCCGTTGTATGGTACATCGGAGAAGAGGAAGTGTAGCGCATGCCCGAACTCGTGGAATAGGGTAGTGACCTCATCTATCGAGAGCAGTGCAGGATTGTCGCCGGAAGGTCGGGTGAAGTTACATACGATACTTACCACAGGTGCAATCCGTTTTCCGTTACGGTCATACGATGGACGGCGGAAATATCCGCACCATGCGCCCTGCGACTTGCTTGCTCGCGGGTGGAAATCGAAATACAACACTCCAAGATGCGAGCCGTCATTGTCTAAAACTTCGTATGCCGAAGCCTCGTTGTGGTAGTGTGGAACAACCACAGGTCGAAAAGTTAAGCCGTAGAGGCGGTTTGCGAGGTTGAATGCTCCCTGACGCACATTGTCGAGTGCAAAATATGGAGCAGTCATCTCTTCGTTGAGATTGTATTTCTGCTTGCGTACCTTCTCGGCATAGTACCACCAATCCCACGACTCGAACTTGTCGTCACTGTCGGTGTGGTCACGCTTAAAAATCTTCTCCATCTCTGCCAACTCCTCCTTCGCCTTCTCGTTTGCCGAGGTGAATATATCTTCGAGCAGAGCATATACTGCCTCAGGCGAGCCTGCCATCTGCTCTGAAATGATATATTCGGAGTACGATTTATAGCCTAACATCTTTGCCTTCTCGATACGCAGGCGTACCATATCGTTTATAATCTCCTTATTGTCGTGCTTGTTGTCATTGCTGCAACGATTTAGGTACGCTTTGTACATCTTCTCACGCAACTCGCGATTCTGTGAGTAGGTCAAAAACGGAATAAGACTCGGCTTGTGGAGCGTGAAGACAAATTTATTCTCACTACCCTCCACCTTTGCTGCATCACGCACCGACTTCGGTAGTTCGTGAATATCCTTTGCTGTGAGTTCCAACTCAAAGTCGTTGGTCTCGGCAAGCAGATTGTTGTCGAACTTAACCGTGAGGAGCGACAACTCCTCGTTGATTCTCTGCAAACGCTCTTTTTGCTCCTCATTGAGCAGGGCACCTTGGCGCACAGCGTTTCGGTACATCTTCTCGGTGAGGCGCACCTGCTCGGCGTTCAAATCGGTGCTGTTGCGCTTGTCGTAGACAACCTTTATACGCTTGAACAACTCCTCATTCATCGAGATAGCGTCATAGTGCGCAGCCAAGAGAGGCATAACCTTCTCCTGTATCTCCTGCATCTCTTCGTTGTTCATTGCGGCACACATCATACCGAATACATCGGAGATGTTGGCAAGCAGCATACCCGAACGGTCGAGTTCGAGAATCGTATTGTCGAATGTCGGCTCCTCCTTGTTGGCGAGGATAGCGGCAACCTCCTCATTGTGGAGTGACATTGCATATTCAAATGCAGGCTCATAGTGCTTTGCTTCGATGCGGTCGAATGCGGGAACGCCGTACGGGGTTTGTGCCTCTTCGAGCAGAGGGTTGCCCTCTTTTTGCACCTGCTTCGAGCAGAAAGTGGTGTTAAGTGCAATCATAAGTAGTAATAATACAAATAGTATGCGCTTCATTTCAATAAATTTTACTAATTTTGCTACGCAAAGATAATACTTTTTCAATCGTTATGCAACTATTCTACGCTGCGGACTTCACCGCACCCGAATATATGCTCTCCGAGGAGGAGTCGCGCCACGCCGTTAAGGTGTTGCGTTTGGTCGAGGGCGATACCCTCCATATCACCGATGGTCGAGGCTCACTCTACCGTTGCGAGATGGTGTCGGCACACCAGAAGCACTGCCTTGTGCGTGTGGTTGAGCACTTCGAGGAGTTTGAGAAGTTGCCCTATCGCTTGACGATGGCGGTTGCCCCGACCAAGAATATAGACCGCTACGAGTGGTTTTTGGAGAAGGCAACCGAGATTGGCGTTGCGGAGTTTGTACCTTTGTTGAGCGAGCATAGCGAGCGCAAGGTTATCAAGGCGGAGCGTGAGGAGAAGGTCATCACCGCCGCCGTAAAGCAGTCGTTGAAGGCGTATCACCCTGTGTTGGCGGAGATTACACCATTTAGCAAGGTGGTATGCAAAAGTTTTGCAGGGCGTAAATTTATCGCTCACTGCAACGATGCCGTTAAGGAGAAGAAGTATCTCGCTTCGACTTTGCACAAGGGCGAAGATGCGCTGATTTTGATAGGTCCTGAGGGTGATTTTTCGCCTGAGGAGGTGCAGTTGGCGGTAGCAAACGGCTTCGAGGAGATAACCCTCGGCACGCAGCGTTTCCGCACCGAGACCGCAGCGGTCGTGGCGGTAGATATGGTTTCGATAGTTAATAATTTGTAACGCTTGCCCCGAAAATGTTGCTGAAACTCTTTACAACATTCTTCAAAATAGGTCTTTTCAGCTTTGGCGGAGGCTTTGCGATGATTCCGCTTATTCAGCGCGAAGTTATCGAACGCCACAAGTGGATTGGCAACAAAGATTTTGTCGATATGCTCGTCTTGGCGCAATCGACACCCGGACCTATTGCCGTAAATACGGCGGTCTTTGTCGGCTATAAAACGGCAGGCATAGCGGGTGCTGTGGCGGCAACGCTCGGCACTGTTTTACCATCATTTATTGTGATTTTGTTACTTGCACTGTTCTTTGCCGAGGTGCGCGAAAATCGCTATGTCGATGCAGCCTTTCGTGCAATGCGACCTGCGGTTGTGGCTCTGATTGTCGCTCCATTGATGGGGCTTGTCAAGGGTATGAAGTGGTATCTTCTCGCTACTGCGGCTGCGGTGGCGGTGCTTGTGTGGTACTTCGGATTTTCGCCAATGTACCTTATTGCAGGCGCTGTTGTAGTGGGAATTTTTATGGCCGTCTATAACGGCAGAAAGGGGGTGTAGCGATGATTTATTTGCAGTTGTTTCTCTCCTACTTGAAGATAGGCTTCTTTGGCTTTGGTGGTGGCTATGCGATGTTGTCGCTTATCCAAAACGAGATTGTCGAGCAGCGAGGTTGGATTACCGCCACGCAGTTTGCCGATATTGTTGCTGTGTCGCAGATTACACCCGGACCTATCGCCATCAACTCCGCAACCTATATCGGCTATACCGTAGCTGGTGTGGGCGGCTCGGTGGTTGCGACCTTTGCAGTCTGCTTGCCATCGCTGACGCTGATGCTGTTCTTGACAAGATTCTTCCTTCGCCACCGCGAAAATCGCTATATTCAGACCGTTGTCAAGGCGGTAACTCCGATTATTGTCGGAATGATTGCTTCGGCAGCATTGCTGATGATATTCCCTCGTACGGGTGAAAACGAGAACTTTACCGATGTGTGGTCGTGGGCACTCTTCGTTGCCTGTCTCTACGGCTCGTACCGCAAAGTAAATCCGATATTGATGATTATCCTCTCGGCAGTTGCGGGCGTAGTTATTTACGCCCTTGTGCCGATGATGAGTTGAAAATAGAGATAGAAGAAACCCAAACCAATTTATGACCAACCCAAACGACATTTTAATCAAAGAGGTAAAATCGAAGCGAGCGTTGTATCGCTTTGTGCAGTTCGGAATAGACCTCTACAAGGAGAATCCCTACTACTGTCCGCCGATACTTTTCGATGAGATAAACACCTTCAACCCGAAGGGCAATCCCGCACTCGAAGTGTGCGACTTCGTTATATATATGGCGTATCGCAACGGTGAGATTGTCGGGCGTATCGTAGGAATCATAAACCATCGTGCCAACGAGGCCTGGGGTGTTAAGAAGTGCCGCTTCGGGTGGTTCGACTTCATAGATGACTACGATGTTTTCAAGTCGCTTATCGATGCCGTTGCCGAGTGGGGTAGAAGCAGGGGTATGACCTGCCTGAATGGTCCTGTTGGCTTTACCGACTTCGACCACCAAGGTCTGTTGATTGAGGGTTTTAACTATAATGCCCCTATGGCGAGTCTATATACTCACCCCTACTATATGGCTCACTACGAGCGATATGGCTTATGCAAGGAGGCGGATTGGATTGAGTACCAGATTACTCCGCCAACAGAGGCGCCCGAGCGTATGAGGCGTGTTGTGCAACTTGTAGAAAATCGCTACGGGCTACATGTTGTCAAGGTTAAAAATTCGAGGGAGTTGAAAAAGAGATACGGTTACACCTATTTCGATGTTCTCGACTCGGCATATCAAAAGTTGTATAACTATCAACCGATGACACCGCGCCAAAAACAGTACTACTGTAAGATGTACTTCCCGATACTAAACTTCGATTTTGTGACGATGGTTGCCAACGAGAAAGATGAGATTATTGCCGTTGGTTTGGGTATGCCATCGCTCTCGAAGGCGTTGCGTAAATGCCGAGGTCGTATGTTTCCGTTTGGGTGGTATCACCTTATCAAGGCATTGAAGGCGAAGAAGATGACAGATTTCGACCTATTGCTTATTGCTGTGCGTCCCGACTATCAGGATAAGGGTGTTACTGCCCTTATCTTTAACGAGATGACGCCACACTTCGCAAAATATGGTATTCAACGAGTTGAAACAACCGCCATTCTCGAAACCAACCATAAGAGCCTTGCCAACTTTGCGGATTTCGACCATATTCAGCATAAACGCCGTAGGGCATTTTCCAAAGCAATATAGAAGTTGTATTAAATTATAGGTAGCAACAGGGATAATGCGCCAAAGAGAAATGCTGTGGCAATAAGAACAAGGAAGATTGTTCCCAAACAGCCGAACGAGTATCCCAAACAACCATATTTTGGCTCCGAGCCTGCGGGCAGTGGGTTCGAGATAAGGGCGGCAATCAAGCCGATAAGCGGTGTAAAAAGTACCGATATAATAAATGTCCAGCCGAAACCGATATTGCGGCGACTACCCAATAGTCCTACCAATACATCGAGCAACAGATGTCCCGACAACAATCCAAAAGTTAAAATCGAAAACATATATTTTAATTCTTATTAGTTTTCCGTTTTCCGTTTTCCGTTTTCCGTTCCATTCGATAGAATGTTCCGAACGGCAGCTCTTTCCCTGCTCGGTCCGAGAAGTACAACTCGCCAAACTCCTCCTTTGCCGGTGTGCCGAACATCTGATGTACAAGCGTTCTCGCAATGGTCGATGATAGCCCCATCGAGTACAAATTCAGCACCAAGAAACCATATTCGGCAAGCAACTCAGCGCACGCCTCCAACATCTCGGCTATATTCTGCTCCAATACCCACTTCTCGCCATTTGCACCACGACCGTATGCCGGAGGGTCCAAAATTATGCCATCGTAACGGTTGCCACGCCGAACCTCACGCTGAACAAATTTTAACGCATCTTCAACTATCCAACGCACACCATCGAGGTTGCTCGACTCCATATTCTCGCGCGACCAGGTAACCACCTGCTTTACCGAATCGACATGCGTTACCTCTGCTCCTGCCGCAGCGGCAGCAAGGGTTGCACCACCCGTGTAGGCAAACAAGTTCAACACCTTTGGCTTTCCTTCGTGGGAAGGCTTCTCGACTTTTGCGCGACAAGTATCGTATATAAAGTTCCAATTTGCCGCCTGCTCGGGGAAGATACCTATATGTTTGAAGGCTGTGCAAGCAAGTCGCATAGTGAGATGCATCGCCTTGTAGTCGTAGCGGATAGTCCAGCGCTCCTTCATCTGCGGCTTGTTGCGCCACTCGCCACGCTCCTCACTGCGGTCGGTGCGGAGGAATGAGGCATCGGCAAGGCGTTGCCACTCGCGCTCATCGAGCGACTTGCGCCATACGGCTTGTGGCTCGGGACGGCGCAGAGTGTAGCGACCAAATCGTTCCAACTTCTCGCCCTCGCCCGAGTCAATCAACTCATAATCCTTAAAGTTCGGTGTTAAGTTCATACCTTTTTATTGGCTTTTAGCCATTAGCCATTAGCCATTGGCTTTTTTCTTTTTGCAAAGATAATAAAAAGACGAGAGACGAGAGACGAGAGACGAGAGAAATTTCAAAAAATAATAGATCGTCATTCCGAGCGAATGTAATGAGCGTGGGAATCTCCATTATATTTTATTCAATTAACTGTGGGAGATTGCCACAGTCGTTTCACTCCTTCGCAATGAGAATAGGGAGAATAGCATTGCTAAACTCCCCTAATTTCACTAAAAAACCAACACGAACAGACTTCACCGCCCGTTGGGTACATCCCCTAACCTAAGGGATGAATATATAAAATAAGAATACCTTTAATTCTCAATTGTCAATTCTCAATTGTCAATTTGAAAGTGATGAGTCTATCACTTTCATCTGGCACGCCTTGCAATCGAACAAGAGGCGATACCTCTTTGTACCTCGCACAAGGTAGAGGTCGCCCTTTAAGCGTGGTCGTTCCAACAGACACTCGCCAATCTCTCGGCGTATGCAGTAGTCCGACACAATAACCTGCTCGCCCGAGGTCGTTGCTCGGCAATCCAAGCCCTCGGCAATATCCGTTACGCCATGGTCAGTGTAGAACTCTCTCGCAAGGCGGTTTGTTACATTATCTTGCGGAGTTAGCGTGTTGGTCGGATATTTCGCATATTGTTTTTCGATAAATGGCTCTTTTTTTCTTATCGAATAACGATATTCTCTCTCTTTTTTGAGTAATTTAAGAGCCTCTCGGCGCAAAGCACCCACTACCGACATCGGTGCAAAACGCAAATTTTCGATAGAGATATCCCGCACCTCGAAAATCGTATCGCCCGAGCGCAACAACTGCTTGCGCAGAGCCTCCTCGCCACGCTCCTTGTTGCGAGCCTCCTCGGTAGCGCACTCAACAGATGCAACCGCCACAACGCCCTCCTCGTCAGTGGCGGTGAGGGTTATTTTCTTCTCCTCGAACTCCAAAGCGAGGTCGGCTGCGATTGTGCGTCTGATGCGGCTACGCTCAACGGCTTGCGAGAATAGGCGGTTATAGTTGCGGAACAGCTCTGCACCCACCGCCACGCCATCGTAGCGGTTGAGTTGTATTCGGTTGCCCTCCACACCCACAACATTTGTTCCGACCAGCGAACCATTGGCAATAAAGCATACGCCATCGCCCGTAGCGAGGTCGTGTTGGCGGTCGAGAACTATACCTCTGCGGTCGGCACGAACAACCTTGCCGATGCGCTCACCCACCGCCTTCGGAGTGTCGAATGATGCCACGCCACGACACTTACCATCGAAGAAGTACTCGGTGGCACCTCGTGTAAAGGAGCGTGAGGCGTTAGGCTCGAACTCCACCGTACTACGCCCTGCCGAACTGCGCACAACGCCCTCACGAGCCGAAATTTCTCGGTCGAGCAGTTGGCGATAGAGGGTTACGATATTGCGGATATAGGTGCGGTCTTTCAGTCTGCCCTCAATTTTGAAAGAGGTGATACCCTCATCAATCATCTCGCCCAAGCGAGCCGAGAGGTCGAGGTCACGCACCGAAAGAAGGTGTTTGCTCTTGATAATCGTTTCGCCCTTGTCGTTGCACAAATCGTACTCCAAGCGGCACGGCTGGCTACACTCGCCACGATTGCCACTGCGCTCCGAGGTCGAGCGCGAGAAGAAGCAGCGACCACTCTGCGAAACACAAATTGCACCATGCACAAACGCCTCCAACTTGATAGTGGTCGCTTGGCGAATTTCGCGAATCTGCTTTTTCGATAGAGAACGCTCCAATATAGCCCTCGAAAAGCCCACCTCCTCGAAAAAGCGCACCTTCTCTGCCGTTACGCAGTTGGTCTGTGTCGAGGCGTGCAACTCAATCGGCAGCCCCATACGGCAATATGCCATATCCTGCACGATAAGCGCATCAACGCCCGCCTCAATCAGCGCAAGAGCCTGACGGCGAGCCTCCTCCAACTCGTTGTCGAAGAGCAAGGTATTGAGTGTTGCATAGACCTTTACGCCGTAGCGATGGGCATACTCCGCAACTCTCGCAATATCCTCTACGGAGTTGGTTGCCGAGTGGCGTGCACCAAACTTGCCTGCACCGATATACACAGCATCGGCACCGCAGTCGATAGCATCAACCGCTGTGTCGAAATCCTTTGCCGGTGCAAGAAGTTCTAACTTTCGCCTCATACTCCGCAAAGATACAAAAATAGTTGTTCGTTTCACCCTTTTTTTATAATTTTGCACGATGTAATACCACTCTTTTGAAAATTAAGTCAAAAAATATAGTATATGCTTACACTACAACAATTGCGTGGCGATAAGGAGTTGGCAATTAAGAAGCTTGCCAAGAAGGGTGTTGATGCAGCACCAATTATCGCAAAGATTGAGGAGTTGGACGATGCCCGCAAGGCATTGCAGGTTGAGTTGGACAGTTGCCTTGCCGAGCAGAATAAGGCCGCCAAGGAGATTGGTATGCTTATGGGACAAGGCAAGCGTGAGGAGGCCGAGGAACGCAAACAGCAGGTTGCCGCTTTGAAGGCTAAGTCGGCTGAACTCTCGGCAAAGCACGAGGAGACCTCGGCTGCATTGCAGGCACAAATCGTATTGCTCCCGAACTTCCCTGCCGATATCGTTCCTGAGGGTATGACCGCAGAGGATAATCTCGTTGTGAAGATTGACGAGAACTACTCGGAGCTACCTGAAAACCCACTTCCACATTGGGAGTTGGCGAAGAAGTATGACATTATCGACTTCGACCTCGGTGTAAAATTGACTGGCGCAGGTTTCCCTGTATATAAGGGTAAGGGTGCAAGATTGCAGCGTGCGCTTATCAACTACTTCCTCGACTACAATACAGCAGCAGGATATCAGGAGGTTGAGCCACCGGTAATGGTAAATGAGGCTTCGGGCTTCGGTACAGGTCAGTTGCCAGACAAGGAGGGACAGATGTACCACGCTACGGCTGATAACTTCTACCTCGTACCTACTGCCGAGGTTCCCGTTACAAATATCTTCCGCGATGTGATTCTCGATGAGAAGGAGTTCCCTGTGAAGATGACCGCCTATACCCCTTGCTTCCGCCGTGAGGCAGGCTCGTATGGTAAAGATGTGCGTGGCTTGAACCGTCTGCATCAGTTCGATAAGGTTGAAATCGTGCAGTTGGCACTCCCTGAGAACTCTTACGAGGCTCTCGATGGCATGGTTGCCCATGTTGAGGGGTTGGTTAAGTCGCTCGGCTTGCCATATCGTATCTTGCGCCTTTGCGGTGGCGATATGTCCTTCACTTCGGCTTTGACCTACGACTTTGAGGTCTATTCGGAGGCGCAGAAGCGTTGGTTGGAGGTATCATCGGTGTCTAACTTCGAGTCATTCCAAGCAAACCGCTTGAAGTTGCGCTACAAGGACTCGAACAAAAAGACCAAGTTGGCGCACACGCTCAATGGCTCATCGTTGGCATTGCCTCGTATCGTAGCAGCGTTGTTGGAGAACAACCAAACTCCTGAGGGTATCAAAGTGCCGGAGGTGCTTGTCCCATACACAGGCTTTGAGATGATTGATTAACCGAGCTATCTACAACTGATAAATAAAAAGCAAGTACAGAAGCAAAGTTTGCTTAGACTGTATCTTGCAAATAGAAAAATACCTGTATAGCAGTATTAATTAAAGGTAGAGCCTCTCTAATAAATGAATAAGTTAGAGAGGCTCTTTGTTATTTATCAAAAATGTTGAATCTTCTCAAACGCGGATTTCGGCGGTCGAGCATTAAACCCTCAACCAAGAGCAACCCAAGCACCACCCACAATATCCAATAGAACTGCTCGTTGTACTCATCGAAGCGGAGCGTGGAGAGCTCCGATTTCTCCATCTTCTCAATCTCACTGACAATCTCCGACAAACCAAATTCGGCATTCGAGGCGCGAATATAACCGCCATTGCCCTTCTCGGCAATCTGCTGTAATAGCTCCTCGTTCAGGCGCGAAACAACCATCTCGCCCTTCTCGTCTTTGATAAATTCGCCACCAATCTGGATTGGCGCACCCTCCGGCGAGCCGATGCCAATCGTGAATATGCGTATTCCGCGCTCGGCAGCACGCTCGGCAGCAGCCAAGGCGTCAGAGTCGTGCGCTTCACCATCGGTGATAAGAATCATCACACGACTTGCACCCTCCCTCTGCGAGTAGGAGAGCGAAGCGAGGTCTATTGCATCGGATACATCTGTTCCCTGCACCTCGACAAGCGAAGGAGAGAGCCGTTTAGCAAAACTGCGAGCCATGCGATAATCGGTCGTGATAGGTAACTGAACCTTCGCCTCGCCGGCAAAGACCACAACGCCTACTCTATCTTGTCGCATCTGCGAGAATAGTTTGTCGATGGCGTAGCGAGTTCTATCCAAGCGATTTGGCGTAAAGTCCTCCGCGAGCATCGAGTTCGACACATCTATCACAAACATCATCTCCACGCCTTCCGCCTTCTCCTCACGCAATTTTGCACCAAATTGAGGTCGTGCCGCAGCAAAGACAAGGGCTGTAAAGGCGGTAGTGAAGAGTATGAATTTGGTATGCACACGCCACGAAGAGACATCGCGCAGAAGCGATTTGACGGTTGCTATATTACCGAAACGGCTCAAATTGCGCCTACGCAGTTGCAAGACCACCGCAAAAGCGACAATCATCACAGGCACCAAGGCGAGGAGCCACAATAGATGCGGGTTGGCAAATCTGAACATTACGGTATGCGTTTTAATACTATATACTTAACCAAAAATTCCAAGACGAGCATAGCAATAGTCACCAAAACATAGAGCAGATACTCCTCCTGAACATGGGTAATATCAAACTTCTCGACCTTCGACTTCTCCATCTTGTCAATCTGCTCGTAGATACGCTCCAATGAGAGTTTGTCCGTAGCACGGAAGTATTCGCCACCCGTCTTTTCGGCTATCTCGCGGAGCATTTTTTCGTCTATTTCGACCTTCATATCCACAGTATAGACCTCGCGACCTCGCTCGTCAAATACGGGATAAGGGGCTGTGCCGTTGCGACCTACACCGATGGTATAGACCTTTATATTCTGCTCCTTGGCAATATCGGCAACTGTAAGCGGAGCAATCTGCCCTCGGTTATTCACACCATCGGTCAAGAGAATTATCACCTTCGACTTCGAGTCGCTCTCGCGCAGACGATTGACAGCCGTTGCCAAGCCGTTACCTATCGCTGTACCATCTTCCACCACACCACTACGCAGGCGACCGAGCAGAGTCTGCAACGATGATTGGTCGGTCGTAAGAGGGGTTTGGGTAAATGCCTCGCCAGCAAAAACCACCAAGCCGATGCGGTCGCCCTGACGATTGGCAACGAACTGCGATGCCACCTCCTTTGCCGCAGTTAAGCGGTCGGGCTGGAAATCGCGAGCCAACATCGAACCCGAAATATCGACAGCCAAGACGATGTCGATACCATCAGTTTCGGTCTTGGTTTCGTGCTCTACGGATTGAGGTCGTGCCGAGGCGATGATAATCAGCGTAAGTGCAGCCGTACGCAATATGGCAGGCAGATGGCGCAGATAGTAGCGAATGGTGCGTGGCGCCTGTCGCAACGAGTCGGCAGACGAGATAACTATCGAAGCCCCACCCTGCATCGAGCGCCATACATAGTATGCCACATAGAGGGGAACGACCACCAATAGCCACAATATTTTAGGATTTGCAAACTCCATACTCTACTCTACCAATTTTTACTACCACGAATAAGCACGCCCGCTTTCTCTTTCAGTTTGTCCTGCGTCTTATCCTCCTCAGCTTGTATAGCCTGCAACAGCGCCTCCTGCTGTTCAGGGGTCATAGCACCCTCCGGGCGTTGTTCACCCTGCTGTTGCTCCTCCTTGCCATCTTGGCTTTGAGGTTGTTGTTGCTGCTGGTCCTGCTTATCCTTGCCCTGCTGATTTTGATTATCTTGCTGGTCCTGCTTATCTTGATTTTGTTCCTTATTATCCTGATTTTGGTCTTGGTTCTGCTGTTGTTGCTGTTGCTCCTGTTGCTGAATCAATCGCTTGGTGAAGGCGTAGTTGAACTTCGCATCTTCATCGTTCGGGTTGCAACGCATTGCCTGACGATACGAGGACAACGCCTCCTTATATTTCTGCTGTGCAAACTGCGTATTTCCGAGGTTGTACGCCACCTCGCCACGCTCCAACTCGGTGCGTGTAGTGTCGTTCACTATGCCCAACAAGGTCTTTTCTGCCTTTTCGTATCGCTCGGTACGATAGAGAGCCGAGGCAAGGTCATACTTCGCCTCGAACGATGTGGAGTCGTGCTGTAACGCTCTTTGGTAACTATCCACACTCTTCTCGAACTGCTCTCGCTTGAATTGGCGATTACCCTTACGCACCAGACCTCTCTCCTTCATCTGCTGTGCCGACACCTCGCCACAAACAAAAAGAGTCAAAAGAGCGACAACGATATATTTTGCTACACCATTCATCTATGCTCCTCCTTTTCGTTTTTGGTTGGCTCGTCTTCCTCCTCTGCGACAACCTCCACAGACTTGGTGTTCTCCACAAAGTAGAAGGCTTTGTCGTAGGCGAGTTCGTTATCATTTGCTTCCGGTGTTGCCTTGGCAAACTTCACAAGGTCGGCATCGCGCAATACCGAGAGCAAATCCATCTTCGACTTATGCTCGATATCGACCTCACGCAATGCATCGGCAATCTCATCGGTGGTCATCTCCATAGCTCCCACCTCGAAGCGACCTGCAAGATAGGTACGCAGAATATCGCTCAACCCCGAATAGTATAGCTTGTGCTTATTGTTCTGCCACAACTTCTCGTTGCGCAACTTCTCGAGTGCCTCAATCGCTACAATATGCGCAGGTACGGGAGGTGCAGGTTTGAATAAATCCGAGAGGTGTTTTCCTCGCTTATGCAGATAGCGCACCAGCAGGTAAATAACGCCTGCCAACAACAGAGCCACCGCCAATGCAATACCGAGATAACCCCCAAACTCCGCAAAGCGCAATTTCAGAGTCTTCTGCGGTTTCAAATCGCGCACAGTGGTCATCGTGGAGTCAATCTGGAAGGTCTTGACAAACAGCTCCTCCTCTCGCTCGGCAAAGAGTGTGTCGACTATATTTTTATCGAGATACAACGCCTGTGCCCTGCCAAGTTTGTAGATACCCTCATCATAGACCGCCATCTCGTAGCGTTTGCGAAGGCGTATCCTGCGCCCCTCTTTCGAAACGGTATCGGGAGCAAAGTCGTTGATAACCTCAATGCTCGGCTCTTGTTGCTCTGCCCCTTCGGGTGCATTTTGGGTAAAATCGAATGTCGGGAATACGATATGTTGCATCACATCGGCATCGACCTCGATAGTGAGGGTTACCCTATCGCCAATCATAACCGTATCGGCAGAGATATGCGAGGTGACGGTCGGTGTCGATTGTGCCACCGCCATACCGCCCACCAAAAGTGCCGATACACATATTATTATATAGCGCAAAAGTTTCATCGCTGTTTGAACAATTTTATCAGTTCGGCAACATAGTCCGAGTCGGTTGAGATATCGGCTATATCTATACGATTGTGCAGAAGCAACTCTCGTGTTCTCTCCTCTCGCTCCGCCCACGCCTTGGCGTAGTGGTCACGCACCGCCTGCGATGCGGTATCCACCCACACTTTGCGAGCCGTTTCGGCATCTTGCAACTCCACAATACCCACATCGGGCATCTCCCTCTCACGAGGGTCCGATACCTTTAAGGCGATAATATCGTGGCGTGCAGAGGCGATTTTCAAGGCATCGTTCAACGCCTCATCATCGCGCTTCGAGTTTAAGAAGTCGGACAACAAAAATGCTGTGCAACGCTTTTTATTTACCCCCGTAAGGTAGCGCACCGCCTCCGAAATAGCCGTACCGTTCGACTCGGGAACAAAGCCAACCAACTCTCTGATAATCATCAGGATATGGCTGCGCCCCTTCTTCGGAGGGATAAACTTCTCGACCCTGTCCGAGAAGAAGATGCAACCCACCTTATCGCCCGTCTGCGAAGCAGAAAAGGCAAGCACTGCCGCCAACTCGGTGATGATATTCTTTTTGAGGTAGTCCGTTGTACCGAACATTCTCGAACCGCTGACATCGACCATCAACATCATTGTCAGCTCGCGCTCCTCCTCATAGACTTTAATATGCGGTTTGCGTGAGCGAGCTGTAACATTCCAATCGATATCTCGCACATCATCGCCAATGCGATATTCGCGCACCTCGGCAAAGGACATACCGCGCCCCTTGAATGCCGTATGGTACTTTCCTGCGAAAATCTCATTCGACAAACCTCGTGTCTTAATCTCGATTTTTCGGACACGCTTCAAGATATCGTTCTCGGTCTGCTCCACGCTACGACAGATGCGTTTTAAGGCACGATTACATTATTCAAAATCTTGGTGATAATATCCTCCGAGGTGATATTCTCCGCCTCTGCCTCGTAGGTCAAGCCGATACGGTGACGCAAAACATCGTGGCACACCGCACGCACATCCTCAGGAATAACATATCCACGGCGGCGGATAAAGGCGTAAGCGCGCGCTGCCTTTGCCAACGAGATACTTGCACGCGGTGAGCCTCCGTAGGCAATCAACGACTGTAACTTTTCGAGGTTGTAGGCTGCCGGCTCACGAGTTGCAAAGATGATATCTACGATATACTTCTCTATCTTCTCGTCCATATATACATCCTCAACCACCTTACGAGCCTTCACAATATCCTCCGGTGTGATAACCCTATTCGGCTGTGGCATACCCGCACCTGAGAGGTTCATACGAACAATATCGCGCTCCTCCTCACGCTTCGGATAGGAGATTTTCGCCTTCAACATAAAACGGTCAACCTGCGCCTCAGGGAGTGGGTATGTACCCTCCTGCTCCAATGGGTTTTGGGTTGCCAACACAAGGAATGGCTCAGGTAACTTGTAGGTGTTGTCGCCAATGGTAACCTGTCGCTCCTGCATCGCTTCCAAGAGTGCCGACTGCACCTTTGCAGGGGAACGGTTAATCTCATCTGCCAACACAAAGTTTGCGAATACAGGTCCCTTCTTAACGGTGAAATCCTCCGCTTTCTGCGAGTAAATCAGAGTACCCACAATATCGGCAGGGAGCAAATCTGGCGTAAACTGAATACGCGAGAAGTCGGCATCGACAGCCTTTGCCAAGGTTGTGATAGCCAATGTCTTTGCCAAACCCGGAACACCCTCCAACAAGATATGTCCGTTGGACAAAAGACCAATCAAAAGTGTATCGACAAGGTGTTGCTGACCGACAATCACCTTACCCATCTCTGTACGCAAAGTATCCACAAAGAGGCTTTCACGCTCGATGCGCTCGTTCAACTCTTTGATGTTGATAATGTTATCACTCATATATCTTTTCGGTTAATTTTTGTCGTAATAACTTAACGCAATGTTTTATGAATTATTGTATTGCACCTACCTCCTCTTCTCGTTTCTCCTGCTCGTTGCGCAAACGAAGGAAGCAGTGGCGGCATACAGGCTCGTAGGTATCCTTCTCGCCGAGCATTACCAACTTCTCGCTCTTTGCCAAGCGGTGCGAGTGTTGTGCCGGGTTGCCGCAATGTACGCAGATGGCGTGTACCTTATCGACATACTCCGCAATAGCCATCAATGCAGGCATAGGACCAAACGGCTTGCCGAGGAAGTCCATATCCAGACCGGCAACGATAACACGCACGCCTCGATTAGCCAACTCGCGACAGACATCGATAATGCTGTCATCGAAGAACTGCGCCTCATCGACACCCACAACATCGACCTCCGAGGACATCAACAAAATCTGCTGTGGCGACTCTACGGGCGTAGAGCGAATCGAAGAGTGGTTGTGCGAAACCACCTCGTCCTCCGAATAGCGCACATCAATCTGTGGCTTAAAAATCTCAACGCGCTGATGCGCAAACTCCGCACGGCGCAAACGGCGAATCAGCTCCTCGGTCTTGCCCGAAAACATCGAGCCACAAACAACCTCAATCCAACCTTTCTGTGTGCAATTTTCCAAAAACATTGCTTCATGAATTTATATTTCCTGCAAAAATACAAATTCTAATTAAAAGTTGAAAAATTAATAGGTAAAAGTTGTTAAAAGTTGTTTTTCGGAATAATATAGTTTGGTGTTGTTGTTTTTACATACCCCCTCCGCTACGCTCGTCCCCCTAATCTAGGGGGACAATAGTTATCTATTACTTTTTATATTGAGCCTGTCTAACAAGTTTTTTGTTAGGCAGGTTTTTGTTGTGTTTGTTTTTTTGGGGGGGTGTTTTTTTGAGTATTTTCAGGTTGTAAATTTTGCTAATTGAGAAATAATAACTACATTTGATATAGAAATATGCGATAGCTGATGGCTATTGCTGGT
>JAZOBZ010000063.1:0-9518 GCA_045596245.1 Alistipes sp. | reverse complement strand
CTCTTTTGCGAGCGCAAATATAGTAATTTTTCTTAAAATAAAGACATCGTCGCCAAAAAAGAGAGAAAAGGGAGGAGAAAAAGCCTCCGACCTAAATCAGGGGCTAAACACTCTTAGGAGACAATGCCTATATTTGTAAATTTACAATAGGTATTTTTAGAATATATAGTTCAAACCGATATTTACGCCCGGCTTGTAGGGGTTCTTCATCTTTAACTCCGACACCGGAACATTCAGGTTGGTGTTGGTGTAAACCTTAGTGTTAAGCGGTACGGCAACCTCTGCCGAGAGGATAAAGTTGCGGTTCATCGCCAACTTCAAGCCCACACCTGCACTCATGTGCAACTTGCGCTTCTCACCTGTGTAGATGAGGTTCATCTCTGCATCGGAGAGAGTCGTATCGCCTGCATCGTGCGCTGTGCGCAGAGCCTTCATCTCGTCAAGACGATACTGCTGCACGCAAGCGCCCATATCGAAGAATGGATTTGTTGCGAGGTAGAAGTTCTGCTTTATGAAGCGGAACGACACAATCTTAAATCGCATCTCGATATTCGCCCAAGCATAGCCATCGCCAATCACGCTGTTGTATGGCACACCACGCACGGTGTTGATACTTCCCAAACCGTCCGAGATAATCTGACGGAGGTAGAGTGTGTTGATATTCTGCAAGGTATAGTACGGTGCATTTCCTGCCAACTTGCCCTGATATGCGAGGTGGTATGCGAAGGTGATTTTATCCTGCCAAACAGGTACATAGTGGCGGAAGTGAGCAGCCAACTTCAAGTAGTGGTAGCCATCTTTGCCACGACCATTCAGGATATCGGGCGAGCCGTAAGCGTAAAGCTCCGCCCAAATACCTCGTGTAGGGTCTGCCTCGTGTTCACGGCTATCGTAAACCAAACCCGCCTTCAATTCGAGGTGATGACCACCGGCTGCCTCATTTGGGCGAATAAGACCTACGCCCTGATACAACTGCCACAATGAGGCGTAGTCGATACCTTGATTTTGCAGGTAATCGTTAGCTACAATATCGTATGCAGGCTTGCCCTTCTTCTTTACGGATACATTCTCGATATCGTACCACCAATACGAAATACCAGCAGCCCAACGGAACTTCGGGAGAATGTCGCCCTGGAAGTCTGCCATTATACGCATCGAATTACGGCGTACATTGTACATCGCCACACGATTCATCTGCTTCTTGCCACTTGCAAGGTCGGTAAAGTATGGCGCAGCCGCACCATTGAAGCCCATAAATGGATACATCTGCGCAAGGATATAGGTCGCAGCAAATGTAAGTCGCACCTTCGGAATGAGATACTTCGAGTCGTAGAAGAAGTGGAGTTTAACTTGGTCTTTGGTAGTCCACGACAAATCGACATTGAACTTATGCTTGTATGCCGGATAGGTCGAGCCATCGCCATAGTCGAAAATCTCGCACAACGCTCCAATCTGGAAGCCCGTGTCGCTATTGTAACCAATCGATGGGAACGGAGCAAAGTTCCAACCCTTCTTTACGGTCTGTTTCTTTCCATCGGCAGTGGTAACCTCCGATTTCTTTTCTGCCTTATCTTTTTTAGGCTCGGCAGAGGCGGTGAACGAAACAAACATTATGGCAGCGAGTGCCAAAGCAAAAAATCTCTTCATAACTAAAATCAAATAAGTTTAAGCAGTTGTGCCATCAGAATACCCAAGTAGTTTCCGACAGCATATCCAATCAATCCTGCGCTGATACCCGTAACGAGTGCAGCACGGTTTTTCATTGCATTCGATATCATCGGCACGAATGGTGGAGAGTTGATAAATGCCACCGAGGAGATGACCATCGAATCGGCATCTACACGGAACAAGCGGCAGACGATAGCGTGAATGAACAACGACACGAAGATTGCAAAGGTGAGGAATGCAATCATATTCAGATTCTCCATAATCTTTAAGTTCGATAGGTCGGCCATCGAAGCAATCGCCAGCGAGAATATATATATAAGGTACATTCCGAGGTCGTAACTCTTGTCGAGCTTCTTGACAGGCTTCCAGAATGAGAGAGCAATGCCGAGTGTGGTGAGCATCAGGATAAATGGAGCCATAAACCAACCGCCCTTCTTCTCATTCATAAAGTTTGCCAAATCAGCACCGAAAATCCAACCGATAAGGTATGCCAACGCTACGGCAATAACCACTACCACAAGTGTCAATCCCAGCACCTTGCCCATCTGAGCAAAGCCCGCCTTTGACCATAAGCCCTTGTAAGGATTTGCCTTTACGGCCGCCATCTCCTGCTTGATAGCCTCGGCATCTTCCGCCGAAATGGTGCGCTTCGCCTTCTCGCCATAAAGTTTGCGGAACAGACGAATACCCCCCCCCAAGAGGAATACGAAGTAGAAGAAGCAGATGATGATGTCGTAGGTGGTCAATAGTATGTAGGTGCTGTCGCTAATGCGCAGGCCCTCCTTGATTGCCGCAGCATTGAGAGTTCCACCCGTACATTTTCCGGCTATCATACCACCAACCTCTGTGCCTTGGATAATATCTTGTCCGAAAAGCAGATAGCCTCCTACAACGGCAATGCATACCGAAATAACACCACTCGTTACAACTCGAAGTTGTAGCGATACTTCGCTGGTTTTGAATGTGCAACCGAAGAGCATCATCGGGATAGCCAACGGAATCATAATTGTCGGGATAATGCCTTGCAATTTTGCAATCTCTGCCGGCATCGGGATATTTGCGATAACGAGTCCAATGGCGTAGAGAATCATTACGGGACCGATTTTGTCCAACCAAGAGTACTTTCGGCATAACCACAGCACTCCTGCCGGAATGGTGCAAAACATTATGGTCAGCCACAGATAGTTTACTATTGCCATAAATAGAAATTTCAGGCATAAAGCCTTATTTATTACTACAAATATATGCAAAAAGTCCTATTATGGCAAAAAATGGACACTATATGAGAGAAATTAGGTATTTATACCTACTACCCCAACGCCACATCAAGAACCATCATCAGGGCAAAACCTATGGCGAAGGCGATGGTCGGAATGTTGGAGTGGCGACCATTGTGTGATTCGGGGATAAGTTCCTCAACTACAACATATATCATCGCTCCTGCGGCGAAGGCGAGCATATATGGAAATATGCCTGACAGATGCTCGATAAAGAGGATTGTTACAATGGCTGCGAGGGGTTCGACTATGCCCGACAAAGTGCCGTAAGCGAAGGCTCGTTTACGGGAGTTGCCGGCTGAACGAAGTGGTAGCGAAATGATAGCCCCTTCGGGGATATTCTGAATGGCAAGACCTATGGCGAGAGCCATCGCTCCGGCGAACGACATTCCCAACTCGCCTGTCATAACACCTGCTGCCACAACACCTACCGCCATACCCTCGGGGATATTATGGAGTGTTACCGCCAACACCAACATCGAGGAGCGCCCCAACTTCGAGTTGGGACCTTCGGGCTTGTTGCTGTCGGGGTGGAGGTGCGGTGTAAATGTGTCGAGCAGGAGCATAAAGAGTACTCCCAACATAAAACCGACTACGGCTGGTATCCACGCAAGATTCCCCATTGATGCCGACTCCTCCATTGCGGGAATAAGCAACGACCAGACCGAAGCCGCCACCATTACGCCCGAAGCGAAGCCGAGCAGAATGTTGTGTATGCGCTCGGCAAACTTATCACCGAGGAACAGCACCGCTGCCGAACCTGTTGCAGTGCCGATAAAGGGTATCAGTAGAAGAGGTATAATATCCGAGTAACTCATATATGCTATATCTCAGTAATATATGTAACGCAAAATAGATGCAAAATCCGAGTGGTGACTATTGTAGAGGCCGGGGGCTACTCTTTGAATAGGTCAATTTCGCCACGCTCGACCTTGTGATAATAGCTGGTCAATAGCGCAATAGCAGGCGATACGACCTCGATTGTATCTGCTACCGCCTTTTCGCCTTCACCCTTGATGCGATAGAGCATTGCGGCGTAAAGTGCGCGAAAACACAACTCCGTATCATTTATTTCGTTCTCCTTGCCAAAACATGCACGAAGTGTCGATAGGTGTTGCGCCAACTCGGCATAGCGTAAGCGGTAATCCTCGCCCAACTCTTGCTGTTGCATAAGCCGCAGATGGAGGTCATGAAGGTCGGATATAAGGTGTAGCGTATGGTCGAGATGTCCCGACTGCTCCTTCTTCTCCTGTGCCAATAAATTCGCTATATCCATATACCACGCCAAGAGCATCTGCTCTTGTGCTGTATCGAGCTTGCGTGGCTTAATTAGTGTAGTGTATATCGCCTCTGGTGAAAACTGTAAGGCGCGCAACAAATCCTCAATTTGCCACAAATAGAGAATATATTCTGCGATATTCTCCTTGCGTTTCTGCTGTGCTATATCCATGTAGTAGATAATTAAATTTGTAGCAAAGATAAAATATATTTGTATAATAAAAAAAAAACATTTACATTTGTACCACATTACACAACAGGATTATTTAAAATAAAGTACAACCAAATTAAAAAAACAGAACTATTATGAAGAGATTGATTCTTACCCTTTTGATTTTGGCGTTTGTTGTTCCGATAGCTTCGGCTTATATCCCGCCAAAGACGAAACACCCAGAGGTATCGTACAACCTCCTCAAATTGCATCACACGATGCTACCAATTGTTGGTCACCTTGATGTGTCGAGCGAAGATCGTTCAAATCGTTCTCGTTGGTCGGTAGGTTGCGAAACTCTCGACCGCGACTATGCAACTTTCTCGAAGTATAAGGATTTCCTTGGACCTCTTGGTGTAGGTTGGGCTCGTTTGCAGAGTGGCTGGGCAAAGTGCGAGAAGCAGAAGGGCGTTTACGATTTCACCTGGCTTGACGAGCATGTCAATGGTTGCTTGGAGCAGGGTGTAAAGCCTTGGTTGAGCCTCAGTTATGGTAACCCTATTTATAGCAAGGACGGTGTTACTTTGAACTCATCGATTTGGACAGACGAGGAGACTATGAAGGCTTGGTGCAACTATGTTCGTGCTATTGTGCGTCACTATGGCGATAAGGTTATGATGTACGAGGTTTGGAACGAGCCAGATGGAAAGAAGGCAAATACACCGGCAGTGGTAGCTAACCTCCTTATGCGTACAGGCGAGGTTATCCGCAAGGAGAATCCTAAGGCTGAGATTTTGGCGTTTGGTCTTTGCAAGGACTACATGTGCGATTATATTGCAGATGTGTTGGATATTGTAAAGAAGGAGAAGAAACTTCACCTTTTTGACCGTGTTTCGTTCCATGTATATTTCGAGAATCCAGACAATGCAACCGAGCGTATCAAGGAGTTGCGCCGTGTTGTAAAATCTTATGACGAGCGTCTTGATATCTTCCAGGGTGAGAGTGGTTGCCCTGCAACATTGGAGTATGCTCACGCTCTCAAATATAAGGATTGGAGTGAGATTAAGCAGGCAAAGTGGGATTTGCGCCGTTTTGCGAACGACTTTGTCAACAATGTACCATCGAACATCTTTACACTCGTTGATTTGCAATATCCAAATATGCTTCAATCGTTTGGTAAGGTGCGTATGAATCTCTTGCACGAGCCTATGTACAAGCGTCCTTCATACTATGGTATTCAGCACCTTACAAGCATTTTGACCGATGATTTGCACGCTGTGGAGTTGAAGTGTACTGCACACTGCAATCGTGAGGTTACTTGTGTAGGTTTGGCAAACAAGGACAACGAGGTTATCGGTGCGATGTTGTGGTATAGCGACCTTACGCCAACCGACCAAATCGACAAGGATAATGTAAGTATGATTCTTCACGATTTCGATGTAGATAACATTGTCTATGTTGAGCCTATTACAGGTATGGTACACGACCTCCGTACAGTTATGACTCGTGGAGGTAAGGAGGGTGGCAATGTTCGTTGCTCGGGACTTCCTATGTGGGATTCTCCAATCTTCCTGATGAAGAAGTCGGTACTTAGCTTGAAGAAATAGAGCTGTACGATAATAAAAGTGATGACGGGGTGCTTCTAAAAAAGGTGCCCTGTCATTGTTTTTCGGAACAATTATTTAAGTTAAGAAACTATCTACTTGTAGTAGAGAGTAATGTGGCTGATAAGGGAAAGAGTAGATAATTTCGGAATAATTTTTAATTTTTAATTTTTAATTCTGAATTTTTTACTACCTTTGCACCCGATTAACCTATTGTGGGTTAGTGAAAACCATTTATTAACAATTAAAATTTTACAAGCATTATGGCTGTTAAAATTCGTTTGGCACGACATGGTAAGAAGGGTTATGCTTTCTATCACATTGTTGTTGCAGATAGCAGAGCGCCACGTGATGGTAAATTTATCGAGAAGTTGGGTACTTATAACCCAAACACGAATCCTGCTACGATCGACCTTAACTTCGAGCAAGCTTTGGGTTGGTTAATGAAGGGCGCACAACCTACTGACACTGCTCGTGCGATTCTCTCGTACAAGGGCGTGTTGTACAAGAAACACCTGCTCGGTGGCGTAGCTAAGGGCGCTTTCTCTGAGAGTGATGCTGAGGCTAAGTTCAACAAGTGGCTTGGTGAGAAGGAGGGCAAGGTTACCGCTAAGGTAAACAAGTTGGCTGCCGAGGCTTCGGCTGACAAGAAGGCTCGCCTTACCGCTGAGGCTGCCGTTAAGGAGGCTCGTGCTGCTGCTATCGCAGAGCGCAAGGCTGCCGCTGAGGCTGAGGCTGCTGCCGCAGCTGCTGAGGCAACTGAGGAGGCTTCTGCTGAGGAGGCAACCGAGACACCTGCTGAGGAGTAGGTCAAAAGATGTTGACGGTAGGGCGCATAACAAAACTCTTCGGAGTAAAGGGAGAGGTCGTAATAAACCTCTACGATACCCTGCCCGACAACTTCAATTGGGAGGAACAACCCTTCTTCACGCGAGTGGAGGAGTTGGTAGTTCCTCTTTTTTGTGACTCATTCGCTCGCCGAGGTCAGCGCAGTGCTGTCGTTTCCTTTGCCGATATCGACAATGAGAAACGCGCCGAGATGATTCTCGACCACGAACTTATGGTTGAGGTTGAGGAGAGCGATGATGACGAGTTTTATTTTGACGATTTAATAGGCTTCGAGGTGCGTGTAGGTCGCACCAAAGGCGAGATAGTCGATTTCTACGACAACGAGTTAAACCCCCTCTTCGAGATTGAACTCAAAGGCAAACGCCACCTTATACCTGCTGTTGAGGAGTTTATCGCAGCGATAGACTTCGATAAACGCACCATCAAATTTGTCCTACCCGAAGGGCTTATCGAGTAAAAAACAGATACCTATGAAGAAATTTATTGTTGCGATAGTGATGTCGCTCCTTTTTGCTATTCTGCCATTTGGGGCTGCGGCGTACAATGGCGAGATTGTTAAGTTCAAAATGCACGATTCGAAGATATACCCGGGTACGCAGCGTAACATTTCGGTCTATGTACCGAAAGAGTACGATGGCAAGACTCCTGCTTGTCTTTGGGTGTCGATGTCGGGCGGTAGTTTTATGTTCGACACACTCGATAAGCTGATTGCAGATGGCGAAATACCTGTTATCATTGGAGTCTTTGTCGGTCCGGGCCAGATTCGTGATGCAGAGGGAAATGCAGTGCGCTACAACCGCAGTAACGAACTCGACAGAATGGATGGGCGATATGCCGAATTTCTTGAAACGGAGGTTTTGCCAGCGGTCTGCAAGCGCAAAACTACAGATGGTCGCGAGATAAAAATCTCGGATAGAGCGACAGACCGAGCAATCTACGGCAGTAGCAGCGGTGGAATTTGTGCGTTCAATGTGGCGTGGCAACGCCCCGACCTCTTCTCGCGTGTCTATACATCGTGCGGAACATTTGTTTCGTTTCGTGGAGGAGACCAATATCCTGCGCTTATCCGCAAGTGTGAACCACGACCTATTCGCGTATTTTTGCAGGACAACGACCAAGATAGTTGGAATCCACTTTTTGGCAGCTGGTTTGAGTATAATGAGTTGGTGCTTTCGGCTCTGAAATTTGCAGGCTACGAGGTGCGTCATTCGTGGGGCAAAGGAGGACACTCCTCGAAAAATGCAAAAATGATAATGCCCGATGTTTTGCGTTGGTTGTTTGAGGGTTGGCCCGAACTCCCCAAAAAGGGCAAGAGCCAGAGTAAAACAGTTGCTTCGATCCTCGTTGAGGGCAAGGAGTGGCGTTGTATTGGCGAGAACATCTCCGACGGAGCGATGCTGCACCCTCACTCCGAGGAGAAGGTCGTTTTGCGGTCGGGCAGGCAAAAGGAGTTTGTATATGTAGATGGCAAACGCACAAAGGCTAAGGGCAAAATAGCATTGAGCGACCCATATACAGCTCTCTATCCTGGAGGCACTCACACCGCCAAGCGCGTTGAGGGTAGTAATTGGGTTTGGGACTACATAAATACTCCCGATGGCAAACTCTCGCACGGCCAGCAATTCTACTTCCTCTATGCCGATGCTGGGCAGATTCTCTATGACGCTTCGGGCTACCTTTATGTCGCTTCGAAGGTTGGTATTCAGGTGTGCGACCAGAATGGTCGTGTCCGCACAATACTCTCATTGCCGGGTGTAGAGGTTACAACTATCGCCTTTGCAGGAAACCATCTCTTTGCGGTCAGCAAAGGAAAGTTATATGTGCGAGAACTTCTCCGCAGCGGAACGCATAATGGGTATCCTAAAATGGAGGGGCAGGGATAGGAAAAGAGCCTGTCTAACAAGTTTTTTGTTAGGCAGGTTTTCTTTGTTCTTTTGGAAATAATAACTTTTCAAAAATAATGCAAAAAATGAAGAAGCCAAACACTGTCATCGTTCACCAAAACAAGGTTTTGTTCTTTCGAGTTAAGTTATTGAAGGGGCTTTGCAAGTAAAGCGGGATTTCCACGCTTCATATACTTTTGTAGGCTATTCACTCCTTCATTTATGAAAAAAGAGTAACTTTGCATAGTTGTAAAACTTTAATTGCAAAACGAAAGAAATTGATTGATGAAAAGAAACTATATATTACTCGTTGTTGCATTATTTTTAGGATTTGCCTCAGCTTATGCGCAAGGGGTGCGTTCTACCTTGTCTGTTAAAGTGGTACCATCAGACCCGGCAGACTCCTTAGGGGTTGCATTTTATCCGTACAAATTAAAAATCATTCAAGATTTTGATGTTAGCCGTCTGAAAACAGATACGCTGCACCTGAAATTGGAAAATACAAGTTTTTTTCAATCGCTCAGGGCAAAGGGATACCCCAATTTTGCACTAATTCCTAATATGAGTGTATGTGCAAAGATCAAAAGAGGAGCGTATCAAAATATTGACTACTCGTTCAACGGCGTGGACATCATCATTCCTAATAATAAGTACTTGCAAATAAGGGCTGAATACGGCTATTATAGTGACCTCTGTTTTAGAACGGAAATTGATGTTGAAGCTTGTGGTCTGTTGCAGTACGACTTTGGGTGGAATTCTTGGTACTTTAAGGTGGCGAACGAACCTATTGAGTTTGACGAAGTATGCC
>JAZOBZ010000062.1:0-7001 GCA_045596245.1 Alistipes sp. | reverse complement strand
GAAACATCAATTTAACGCAACTCTGCATCGCTTAATGCTATTTTATCGAAACTTTTATGATTTCCGTCTATTGAAATTTTACCCCCTCAATCCACAACAACAAACAAGCCTGCCTAACTTTTTTACTTGTTAGACAGGCTCGAGCGTAGCGGAGGGGGGTATGTAAAAACAACAACACTAAACTATATAATTCCGCTTTTTTTTGTACCACAAGGGCGTGTCTAATAGTTTTAGACACGCTCTTTTTGCCGGAAGTTGTATAATAGGCGTTGCAATTCTAATTTTTTAGAATTGGGTTATAGGTAGTATCCTCGTACGGATACGGGCAGTACATCTTGCTGTCGTTCCATTCGCCCGTAACGGGTACAGCCTCTTTGCGGAATATGCCCGAACCATCTACAACCTCGATGGGTTCATTCTTCTTGCGAACTTCGAAATGCTCCTTATAGCGATACATACGGAACATATCCCTTGCGCGTGTCGCGAAGCCACTCCAATAGTAGCCTGCCATCTCCCAACCGTGCTCGTTATAAGCAGCCTCGGCTATCTCCTCTGCCGACATCGACATCGAATAGCGATTTGTCTGCGCTCCATCGGCACGGTTGCGCACACGATTTAGCACCTCGACACTCTTATTCGTAACCTGACCTGCACGCGCCGAAGCCTCGGCATACCAACAATAGACCTCCGACAAGCGAATAACCTGAATGGTCTTCTGTCCGAACTGCGGTGGAGTAAGGGGTGAGGTGTAGTCGAACTCCTCACCACGAGTTGCCGACTCGGGGGATTTATTAAACACAGGCGCTACAACCTCTCGCCTACCACCGTTGTCGTACCACCAATCGTGCAACACATCATCGGTGAGCAACAATTTCGGTATGTAGGTCGCATCTTTGCGAGCTCCTTCGGGGAACTCCTTCCAAAACTTTATCTCGCCATGTGTATCGTCCCAACCACTCTGCTTCATATCGAACAGAATATCTGTCAACGGAGTCATCTGCGGAGTGCGGTCACGATGGTAAAAGATACCGAGTAACACTTCGGGATTAGCCTGAGTGTATTTCACCGAATAGACATCGGCATAGTTGTCGAGCAGACGATATTGGTATGTGCCGCTATCCACCAAGTCGATAACCTCCTCTGCCTTATCGGCCGCCAAGGCGTAGTACTCCACGCCCTTATTGAGTGGCCAGCCTGCCATACACATATAGACATACGCCATAGCAGCCTTAACGGCGGGCTTCGACACTGCTACATTCATACTGCCATTATGATATGGTGCGCCCGAATAGATTACAGGACAACCCGCTTCGGCAGCCTCCAAGTCGGAGATAATCTGCGAATAGATATCCTCTTCCGACCACACTTTGGCGTTGTAGTTTATCTCCTCATTGAGCATTACAGGCACTTTGCCCCAAGTGGTAACGAGGTAGAAGAGCGAATAGGCACGCCAAAAGTGCGCCTGTGCAACAGCCTCGGTTATCGCCTCCTTCGATACATCGGGAGTGCGCGAGGCGTTGTTGATGATGAAATTTGCCGCCTTGATAACCTTGTAGCGTTGCTCCCATAAACTTACCATCCACGAGTTGTTGTCGGTAACATCGTATTGGTCATGCTCACGCAGGGGTTGTTTATTACTTGCAGGGTGCGTGGTGATATCATCGCCCACGAGGAAGTTTGTGCCGACATAGTTATTCTGCCCCTGCGAAGTGGCTACCACCGAATATAGCGCATTGAGCGATGCCGCCAAATCCTCCTTCTGCGAGAAGAAGTTATTGCTTGACTGCTTGCCATACGGATTCTCCTCCAAAAAGTCGGTGCAGGAGGTAAATGCTACTGTGCCAACAAATGAAAGTATATATAGTATCTTTTTCATAGTATCATCAGTTTTAGAATACGAGTTTTACGCCGAATGTAAATGTTCGAGGTACAGGATATGCGCCATAATCCAAGCCATCACCTCCGTTATATACCTCAGGGTCCATACCTTGATATTTGGTGATGGTGAAGAGGTCCTGCGCACTTACCGAGAGGTGTATCTCGGCAAAGCGAGTTACATAGCGCGGTATCATATAGGAGAGGGTGATGTTCTTCAACTTGAAGAATGAGGCGTCCTCCAACCAAAAGTCCGAATTTGCATAGCTTTTATTATCGGAGTTCTTTACGCTCGGATACTTCGCTTTGCTCTTATCTTCGACATAGTCCCACCCTTGGAAGTAGGCATCGCGCAGTGTGATAAAGCGCGACACACCACTCATCGAGGCTGTCGTGAAGCGGCTCATATTTAACCTGTCCATACCAAATGCGCCATTGAAGAAGATGTTGAGCGACAAGCCTCGCCACGATATGGTGTTGTTCCAGCCGAGAGTCCATTTTGGCGTTGCCTGCCCTTTGATGACAAGGTCAGACGATGTTGGTGATGTTGTCAAAGAGCCATCTGCCTTACGATAGAGGTTTGCGCCCTTATCGTTAAATCCTACCCAATCATAAACATAGAACGAGCCGAGTGGATAGCCGGGTTTCATAATCTGCATCGGACCTCCAAGGTCGCTGTAATTGGAGGTCAGCACAAAGTCGTTGCCAGCCAAATCGACAATCGTATTTTTTATATAGGTGGCATTCACCGAAGTTTCCCACTTTACAGCTCTGTCCACCACGAATGTGTTGAGCGAGAATTCGAAGCCTGTATTATCCAATGCTCCTTGATTCACCCAGAATGTGCCTCCGCCGTTATAGTGAGGTATCTGCTTCTGGAAGAGCAAATCCACCGTACTCTTCTTGAACCAATCGAACGAGAAGTTTATGCCATAGATGGTAAAGTCGAGACCTACATCGTACTGCGTAGTCTTCTCCCAAGTGAGGTCGGGCGTAGCAAAGGTGTTGCCCCAATAGCCCGTATAGCCTGTCGAAGTGCCCCAACCGTAGGAAGTTGCCGACAACATTCCGAGAGTGCTATATGCCGAGATACCCTCATTGCCAGTAACGCCATAGCTGGCGCGGATTTTCAGATGCTCGACAACCTTTTGTTTTTTCATAAAGTTCTCTTGTGCAATATCCCATGCCACAGCAGCCGAAGGGAAGAAACCCCAGCGGTTGCCCTTCTGGAACTTCGAGGAGCCATCGGCACGAAAGGCTGCCGTAACGAAGTAGCGCTTCTTGTAGTCGTAGTTAAGGCGCACAATGCCCGACATCAACGAGGACTCGGTGTAGCCGTTGCTCTCGCTACGCACTGCGGCATTTCCCACATCCCAATAACCTACGCTTTCGTTGCTTAGTCCCGAACCGCTTATCGAGAGAGCTGTATCCACAACACCACTCATCTCCCATACGGCATTTGCCGAGATGGTGTGACCGTTGAATGTACCGCTATATGCGAGGTTGTTGGTGTTCTGCCAATAACGATGCATAGCCGAGGCATTCGACATCGAACTTGTTGCTCCGGGCGCCAGCTTGCTCGAAGAGAAGGCGTACGAAGGAGCGTGGTCGTAGTCGTAACCTCCTTGCACCGAGAGTGTAAGCCCTTTGGCAATCTTGAAGAGCAAGCGTGCGTTAGCATTGAGGTTATAGCTATACGAATCGCTATAATTTTCGGTCATCACACCATACGGATTATAACCCGTACCGATGTTATATGGGTCATTATTATAGATGCCCGTAACGGGGTCACGCAACTCCATCGTAGGCGAGAAATTCAAGACATGGAACCAATTTGGTGCACCGTTCTTTTGATGCAGTATCGAACCATTCAGTTTCATCGATACCGAAAGCCAGCGCCTTACATCTGCATCAATGTTGGCACGAATACCGTAACGCATATATTTCGAGTTGATTGTTACCGCCTCTTGGTCGAGCATATTTCCCGAAATAAGGTAGCGCACACGCTTTGCCCCACCCGAAATGTTGAGGTTGTAATTCTGCGTTACAGCCGTACGAGTCAATAAATCCACCCAATTGATACCCTTCTCGCCTCGGCGATAGGCCTCAACATCGGCATCGGAGATTGTACCCGCACCGCGAATATCGTTGAGTGCAAGGGCATATTCGTAGGGATTGAGCAGGTTGTAATTCTTGCGAACTTCCGAGATACCCACCTTGGCGTCAAATGACACACGCGCTCTACCTTGTTCTCCACCTTTGGTGGTTACGAGAATTACACCATTGGCTCCGCGCGAGCCATAGACAGCCGTAGATGAGGCATCTTTCAGCACCTCCATCGACTGAATGTCTTGTGGATTCAAGCCATCAAGACCACTCGAAGAGATTATTCCGTCAATCACATATAACGGGTCACTACTCTTATTTATGGAGGTAGTACCACGAATGCGCACCTTTGCCGAAGCACCGGGCATACCACTTACGGTAGTGACCTCGACACCCGAACTACGCCCCTGCAAGATGTCCGACATGCTTTTGACAGGTTGGTCGCCAAAATTACGCGCACCAATGGTCGATACCGAACCTGTAAGGTCACTCTTTTTGACCTCACCGTAACCGATAACAATCACCTCGTCTAACTTCTGGCTCTCCTCTTTCAATATGAAGTCATAGTGCAAAATACCCTTTACCACCCTGCGTTCAAGGGTTTGATAGCCCAAGAACGATGCGTTCAGCGTAGCACCAATAGGCACTGTCAGCGTATAGCGACCATGTTCATCAGCAACAGTACCGATGGCGCTATTCTCCTTGACAAAGATTGTTGCTCCCGTAATTATTTCGCCTGCCTCATCCTTTACCGAACCGTTAATTTTAACCTGTTCGTGCGATGTTGTGGGCTTGGCAGCGACATGTCCGACTGCGAAAGCAAAAAATATAGATAATAATATAGGTATGTAAAAACCTCTCATATAACAGATATTTATTTGGTAATTTTCACAAATTTACCAAAAAGAGAGGTAGTGTGTACGGTATAGTCGCTCAATCGACATTTTTATGGGACGAATCGACATTTTCTACCAATGAAGAGGAATTATATGGCGTCAATTTCCAATGCAGCAGTGATGACCTGATGCATATCATAATAGCGATAGTCAGCAAGGCGACCGCCGAAAAGATACTTCGTTTCCGAATCGGCAAGGGCGCGATACTTGGCATATAGTGAGGTGTTGCGCTCGTTGTTTACAGGATAATATGGCTCTGCTCCCTCGCTCCACTCCATCGGATATTCGCGAGTAATAACGGTATGCTCCGCACCCCTATCCTCGAAGTGTTTATGCTCGATAATACGCGTAAATGGAGTTTTACGGTCTGTGTAATTTACCACCGCAGCACCCTGAAAATCTCTTTGTTGTAACTGCTCCTCCTCGAAGCGTAATGAGCGATACTCCAACTTGCCAAAGCGGTAGTTGTAGAAGCGGTCCAACTCGCCTGTATATAGCACCTTCTTCGCCATCGCATCGAACTCCTCACGATGGTCGAAGTAATCGATATCGAGTTGCACCTCAATACCCTCTAACAACCCTTTAATCAGTGGATTATAACCACCGACAGGGATACCTTGATAGATATCGTTGAAGTAGTTGTTGTTGCGCTCAAAGCGGAGTGGCAGGCGGCGAATTATCCACGCAGGTAGCTCCTCGCAACTACGCCCCCACTGCTTCTCGGTATAGCCCTTAATCAACTTTTCGAAGATATCTTTGCCAACCAGCGACAGCGCCTGTTCCTCCAAATTCGCAGGCTCGTGGTCGAGGTGTAGTCGTTGTTCCTCGATTTTCGCTTTTGCCTCATCTGGCGTCTTTACGCCCCACAGCGCATCGAAGGTGTTTAGGTTAAACGGCAGAGGGTAAATCTCGCCCTTATAATTTGCAAGTGGAGAGTGGATAAATGGCTTAAACTCAACGAATTGATTTACAAAGTCCCATACCTCTTTGTTCGATGTATGGAAGATATGCGCACCGTATTTGTGAACGAAGATTCCCTTATTATCCTCGCAGTAGCAATTTCCGCCCGTATGGCTGCGGCGGTCAATCACTAACACCCGTTTACCTGCCTTATGGGCACGATACGCCACAACGGCACCGTAGAGTCCGGCACCGACAACCAACAAATCGTATTTGAATTTAAAATTCAAAATAATTGAACTATATTCATCATTGCGAGAGCCGACAGTTCGTGACAATCTTCATCTTTTTAGTTCAAATAATATAAGGAAGATCGACTTTTGGTCTTCGCTGCTCCGCCTCGGCATAGTCCGAACTATGTTCAGCACTGCTCCTGGCTTAATATCAGCGTTCCCACGCTCATTACATTCGCCCGGAATGACGATTTTGTTTCTATTTGCAAATTTAGCAATTCTTTCTCAATCTGCAAGATTTAAAGCCCAAAACCTCCCAAAATAGAACAAAGTTTGTTAGATAGTTTTTCGGAATTATATAGTTTAGTGTTGTTGTTTTTACATACCCCCTCCGCTACGCTCGTCCCCCTAATTTAGGGGGACAATAGTTATGTATTACTTTATATATTCCTCCCCTAAATTAGGGAAGGTGCCCGTTAGGACGGTGGGGTATAACATTCTATTTCTCTACAACACTAAACTATATAATTCCGTAGTTTTTTATGTCTGTTTTTTCGGGGAGGGTAGGTGACACAGATGTTGGCGGCAAAATAGTTATCGGTGGCAAGGCTTAACTTACGGCACGAGCCTACGGCTCTCTATAACGGAAAACTGAAAGCGGAAAGCGGAAAACTGTTTTTATTTCAGTAGTCATTACCACAAGCAACAATAAGTCCCCCTCACAGGAGGGGGATTTAGGGGGTGGGTAACATATATCTCTTTAAGACCAGCCTTACCAATAACCTCTATTAAAGGCTAATCATTAAGAGTTCGCATATAGACACAAAAAAAGACCAACCTTATTGGCTGGTCTTAAAGAGGCGGCTACCTACTCTCCCACGGGAAAACCGCAGTACCATCGGCGCGAGTGAGCTTAACTTCTCTGTTCGGAATGGGAAGAGGTGGAACCTCACCGCTATAACCACCTAAATCGTATTTAGGTCTTTGTTAT